>CALWKA010000006.1 GCA_944381155.1 uncultured Clostridia bacterium
GGGAGTGGCTCAGTGGTAGAGCGTTGCCTTGCCAAGGCAAATGTCGCGAGTTCGAATCTCGTCTTCCGCTCCATAAACACAATATATTGTGCTTTTAATATGTCTAGGTTGTACATTTAGTGGTGTCAAACCTAGTCATTTTTATTTGTGAGTAGAATTTAAGCATAATTAATTGTATATAAGTTTATTTAATAAACGAATAAATATTATGACTAAAAATTATGCTCATATAGTATAAACGAATGGCATATCATAAGTATGAGATAGCAAAAGTTAGGTAAAATGCGAAATAAACGCAATTATTATTATATATTCGCAATATACGAGAGAAAAAAATGTCAAATTATTTATTATATCGTGATGCGTTTGTAATTGAGACGAATAAAAATGATGAATTAATATTAGTTAAAGTACAGTCTGGAGGTAAATTGACTGTCATTAATAAAATTGGTCAAAAAGAAAAGTATAATGCTCATCTTAAGCGATTGGATAATGAGGGAAAACCAATAAAGTTGGGAGACAAATTTAAACGTGGCAATCCTAAATATGATATTTCAGAAAAAGAAGCTAATACAATCAAAATCAATGCAATTAATCATCCCAATAAGAATTCACGATACAAAAATAAAATTGAACTTAGAAAACTTAAGGGACGACAAAAAAAGAAGCCTTAAAGGCTTCCGCTAGTTGTTGGATGACCAACAATATATAGAGACATTGTTGTGCTTAACCTATATATCAATCTTATTATATGCAATTTTTTATAAAAAGTCAATAAGTTGAGTAAAAAATTAAATAACATAGGAGAAAAATATGTATTTTAATGATAATATTGAAAAAAATATGGGTTTGCTGAAGCAATATTGCAAAATCTATATAATTTTAATTAAAAAACAATAAAAAATATTTTAATGAAAAATATTGAATATTAAACTATTATTTTAATAATAAATTAAAAAACTTTCATAAAATATGTTGCAATTTTATTTTTTTTCATATATAATTATATAGTCTGTGTGGCACCATCGCCAAGGGGTAAGGCTCGGGTCTGCAAAACCCTCATCACCAGTTCGAATCTGGTTGGTGCCTCCATTCTTGTTTTTACTATTAATATTTTAATGGATAATAGACAAGCATAATAATATAAACAATTTTATGCCGGTGTGGCGAAATGGCAGACGCGCGTCACAATCGGCACCTATGCTGGATTGCTCGAAAGCTCGCAATGCTTGCGTAGGCTAGATTGTTCCTTATCCTACTGCGAACGATAGTTCTTGTAGGGACCTTGTCCTGTGCTTCATAATTATAAAGTGCAATGACGAATTAATTTATCTTAATCAAAATATGCCGGTGTGGCGAAATGGCAGACGCGCGTCACAATCGGCACCTATGCTGGATTGCTCGAAAGCTCGCAATGCTTGCGTAGGCTAGATTGTTCCTTATCCTACTGCGAACGATAGTTCTTGTAGGGACCTTGTCCTGTGCTTCATAATTATAAAGTGCAATGACGAATTAATTTATCTTAATCAAAATATGCCGGTGTGGCGAAATGGCAGACGCACAGGACTTAAAATCCTGGGGGCTTAACCGCCCGTGTCGGTTCGATCCCGACCACCGGCACCAAAGAGAGAAATATCTATTGTTTTAATAACTTGACAACATTTTAAAGTGGTTGTCAAGTTTTTTTTGAACGCGATATTCTATAATTCAAAGTAATTGTCATATTTTGTTTGCGCAATTGAAAATAATAACTGAAAATTGTTGTAAATTGTATACTATAAATTATTAATTATATTCAAATGAATTTTGATTTTTTATTAGATTGTGAAAGAAGTCATAATGTCAGTATAATTCATATCAAATTTTTCATATTTATTTATTTATTGGCTTTATAATAGAAAAACATTTGATTTATATATTAAACTTTTGTTATACTATTTTAGCGTTAAGGCATAAATATATTAGGAGAAAAGATGTTAAAAATAGAACATTTGACAAAAAAATATGGTGATAAAATAGCGGTAGATGATTTGTCTTTGACTGTAGAAGATGGAAAAATTTGCGCTTTTATCGGTCATAATGGGGCAGGAAAAACTACTACGCTGAAAGCAATTGCGGGAATAATAAATTTTGACAACGGCAAAATTTCGATCAATGATATTGATATTCAATCTGA
The DNA here is from genome assembly GCA_944381155.1 of uncultured Clostridia bacterium. Taxonomy (GTDB): domain Bacteria; phylum Bacillota; class Clostridia; order Christensenellales; family UBA1242; genus Onthoplasma. Next base: position 2,177 of record CALWKA010000006.1, read on the forward strand.
TCCGCTGAAAGCAAAACTTCAAATGGCATATTTGCCCGACAATCCTGACTTATACGAACATTTGAAAGGAATTGAATATCTAAATTTTATTGCAGATGTGTTTAATTTGAGTGTAGAAGAAAGGAAGAAAAATATTGAAGAATACGCAAAAAGACTTGAGATATATAAAGATTTAATAGATCCAATTTCTTCGTACAGTCACGGTATGAAACAAAAGTTAGCATTAGTTTCCGCACTCATTCATAAACCAAAATTGTTGCTACTAGACGAACCATTTGTTGGGCTTGACCCGATCAGCAGTCATCAATTTAAGATGATATTGCAAGAATTGGCAGATAGTGGGGCTACGATTTTTTATTCCACACACGTTCTAGATGTGGCTGAAAAAATATGTTCGGATGTAGCAATAATCAAACAAGGAAAACTGATTGTGTATGATACAATGGAGAAGGTTAAAGGGATGAGTTCGCTTGAAGACATTTTCTTGGAGTTAGAGAATGAAAAACACGATTAATTTGGCAAAAATATATTTCAAAGAAATGCTAACTAATTCGTTTAGCAGATCGAGCAAACGCAGTGGCGCAAAAAACGCATTAACATTTGCATTATTATTTATTTTCATAGCAGTTTGTTTAGGATATATGATATACAATTTTGCTGTTTTGCAAGTTAGCGTGTCAGGTTCGGCTAAGGGGATAATTGTGTTGGGGTTATTGATCGCCACAATTATGGTGATTATGATGACAGCATTCGATACGCAAGGATATTTTTATCAGTCAAAAGATTATGAACTTCTTCAATCGCTTCCAATCAAAACCACTAGCATAATCACGGCAAAATATATCAGTTCGTATATAATGTCATTTATTTATAATTCAATGATTGCTATTCCAACATTTGTGATATATTTTTGTTTTGAGCAGATCAGCGCATTATCTATAATATTTGCAATAATAGGACTGATTTTGCTACCTGCATTTACCCAACTAATAGGCAGTTTGCTTGCTTGGATAGTGAATATTATTTCTAGCAAAATGAAGAATAAAAATATAATTAGAAGCGTAATTTCAATTTTGTTTTTGATACTTGTATATGTATTCATTTATTCAGCGGATACGACCGCATTTGTCGATGCATTTATAGGACAAGTGCCGATTGCAATTAAAATAGTTTTGCCACAAATATATTTTTTGCACAATGCTATAACGAGTTCAAGTATTCTATGGATGTTGGCTTTTGTGCTGACAAGTTTGGCATTCACTTCAATCAGCATATTGGTGGTATCAATAAGTTATAAAAAGATTAATTCTGATTTGAACACAAACATAAAATCAAAGAAAAAAGGAAAAATTTATTATAAAAAATCAAAACCAATATCTACATTAATTAAGAAAGAAGCAAAAACATTTTTTTCTAGTCCAATATATCTGATTAATGGCATAATTGGTCCTGTATTAGTGATTATAATGGCGGTCGTGTTGGCGAACGGGATGAACGGACTAGCGGGTGAAAGTTTAAACATTTTTGCGGTAATTTCAATGACATTATTTACATTGGTGTTAGGAATAGTGCCGACCACCGCAGTATCAATATCAATTGAAGGTAGCAAATTTTATTCTCTCAAAAGTTTTCCAATAAGATATGAAAGTATAATATTTTCAAAAATAGGATTTAATTTTATATTGTCTTTTCCTTTTTTATTGATTGCGCAAATAATTCTTTGGGTAGTTAATCCGTTTGAAATAGGGATTTGTATTTTATTGTTTTTCTATTACATTATCAGTTTAATTTTGTATGCATCGTTTGGGATGCTGATGAATTTGAAGATGCCAAGATTGAAGTGGAGTAGCGAGACGCAAGCGGTGAAGCAGGGTGGTAGTATGATAACAACGATGATTGTAAATATGATAGTATCATTTTTACCATTAATAATGTATTTTATATTAATGTCGTATATAAAATCTATAGTTTTGTATATGTGTATTATGTTTGTAATCAACTTTGCTTTATTAATTGTGGTATTAACATTATTGTTTACATTAGGAAAAAAATTATATAACAAAATACAATAGTTTTGATGCTGAACATACGAATATGCAAGTTAACATTAGCAAAAATTTTAATCTAAACAAATTGTAATTAGTAAATTTTAAATAAACAAACAACATCATTAAAAATAAATATTGACCACAAACAAAAAATCGGACATATTAAACAAAAAAACTAAAGGTTGACTTGTCTAAACTAGCAAAAACAAAAAAACATACTATAAAAGTAAAATTTTCCTTTTATTATTTTAAAAAAAACAGATTAAAATAGTTTATTTTTGGAGTTTTAAAACTTTAATAAAGTTTATATAGCCAAATTTCGTTTAATTAATTTTCAAGTTGGATATTAGCAATTATATTGAAAAAATATAAATAAAATAATCTATAATAAAAGTTTAAAAACTGATTGTATCAAAAATAATTATTAAAATATCTCTAGTTAACAGGGAAGTATCCCAACAAACTAGAGATTTTTCATATCGTTTAATAGATTTTTCATCAATATGTAATTGATTGAATGCTAAAACAAAATTTAAAAGCAAGCGCAATGAGATAGAATCAAAGAGATGAAAAACAATTAAAATTTAAGTGAAACATTCTTCAAGAGAAAGGTATGCAGATCTAGATTTTTTATTTACTTTGCTGAAATAATCTAGTGCAATCATTAGGGAATAAACCAATTTTTTATCATTCTTTTCGCTAGCGATAAATAACGAATTTAAAAGCATTGTAAATTCTTCTTTTTCATTCAATTTTAACTTATAATTGTCAATATTTTTCATTATTACGCGTATGCAATTTTTAATTTTGTTGTAATAATTTGTTTGATAATCATCAGTATCTACAATGATGTGGCGCTTTGAATATATATCATTGATAGCCTGCTTGAAAGGAATGATGATTGCGTTTGCAAAATTATAAAATTCTTTTCCGTTAGGTTCACCTTCATTTTTGAAATATCTAGCGAGAAAATCGTAGAAATCATAAATTTTGTTGTCAAATCTATACAGAAGGTTATATACAAAAGCGATGACTTCTTTTTCTTCCGTAGGGATAGTCAGCGTAAAACCTTTTTCATTTTCTCTAGATGCTTGCGAAAATGCTGTATTAAAATCATAATCATCAATGCAAGATGATACAATATTTTTGATTTTTTCATCCTCTGAAATGATATGTAGAATTGATGCTATTTTGATATCTGCTAAAATGTATTTTCCTAAAATAAATTCGTCACAAGCGGTGTTGAAAGGAATTAATTCGTGTACACTTTGACTATTCATATATACTCCTATAATTATTATATCAAAAATTTAAAATCATAGCAAGAGATTTAAGATGTAAAAAAGTTGTCATTTTTTCAATAATGTTGTATAATAGGTGGAAGGATAGATTATGGATTTCGTACCAGATAATACAGTTAACAAATTAATTTTATTATATGTTTTGGACAAAATGGAGATTCCGCTTACAGAAAATTCCATTTTGGAGATTTGTTCGAGCCAAAATAATTGGGTGAATTGGATGGACTGCAAAGATTTATTGTCGCAACTGATCAATTCGAAATTTGTATATAAACCCAATACAGATAGCGATGAAAATAGATATTATATCACGGTGGCAGGTCGGGAGTGCTTGTCACAATTTTATACAAGGATTCCCGCTAGTTTGCGTGACAAGATTTCGCATTTTGCGCAGGAGAACAAGATGCAATTCAAACGCAATCAAGAATATGTTGCGAAGTCGTACAAGAATGAAGACGGAAGTTACACTGTAGATTTAAGGATTTTGGAGCCACTGACTACCGATTCAATTTTTTCATTGAAATTAAAGACGGACACTCGTCATAATGCCACAGTTGCTTGCAAACGCTGGCGTGAATTGGCGGCAAATGTGTACGAATATATTTATAGTAAGATTATAGAAAATTAGATAAAAATTGGGTTGTATTTTAAAATTTTAAATATGAAAAATATGAATTTGAGTTTGTTGTATTTTAAAATTTAAAGCAAACATTATTAGAAAATAAGTAAATTCAACGATTTTTAAAAAAAACCGCGCATACTATGTGCTGAATGATTGAAGTTAACAACTTTTAAGATTCACACAATACAAATGGCGCGATTTATTTTATAATCATTTTCAAAATTAATATAAAATTTAAACAATCGTATTCAAAATTTATTGAGAAGTTAAGGTTATAATATAATTATTTGATTAATACAAAGCATTATATTCTTGAACGCTAGATATGGTGTTCATTTCCATTTTGATATGATAAACGCTATTGAAACCGCTGATTGCAAATAAAATCAAAATTGGCATATAAAAGGTGATTGATGAAAAATATACAAGTTCCAAAACTGAATATGTGATTCCGCAGACAAGCACCAACATCATTGCGAAAGCAATAAATTTGGACAAATAATTAAACATTTTCAAGAAACTACCTTTTTTGTTGTTTGAAATCACGCTGATAGTGCGCACCGCTTTTCCTTGGTGGCGGACCTCGTTTATGATATTAATATCTCTAAATGCGTAAATCAGGGCAGTGAGCGCCAGGATGAGAGAAATCAACATTACAAACACGCTGACTATCAACATAGTGTTAGATAGTGAATCGTGAAAATAATTGAAAAACATAGATATTAATTGCCAAATAAATATTGCCAAAAACAATGACATAAATATAATTCGGAAAATCATATCTTTTTTAAGAATTGGCAAATCTTTATGCTGATATTCAAGTTTTTTGAATTTCATATATACCTCTAATATTATTTTACAATAAATATAGCTATATGTCAATCGATTTCAAATGAAGATATATAATTTTAAAACAGGGTAAAAAGGAAATAATTTTCATATAATAGAAAAGATTTTTATAACTTTAACATAATAATTTGAATGACTTTTATTATAAATTGTATAATGATATAATATTTTTTAAAAGTAGAGTTTCTAAATGGAATTAATTAATGTAATATTTGTAATTATAATATTAGGAGTAAATATAATATTAGGATATTTTATTATAATTGTATGATAAAATAAACAAATATTAATGTAAAAATATAATATTATATTTATTAATATTCTTTATATATTTTATATCACTATACTTTATATCATTATCATATTTTATTATACTTTATATTATAATCTATCATATTATTTATATTTTATATGTTTAGACGATTTTAGATAAAGATTATAGCCAGCGGAGTTGTGACAATCAAACAAATTAAACCCTGTGTTAATTTTTGTTTCAAAATTGTTCGTGCGGGGATATTCAATTTGCCTAAAAACGAAAGCGATTGCAGTATGATACTGACTCCACCAAAGCCAATCAACCCGCTAGCAATGATAGTTTTAATAGTTAGACTGATGCTAGTATTATTTAGTTCAATGATTCCGCGCGTGATTTCAAATAGCCCAATGATACTTGATTTTATAGCGCCAAAATTTTGTGGACAATTGAAAATAGTTGAAATGCCTTTTGCGATATTATCAATTAATCTGATATTTAGTAAAACATCAATCAACAAAAAACTTAACACCATATATGCGCAAACTAATAGTATTGAGATAGTAGAATCGTACACAGCATTTGAAATTAAATCGCTATTATTATTTTTGTTTTTGCCTGAATACAATTGATCTTTTTGCAAAAATTTATCTTTTCTATAAATTAATCCGTTAATTAGTGCGGACAATATATTGGCAATTAGGATAATTAGACCTGCCTTATAGGACAAAAAAATATTTACGCCCACTGTACCAATTATAAACATTGGACCGCTAATTGAGCAAAATGACATCATTTTTTCTGCTTCTTTTGATTGAATTTTCCCCTGTTCATTAAGCGAGCAAATCAATTTTGCGCCCATTGGATAGCCCGATATTAGTGACAAAAGGAAGATTTTCAGTCCAAAACTTGGCACGCGGTACAATTTGTTGAAATACTTGTCCAATTTTCCGGCTTCGAATGTTGCTAGATTTACGATAATTCGGGTGAAAATAAAAAATGGAAACAGCACAGGCAAAACCTTAATTGCCCAAACAGAGATTGCAGATAACACTGATTCTGAATAAATTTTAGGATTTAAAATGAAAATAATGCATAAAAATAATATTAACAAAATAAAAATTTTATTTGATTTTAATAATTTAATCATATATAATTATATTAAGGATAGGGGTAGATATGAAAAAATTAGCATTAGTTTTGGGTGGCGGGTCATCAAAAGGATATGCGCATATTGGAGTGTTGAAGGCTTTGGAAAAGAATGGTATCAAGCCAGATATCATTGTGGGGACATCTATGGGTGCCTTGGTTGGCGGATTTTATTGCGCGGGCATTTCTGTGGAAAGATTGGAAGATTTGGCAGAAAAATTCAATAGTCTAGGTCCGTTTAGTTTGTATTCTGCGTTGTTTAAAGATAATTTATTGAATGTAGATAAAGTCAAACGCCTGATTAATAAAGAACTGAAAGACAAAACGCACGATGAGTGTGATATAAAATTTGTATCTGTTTCTACCGAACTCAATCTTGGCAAGGAGTATCATTTTGACTCGGGACTATTACGAGAAAGTGTGTTGGCAAGTATATCTATACCAGGAGTTTTTCCGCGTTTCAAAAAAGGTGAGAATGTGTTTGTTGATGGCGGACTTTTGAACAACCTTCCTGAAGATGTGGCAAAAGAATATATGCCAGATGCTGTGATTATTTCGGTTGATGTGATTGGTGATTATTCAAAGCAGATTGAAAAACAAAGAATGAAAACAGTGGAAACAATTATGAACGCCACCACTCTTATGACGCAAACAATTATGAATAGCAAACCAAAATTGGCTGATTTAAGAATTGAAATATCTCAACCAAATGTCAGTCAAATGGACTTTTCGAAGAAGTCGGCACAAAGAGCGATTCACAAAGGCGCCAGCGTAACAAGGCAATATATTGCTAAAATCAAACAACTTTTAAGAATAAAAGATGATCAACCAAAGAAAGCAGAAAAGCCTAAAACAGTAAATTCCGTTATAGCAAAAGACAGTGAACAAATAAAAAGTGAACATATAAAGAGCAAGGGAAGAACGGCAAAGAAACAAAAGATATAAAAGAAACAAATGAATAGGAGAATTTATGGAAATAGTAGAACAATTGAAAGAATATGCAAAAAAGATAGATGCAACTATCATATTGCCCGAGGCAAATATTGACAAACGAGTATATTTGGCGGGGAAAGAGATTTTGGACAAGAAGATATCAAAATTGATTGTCTTTGGTAAGAGTGAAGAATATGACGAAAGTTTCAAATCAGGTGATTGCGAAATAATAGATATTAGTTCATACAAAGATTTAGACAAGTTTGCAACCGAACTATTTGAATTAAGAAAAAATAAAGGAATGACTATCGATAAGGCAAGAGAGTTAATAAGGCGTGCTGATTATTTTTCAATGATGTTGCTAAAAGCAGGGCGGGCAGACGGAGTGGTGGCGGGTGCCACTTGGTCGACAGCGGACACATTGCGCCCCGCACTACAAGTGATCAAAACCAAGCCGGATAAGCCTATAGTCACAGGGATAATGTTGATGGTAAAAGAAGGCGCTGATCCGTTAGTTTTTGCTGATGTTTCACTTATAGAAAATCCTACTAGTGAAAATTTGGCGGACATTGCAATATCTAGTGCGGAATTTATTGAAAAAGTGTTGGGCATAGAACCGAAAATTGCTATGTTAAGTTATTCTACCAAAGGCAGTGCATCAAGCGAAATGGTAGATAAAGTGCGAATCGCCACCGAAATTGCTAATAAAAAATCAAAATATTTAATAGATGGTGAAATGCAGGTCGATTCTGCTTTGGACAAAGCTACCGCGAAGAAAAAGGGGATATCAAGTGAAGTAGGAGGGAATGCAAATGTGCTGATTTTCCCAGACTTGAACGCAGGCAATATTGGATATAAACTTGTGGCACGATTAGGTGGCTATACAGCAATCGGGCCAATAATGCTCAATTTCAATAAACCAGTAAATGATTTAAGTCGAGGCTCAAATGTGGAAGAAATCATCAATACAATTTGTATCACAAAACTTTTAGTTTAAAATGTAAAAATGTTTTTAATATATAGATAGATAATAAATTATATTAAAGTCTTTATTTCTTCTTGCAATTTTTTAAAAATTTTGCAAATTTGTTATCTACAAGTTTATGTAGAGATTTATCTTTTTGCTACTTGATAAATTATATTTTATGTATTTATCATTTTATGATCTTAATAAAATACGAAGTATATAACCAAAAAGTCGTTTAAGATTGATTTGAATATAACAAAAATAAAAAATTTTAATTTTTTTTCAAAAAACACTTGAGTTTATAGTTAACTATAATGTTATAGTGAGAGCATAAAGGAGATACGATGTATTCAATAGGACAATTTTCTCATCTAACAGGGATAACAACGAAAGCTCTTATCTGGTATGACAAGATAGGCGTTTTAAAGCCAATAAAAATCAATGAAGAAAATGGTTATCGTTATTATGATGAAAGCTCGCTGCAGAGAGTTTTTCAAATCAAATACTTGCAATCTTTAGATTTCACTATTGATGAGATTAAAAGGTTATCTAAAGAAGTGTTGGACAATAAGATTGCGCAACTTAAAGAAAAAGAGAATTTCATATTGGCAAACATTGATTTCCTTGAAAAACTAAAGGAGAATAATATGGAAAAAGATTTTTTTGAAATTGCAGAAAAAATGTTAAATGGTAAATGGGTATATGCAGGTAGCACAACAAATTTTAAAGATGCTCAAACGATGGGGTTTGATGGAGAATGCAAAAAAGATATGCCAAAATATCTATTCTTTGGTGAGCATAGTCTTGCCACTGATCTAAAAGAAGTTTTTGGTTATAGTTCTAACTTATTTACAATAAATGGCAAAACATATCACGCTTTCCTTTTAAATTATTATGGCACTCTCGTTTTATACGAAAATAACGCAGATAGCAAAAAAAGACTTTATTTACATGTATACAAGAGATGGTCACAAACAGCCTATTATACTAATGAAAATATTTTGACAATCCAAAAGAAACATAAAGTTTCGCCAGATACCGAATCTATACCTTTTAATGAAAATTTGTTGGGGAAATGGAAAATTGTTGATTATATATATGAAAGTGAAATTAAAGACTATAATGGCAAGATTAAAAAGAAAAAAATTACTTATTTCTTATCTCCACTATTTGACAAACTAGAAATCAAGGATAAAAATACAGTTTATGTGTTAGGGGAAGACGATGTTTTGAAGATAACTTATGAAAAAGGAATAAAAATATTTAATCGCGATAATACTATAATGAAAATCAAAATGGATAATTCGAGTGTTGAAAACGAGAAATTTTATATTGTAAATCATCTCAATGATCAAAATCTCAAAGGCGAATACAAGCGCATCGGCAATTCAGAATATTTATTTGTAAATATTGATAACATTCCTGATCTAGATGAAAAAATTTATGTTTACAAAAAAGTGAAAGAAACAAATAAGAAGATGAAAGTTCAATCATAAAATATAATGAAATTACTTATTGAGAAAGTAAACTTGAAGATATGTGTTTTAATGAACTTTACATAGATAATAATTATACATATATGGCTAATAGAGATGACAATGGCAAAAATAGAACTTATATTTTATAATTAAAATTGACAAAATAATAAAAATTATTTTGTTAATTTTTTTAATTGTGCTATAATTTTATTTATTGAATAGAGGAGAAAATATGAAAGTTTTAGTTGTAAATTCAGGAAGTAGCAGTTTGAAAGCGCAATTGATGGAGACAGATACGGGCGCAGTGTTGGCAAAAGCATATTGTCAGCGCATTGGGCTTGACAAATCTTTTATGGAATATAAAACGAATGAAAAAGTGGTGATTGATTTTGATATGCCAAATCACAAAGTGGCATTCAAATTGTTTTTGGACACACTCACTAGCAAAGATAAGGGCGTGATCAAAAATCTTTCAGAGATTAAAGCAATAGGGCATAGAATAGTTAATCTTGGCGAGAAGTATAATAAGTCTATTGTTATTACGAAGAAAATTTTTGAGGATATGCAAAAATATGTTCATTTTGCACCTTTGCACAATCCTGCTGCTATGTCTGGGATTCAGGCGTGTATGGAATTGATGCCAAAAGTGAAAAATGTTGGGGTAATGGACACTGCGTTCCATTCCACTATGCCAGAGCAGGCATATATGTATGCGCTTCCTTATGAATTTTATACGAAAAATAAAATCAGAAGATATGGTGCGCACGGCACTAGTCATAGATATATTGCAATGAAATGCAGGGAATTGTTTGGTGATTTGACGGGCAAAAGGATAATTTCTTGTCATATTGGTAGTGGTAGTAGCATTTGCGCTATCAAGGACGGAAAGAGCATAGACACTTCAATGGGATACACTCCACTTGCGGGCGTAGTGATGGGAACACGCTCGGGAGATATAGATCCTGCAATATTGAAAGACATTATGCAGATTAAAAATATTGATATAGACCAAGCGATCAATTTGTTGAATAAAGAGAGCGGATTGTTGGGCGTAACGGGTAAATATAGTGATCTGCGCGACATAGACAACAATTTAGATAATCCTAGAGTAAAATTGGCTTTTGATATGATGGTACATTCAATCAAAAAATACATTGGCGCATACGCTGCGATTATGAATGGTGTGGACTACATCATATTTACTGCAGGAGTTGGTGAAAACGATGAGTTGGTGCGCGAAGCAGTATGCAAAGATATGGAATATTTGGGAATAGACTTTGACTATAAGTTGAATAAATCAGCACCGCGCGGTACGATTCAAGAATTTACGAAGAAAAAGAGCAAAGTGAAAGTTTATCGTATACCTACAGATGAAGAATATATGATAGCGTTAGATACTGCGAATTTAGTAAATAATAATTAGTATTAGAATCAATTAATCATTATATATTGTGTCTTTTATATATAATGCACACAATATATTGAATAAAATTTTTATTTAAAATATAATATTATTCTAATAAATGTTGAAAAAAATTGAAATTTTTTTACCTTTAGGGCAAGATTTTTATAAATTTTAAAAATATTAGACAAACTGATTGACAAATTGAATTTAATTTGATAAAATCATTTCATATTTTGTCGTGTGCTATTAGATATGTTGTATATTTAGCACGAATAATTATGGAGGTTAATATGGCAGTTCCTAAGGGAAAAGTTTCAAAGTCAAGACGCGATAAGCGCCGTGCGAACTGGAAAGCAACTGTTCCTACTTTAGTAGAATGTCCACATTGTCACGAAAAGAAAGTGGCTCATCAGGTATGTAAAAATTGTGGTTATTATGATGGAGAACAGGTTGTCAATCTAGACAAAAAAGAAAATAAGTAAAAATAAGGCATTTGCCTTATTTTTTCATTAAAAATATGATTTATTTTATATCACTATTTTTTACAATCAGTTGAATAAGAGTTTAGTTTATGATATAATAAAAATGAGTTGATTATGGAAAATATATTAGAAAAGATACAAAAAGAATTGGTTGAAAATATAAATAATTTCAAGAAAATGATTTTAAGTGACACTTCAAGTGATATTAAAAAAATCGTGGTTCGACCAATACTGATTAAAAATAAGATAATGCTACAGATAGAAAGATATCGTGGGAGCAAGGTTTTTCACGAAAATATTGAATTAAATGCGATATTCGATCTACCATTTTCTGAATATAATCAAATATTGATTGAAACTATTGGCAAAGATATAATATTTAGCAAACAGAAGGCAGGATACAAAAAGAAAGTACGCGAAAATGCAATCAGTCAATCAGATATCAATTTGAGCCACAACAAGCAAAAATCATATTTGATCAATGAAGGAGATAATGTGCCTGCAATGGTTGATTTGGGGATATTCACAAAAGACGGCAAAATTGTCAAGTCAAAATATGATAAATTCAAACAAATCAACAGATTCATTGAAATAATAGATGATGTTTTCAAATCAATCAATAAAGATGAAATCACAATATTAGATTTTGGGTGCGGGAAGTCATATTTAACCTTTTTAGTTTACTATTATTTTGTTGAAATTAAGAAAATGAAAGCAAAAATTATAGGTTATGATCTCAAATCAGATGTCGTGGATAGGTGCAATGAGATAGCAAAAAACTATGGCTACTCTGGATTGCATTTTCAAGTGAACGATGTGAAAAAAGACAAATTGTATAATGGTGCGATTGATGTCATCATCAGTTTGCACGCGTGCGACACCGCCACAGATTTTGCGCTAGATTATGCAATCAAACACAAGATACCTTATATTTTTTCTGTGCCGTGCTGTCAACACGAAATCAATCAAACTATCAAAAAGGGCGGAGATTTTGACTTATTGCTAAATGACGGACTGATCAAAGAACGATTTTCTGCATTGCTAACCGATGCTATACGCGTTGAAATTTTACGCGCAAAGGGGTATGATGTGGATGTGATAGAATTTGTAGATTTTGCTCATTCTCCAAAAAATATAATGTTGCGCGCAAATTTAACTCACAAAACAGGTTCGCTTGAAAATATTGATACCTTAATGAAAAAATATAATTTTTCTCAAAAATTATACGAATTAAATAAAAAATAATATCTAGCATTTTATTAATTTTGTTTGAAATTATATTTGAAATTATATGAAATAATTTAGACAATATTTTAATTACTCAACATATCCTAAATTTTTATGTTTGAAAAATCGTTGTTTTTGTTTTACTTTTTTTCAATTTATGTGTAAACTTATATTAATCATAGGAGATTATATGAAAATTGTAGTAGATGCTTTTGGTGGCGATTATGCGCCATTTGAAATAGTAGCAGGAGCGGTGAAAGCTTTGCAGGCTAATGAAAAATTAAATTTGGTACTTGTGGGGGACAAGGATAAAATCACAGAAATTTTGCAAACCCTTGTATTTGTATCAGACAGATTGGAAATTGTACACGCGCCTGATGTGGTCACGATGGAAGATGTGCCAACCGTTGCGATTAGGACAAAAAAGACTTCTAGCATCGTGGTGGCATACGATTATCTGAAACAAAATGATGACGCGATGGCAATAGTTAGTGCGGGTAGCACGGGTGCAACATTGGCAGGGGCAGTTTTGAAACTTGGCAGGATTCCAAATATTAGTCGTCCTGCTTTGGCGCCAATTCTTCCCACTGTCAACGATCGTGGGGTGATGTTGCTCGATTGTGGCGCGAATGCTGATTGCAAACCTGAAAATCTTTTTCATTTTGCTATAATGGGTAATGAATATATGAAAGCAATTGGCGTGAAAAAACCGCGCATTGGACTTCTCAATATCGGCACGGAAGAAGAAAAGGGAAGCGAAGCGGTGAAGGAAGCATATCAGTTGTTGAAAAATTCAAAATTGAATTTTGTTGGCAATATAGAAGCGCGCGATGTGTTGCGCGGAAATGTAGATGTGGTGGTTAGTGATGGATTTGCTGGGAATGTGTGCTTAAAAACGATTGAAGGAACGGCGGAAATTTTATTTGGTGAGCTGAAAGACGCTATGACTTCGTCATTCAAAGCAAAGATGGGTGCGTTGCTACTCAAAAAGAAAATGAAAGATATCAAGAAAAAATACGACCACACTAAAGTGGGCGGTGCACCGCTATTGGGAGTGAACAAAATTGTTTTGAAATGCCACGGCAATAGCAAGGCTGACACGGTGGCAACCACGATTGAACAAGCATATACATTGGCAAACAACAAATTGATAGAAAAGGTGAAAATGGCTGTTGAAAATAATGAAGAATAGATTTTTGGAATTATTTGAAAAATGTCCAGATGAGTTGAAAACGCTTGCCTTCACTCATTCTTCTTTTGCCAACGAAAAAAAAGTTGAAAGCAATGAGCGAGTTGAATTTTTAGGGGATAGTGTATTATCCACTATAGTATCTGATTATTTGTACAAACATTATCATCAAAGAGAAGGCAAAATGTCAAAAATTCGTGCTAGTTTTGTATGCACAGAAAATCTTTCAAGATTAGCAAAAGAGTTGGATATAGAGTCAAAAATTCATTTTGGCAAAAGTTTTAAAGGTAATGAAATTTCGGACGCAATTTTGGCGGACACGATTGAAAGTATGATAGGAGTGATGTATTTGTCATTTGGTATGCCATCAATTTCAAGTGCGGTAATCGATGCACTCAAAGTCAAAGAAACATTGAAAGCGGGCAATATCAATAATGATTATAAATCACAACTGCAAGAATACGCGCAAGAAAAGAAGATAGATCTTGAATATAAAGTTGAAAAATATCTTACAGCTGGTGGGCAGGAGAATTTTAGAGCAAGTGCGTTTGTAGACGGCAAGTTTATTGCATACGGGCAGGGCTCTACCAAGCGGGAAGCTGAACAAAATTCAGCAAAAAAATCTCTAATCAAATTGAACAAAATTTCATAATTTTTCTATTTAGTTTTAAAAAAAGATTAATAATATTTGCCGATTGAAAAAAAACAAAATACGATCACGCTAAAACTAATATTTTATCAGTCAATTTTCTTTATATGTTTTTTTGAGATTGCATTTGGCTTCACTTTGAAAGTATTAAAAATACTTATCCGTATTAATTTTAGATAAAAGAATATAATAATTTAATAGGAGCGGGTATGAACGAAAGCGAATTATTCAAACCAATTTTGGATACAGATGAACAAATTTTAAAATTGTATAAACCAAATAAATTTCGTACTTATTTTAGTACTATTCTAATATGTTTGTTTATTAGTATACTTTTTTCAGTGCTGATCATTGGATCATTTTTGGATAACGAAACTCCACTTGCTACTAGCATTGGCTTCATAGTCTTTGTGGTGGTGTTTGACATATTGGCAATATTGATGATAGCGCTCTGGTACAACAAGACAATTTATGCCGTCACAAACAAAAGAATTTTGATTCGTACAGGATATATTGGAGTAGATTATAAAGCGCTAGATTATGACACAATAGGAGCTTTGACAGTGAATGTGAATTGGCTAGATAAACTTTTAAGGAAAAATACGGGCACACTTTCATTTGGAAGTATGTCAAGTCCTATGATCAATACTGCAAACTATAAATTCTCATTTTTATATATCAATAATCCGTATGACGCCTACCGCGAAGTAAAAGCTGTGATGGATGAAAATAAGGCAAAAAAGGATAAAAAATAAAACAATAATTTTTGTTGAAAAATACGAAATTGAACCAAACTTATCAAATAATTAAATTTTGATTTGACAAAATAGATAATTGATGTTATAATATACGCATAAAAAGGAGTAGACTTATGTTATTTGAACCACCTATTGATCTATTGGTAGAAAAATTAGGATGCAGATATGCAGTGGCAGTTGTTGTCGGTGCGCGGGCTAAAGATTTGGAAAATAAAATACCTACATTATTGAATGGTAGTGCTAATTTAGCCATCGATTATGCAGCTAATGAAGTAGCGCGCGGAGAAGTAGTTGGAGTTCAATCGAAATAATAATGTACGCTAAAGTAATAGTCGACATTTCCAACGATGCGGTTGATAGAGTGTTTGATTATGTTGCATTGGACGACACGAAAGTAGGTATGCGTGTACGCGTTCCATTCGCTGGTAGAACAGTTTTGGGCTATGTTATAGAGTTATGCGAATATACCGACTTCGATAAAAGCAAGATTAAACCCATATCAAAAAATTTAGAAAGTGTTCCTAAACTTAAACCAGAGATATTGCAACTATGTTTATTTTTAGCAAAACACTTTTTTTTGCGCCTTAATGATTGTATAAAATTGGTATTGCCGTCCTGTGTTCGCCTAGATAATCAACACGAAATATTTGAATACACTTTGACACCGCTAATTGATATTGATACGGCGATCAAACTCATAGGCAAACGCGCAAAAAATCAGTTGGCATTAGTTGCTAGTTTGAATGAGCAGGGATCATTGAGCTATCAAAAGGCAATTGAAATGTTTGGCAGAGCGAGTGTAAATAGCTTGGTCGAAAAGGGTATTATTTTAAAAAATGCAAATCGAAAAAATCGATTTCAATATACAGATTCGGTTAACAGAGAAAAAAATGTTTTGACTATAAGTCAACAAAAAGCAGTAGAAACTATTCAAAACAAAAATAAAACATTTTTATTGCAGGGTGTGACGGGCAGTGGAAAGACAGAAGTGTATATGACAATTATTGAAAATTGTATCAAAGAAAATAAAACCGCAATTATGCTCGTGCCAGAGATTTCACTCACTCCGCAAATGATGGATAGATTCAATTCAAGATTTCCAAATGATGTGGCAGTTTTACATAGCGGACTCAGTGAAGGCGAGAGATTTGATGAGTGGGAACGGATATTTTCGGGTAAAGCACGAGTGGTATTAGGCGCTCGCTCTGCGATATTTGCTCCTATAGAAAATGTTGGGGTGATTATTATAGACGAAGAGCACGATTCTTCATATATCAGCGAGAGCAATCCGCGCTTTGATACGCACGATGTGGCAGAGTTTAGGGCTAGATACAATTCGTGTCCGCTAATACTCGGAAGCGCAACGCCAAGTATTGAGAGTTTCCATAAGGCAGAACTAAAAGAGTATCAGTTAGTCAAATTGCCCGAGCGAATAAACGGGCTTGAAATGCCAAAGATAGAAATTGTAGATATGTTAAACGAGGTTATGGATGGGAATACATCACCTTTTAGCAAAAAACTGCTTGCAAAATTGGATGATTGTATCTCGCGAAAAAAACAAGCGATTTTGTTTATCAATAGGCGAGGTTATGCTTCGTTTGTGATGTGCAGAGAGTGTGGCTATCGGGCAAAATGTGATGATTGTGAAGTTAGTTTGGTATATCACAAGGAAGACAACGAATTGAAATGCCATTTTTGTGGCAAAAGATATAGAATGTTGACGAATTGTCCAAACTGCAATAGTCCTAATATTAAATATGGAGCGTTGGGCACTGAACGCGTGGTGAATGAACTAAAAGCTATTTATAAAGATGTTCCTATTTATAGAATGGATAATGATACGACAAGGAAGAAGGATGGGCATAAAAAGATTTTGTCCGAATTTTCAAATCATACTCCTAGCATTTTGGTGGGAACTCAAATGATAGCAAAGGGGCACGACTATCCAAATGTATCATTCGTGGGCATTTTAGATGCGGATGTAAGCCTATACAATAGTGACTACAAATCAAACGAACGCACTTTTCAACTTGTCACCCAAGTGGCAGGTAGAGCGGGGAGAAAAACTAATGACGGATATGTAGTTTTGCAAACTTATGCGCCAAAGCATTATGTGTATAGATATGCAGTAAACTACGATTATGACGGCTTTTATGACAAAGAGATAAATTTAAGACAAACCACAGGATTCCCGCCGTTTAGCAAAATTTTGCGAATTTTGGTAACAAGTGTCAGTGACAATCGTGCGCGTGAAGTGACAAAAAAAATATTTGATAGAGCAAACGAATTGAAGTCTAAATATGGAAAATCTATAATCTTTTTGCAAGCGATGCCATCTCCGGTGAGAAGAATCCAAACAAAAAATCGCTACCAGATATTGACTAGATTTATTCCAGATGATAAAATAACGGCAGATTTCTACAACATAGCAGATATTATAGAAAAAGATGTATCTATTTTTGTAGAAGTTAATCCGAATAATTTGAGGTGAAATATGGCAATAAGAGAAATTGTACAACATACAGATAATTTTTTAAGAAAACAGAGCAAGCCTGTGAAATTTTTTGATGAAAAACTTTGGGAATTGCTTGATGATATGTGGGAGACGCTTGAAAATAGAGTAGGTTCAGGATTAAGCGCGGTGCAAGTGGGGATATTGAAGCGCGTTTTCATTTTAAACATCAACAATATGAAAATTGAATTTATAAATCCGCAGATCACTTCAAAGAGCGGAGAGCAGTATAAAAAAGAGGGATGTTTGAGTGTGGCGCTTCCATTTGGATATGTGAAGCGACCAAAGACGGTCACTGTTTCCGCTTATGATAGATTTGGCAACAAATTTACATTGACATGCGAAGATTGGACGGCAGTTTGCGTTTGCCACGAAAATGACCATTTGGACGGAATTTTATATATTGATAAATTAGTTACACCACCAAAGGGTAAGGCGGATCTATAATGAAAATTGTGTTTTTTGGAACCAATGAATTTAGCGCAACAATTTTGAATGGGTTGATTGAAAAGAATAGAGATGTTGTTGCTATTGTTTCGCAACCAGATAAAGTCAATGGGCGCAACAACAAAATCGTATTTTCACCAGTGAAGAAATTGGCAATGGAAAAGAATATTCCACTCTATCAATTTGAAAAACTTAATAGAGATGGCGAGATTTTGAAAACTTATAATCCTGATCTATTCATCACGGCAAGTTATGGTCAAATAATCAAACAAAACATTTTATCCATTCCTAAATTTTGCACAATAAATGTACACGCAAGTTTGCTTCCAAAATATCGCGGACCTGCACCAATTCAATGGGCAATTATGAATGGCGAGAAGAAAACGGGTATCACCATTATGAAGACAGACATAGGATGTGATACGGGTGACATATATTTTGAAAAGGAATTAGAGATATTAGATACCGACACTGCTACTAGTGTATTTAATAAACTAGCTACACTAGGGGTAGAGTGTATAAACGAATTTTTAGACAACTTTGAATATTACAAAGATAGGCATTTCCCGCAAGATGAAGCAAGTGCAACTTATTTGCCTATGATTAAAAAAGAAGATTATTTGCTAAATTTTGATCAAAATGCAAAAGCTTTGTGTGACAAAATTCGTGCGTTGGAAAATTGTTATTTTATTTATAAAGGCATAAGATACAAAGTCCTTTTTTCAGTCACATCAAATCTAGCGGGATTGCCAGGAGAAATACTCACTTGTGACGGAAAAAATGGGCTCATAATTGGCACAAAAGATAAGGCAATCGAAGTTTTAACAATACAGCCAGAAGGTAAACAAAAGATGAGCGCACTGTCATATATGAATTCAAACAAATTTACAAAAGGTGATATAATTGAAAATTTTTAGTGATTATTCTCTAAATGAATTATATGATTTGTTGGCAGATTACAAAAAATTTCGTGCCAAACAAATTTTTGATGCTATCATTCAAGCAAAAGATTACGAACAGACGAATTTGCCTAAATCAATGATTGACAGTTTGAAATCTGAATATATTTTAAAGCCTGTTGAAATATTCAAAGTTTTGACAAGTAAAGACGGAACGAAGAAATATCTTTTGAAATTGCACGATGACAATTTAGTTGAATGTGTATTTTTGAAACAAAATTATGGCAACACTATTTGCCTATCTACGCAAGTGGGTTGTAGAATGGGGTGCAAGTTTTGTGCTTCCACTCAAAATGGATTGATTCGAAATTTAAGCGCGGGCGAGATGCTGTCCACAATCAGCGTGGTCAATGCAGACAACGGCAAATGCACGGATAGAAATTTTACAAACATAGTGCTAATGGGAAGCGGTGAACCATTTGACAATTATGACAATGTGGTGAAATGGCTCGAACTTATAACTGACGAAAATGGGTTTCATATCAGTGAACGAAATATATCTTTGTCTACTTGTGGGTTGGTTGATAAAATATATCAATTTGCCGATTTGAAGTTTAATATCACGCTATGCGTTTCGCTCCACGCCACGAACGACGAAACGCGAAAAAAAATAATGCCTATTGCCAATCGTTATTCCATTGACGAAATAATCAAAGCATTGAAATATTATACTAGCAAAAACAATAGACGAGTTGTGTTTGAATACTGCTTGATAAAAGGAATTAATGATAGTTTTGAAAACGCAAAAGAATTGGCAAGTTTGACAAAAGGACTCAATTGTCACATAAATGTGATTTGTCTTAATCCTAATGGTGGACCACTCAAAGCAACCACAAGAAGTGAAGCCTATGCATTTGTAAATAAATTGAATGAATTGTCTGTAAGTGCGACAGTTAGACGCAGTCAGGGAAGCGACATTGAAGGAGCGTGCGGGATGTTGCGCGCAAAGACAATTAATGGTGGAAATAAATAAATTCAAATGTTAATTTAATAAAATTTTAATTTATTGAATTAGTTTAATTGCAAATAAATTAAGATATCAAAATATATATAGCCTATATATTTAGTTTTTTATGGATAAGACAAAAGGTCGTTTTCCTTTTGCTGTTTTATCAATTTATTCAATTTTCAAATATTATTTAAGATTGAAAATTGCTTTTATATTTTTTAATTTCGCAATTATTCTTTAATTTTCATTTTCTAAATTTGAAAAATTATGATATAATATATATGTTTTAATATATATTTAGGAGATTATATGCAAAAAATTGTTGTGTCTGCATCTAGTTTACCTGCAGGCAGGAATATGTCTAGCCAAATTGATTATTTGCAAAAAGTGGGCAATTTTGGTGCTGATATGTATCATTTGGATGTTATGGACGGAGTGTATGTCAAGGCTAAAACTATTGATTATACTTATATCGAGCAGATGAAAGAAAAATCATCGCTATTGTTTGATGTTCATCTTATGATTAGCAATCCTGAAAAAGCAATAAAAAAATATTTGAAATCAAAAGCAGATATTCTCACTGTTCATTATGAAACATTTTCAACCGATGAATCGCTTGTCAAAACATTGAAAAAAATACGCAAAAGCAAAAAAATGGTTGGACTTGCTATTGATATTGATACGAATATTGAACAGATTGAAAAGTTTTTGAAATTCATTGATCTTGCCGTCATTTTATGTGTAAAAGTGGGCAAAGGCGGTCAAGAATTTAATGTTGATGCACTAAATAAAATTAAACATTTGAGATTGCTAAATAGCAATGTTTTAATTGAAGCGGACGGCGGTATCAATGCCGAAACTGCTAAACAATGCGTGAAGGCGGGTGCAGATATTTTAGTGAGCGGAAATTTTATATATGCAAATGATACCTATGAAGCGATTAGACAATTAAAGGGCAAGAATGGATAATAGATTTTATTTCAACGCGCAGAATCAATCGAAAGTAGAATTTTATGGTCAAGAATATGTGCATCTTACGAAGGTTCGAAGATGTAAAATAGGCGATTTGATCATTGGTTTTAATGGAGACGGATTCGACTATCATTTGAAAATTGAAACGATTGCAAAAGATAAAGTGGTGGCGACCATTTTAGACAAGCAAAAAAACAAAGCGTTTGACGACACAAATATTGTCGTTTATTTAGCTTTGATTAAAAATGATGCGTTGACCAGTGCGATTGACCATCTGGCAGAACTGAATGTAAAGTCTGTCAAATTGTTTAAGAGTGATTTTAGCGTGGTGACGATTGATGAAAAGAAGTTGAATAAACTCAATCAAATTTCAATTCAAGCTAGCAAGCAATCTGAACGCGCAGATATTATGAAAATTGAATTGATAAAAAAATCAGATATAAAAAAGGATATTGAAAAATATAAAAATCGTTTTTTTGCCTATGAAAATTCGACTGATAGCATTTGCAAATTTTCAGGAGATTTTGCGCTGATTATTGGTCCAGAAGGTGGATTTTCGCGCGAAGAAGTGGACTATTTTTCAAGTTTTGCTAAAACGATTAGCATATCAAAGACGATCCTTCGAGCAGAAGTTGCTTGTGTTAGTGCGGTGAGCGCGCTGAAGGCGGTGAGCAATGTTGGTTAGCGTAATAACCTTGGGGTGTAAAGTAAACGAATACGAAAGTCAATCCATTTTAAATCAGTTGAAAATGGCGGGCGATGAAATATGCGAAGGGTTAGTGAAAGCAGACGCGTATGTTATCAACACTTGCGCAGTGACGAACACAGCGGAGCGAAAGTCGCGTCAAGTGCTAGCGAAAATTCATAAACTTAACCCAAATGCCAAAGTGGTGGTGTGCGGATGTGCGGTTGAAGCAAATCCAAGTCAATTTCTAAAAAATAAAAATGTAATAGCAATTTTAGGGAATGAAGGGAAAAATGAGATTATAAAATTCATTGAAAGCAAAAATCGCGAACTAAAAGCAATCAATAACGAAGTTTATACGCCCACCGCGCGACCAATAGCCACTAGGACTAGACAATATATTAAAATTCAAGACGGATGCAATTATTTTTGTACATATTGTATTATTCCATATTTGCGAGGCAGGAGCAGAAGTAGGGATATCAACGACATTTTAGACGAGATCAGACACACGAATGCGAACGAGATTGTTCTCACGGGAATAAATATGTCGGATTATAGAATTGACGGGAAATTAGGCTTAAAAACACTAATAAAAGAGATAGATAAATTGGGTATCAGATTTAGGATTTCATCATTAGAGTGCAATGTGCTAGATGACGAAATGATAGCCATATTGAAAGAATCGAGAAATTTTTGTCCACATTTTCATATTAGTTTGCAGTCAGCGTGCAATGCGACTTTGAAACGAATGAACAGGCGCTACACAATAGAAGAATATATCCGCATCGTAAACAAAATCAGAGAAAATTTTAGTTTGGCATCAATATCTACAGACATCATTGTTGGATTCAAAGGAGAGACAGAAGAAGAATTTAACATAACGGTAGAGAATTTGAAAAAAATCAATTTTAGTTTTATTCATATTTTTCCATATAGCGAAAGAAAGGGAACGCTAGCAACAAAATTTCAAGACAATGTAGACAAATGTGAGCAAAAAAGACGGGAGTATATTTTGCAACAAATCAATTCAGACTGCAAAGAAAAATTTTACAATCAAAACAAAAACACTATCCACAAAGTGTTGATTGAAGAATCGGTTGACGGAAAAGTTTCTTTGGGCTATACTGATAATTATATATACACATACATTGATGCAAAATGCAATTCGGGAGATATCGTTGAAGTAAGATTGACAGATATCTATAATAATGGAATGAAAGCAGTTTTAGTTTAGGAGGTTAGTATGGAAGAAAATTGCGTATTTTGTAAGATCATTAAAGGTGAAATTCCGAGCACGACATTATATTCAGACGATGATTTTATGATCATCAAAGATATCAATCCGCAGGCAAAGATTCACCTAGTGGCTATTTTGAAAAATCATATTCCACACATAGATATGTTAACAGAGAAGGGCGCATCAATTTTGGGCAAAATTATGTCAAAAATCTCTCATCTTCAAGAGAAATTAGGAATCAGTGAAGGATATAGATTAATTATCAACCAAGGCAAGAATGCAAACCAGACAGTACAGCATATTCATATACACATTTTGGGCGGGGAAAAATTGAAAGATTTTTAATATAATTTTTTAGATTTTAATGTAAAATAATCTAAAAATTCATTTTTGTAAAAAAAATAATAGTAAAATTGTGAAATTTATATAGAAATTTAACAAAAACTGTTGACAATAATTATTTTTTAGATTAAAATCAAATATAGATTAAAAAAGGTGGTGAAAAAATTGACAACAGTTCGTTGCGGAGAAAACGAGTCTCCAGAGAGCGCTTTGAAAAGATTCAAACGCAAATGTCAGAAAGACGGCATCATTGGCGACTTGAAGAAGAATGTAGAATATAAAAAGCCAAGCGTTCGTCGTAAGGAAAAGAGCAAAGCTGCTAGGAAACGCGCTATGAAGCGTAATCGCTATTAATTCACTAGTTTTTACTAGTGTTTTTTATTAACTAGGATAGCATAAATTCGAATTAGTAAATTAGAAGGCTAACAAAAATTTTTACAAAAAATCGTAGAGATTTTGATATGGCAAACTTATAAATTAGTTGTAACAAAATTGAAAATTTAATCATTAGATTTTCAATTTTAATTTTAACTTATATTAAAATCATTTCAGTTTGAAGATGATTGATAAAAATTTTAGCATATAGAAAAAATATAAATTTTAAAGATAAAAACATTTTGTTTTTTCTTTTTATTTGGTATAATATAAAATATGGACTATAAATCATTATTAAATCAAGAACAATATAATGCAGTGGTATGTACGCAAGGACCTGTCCTGGTTAGTGCGGGGGCTGGCAGTGGGAAAACGCGTCTTTTGACATATAGAATTGCCTATTTGATCACAGAATGCAAAGTACCTGCTCAAAATATTTTAGCAATCACTTTCACGAACAAGGCTGCAAACGAGATGAAAGAAAGGATTCAAAAAATTGCCCCAGATGGTGAACTAGTGATGGTGAGTACATTCCATAGTTTTTGCGCAAGAATGTTGCGATCGTATGCTAGTTTTATCCCAAACTATAAAGAAAATTTTACTATTTATAGTGAAAATGATACTAGCAAACTGATGAAAGATATTTTTAAACAAATGAACATATCGGACGAAAATATTAAGGACGAATTTAAGCATAATATATCTATTTTAAAAAATGACAATATGTCAATTGAAGAATATGTTAAGATATTCAAATATGATAGAAACATAGTTGACTTTGAAAAATTTTATACGATTTACCAATCCGAACTTATCAAAAATAATGCTATGGATTTTGATGACCTTCTAATTAATTTTTATAATTTAATCAATACCAATCAAGATGTGCTAGATAGCATTCAAAACAAATACACATATATTAGTGTGGATGAATTTCAGGATACGAATCAAATTCAGTATGACATCGTAAAATTGCTATCATCAAAGACGAGAAATATTTTAATCGTTGGAGATGAAGATCAATCAATTTATGGTTGGCGCGGAGCGAACATTGATAACCTTTTCAATTTTACAAAAGATTTTCCAGAAGCAAAAATATTTAAGTTAGAGCAAAATTATAGAAGTACGAAGAAGATTTTAGACAGGGCAAATTTGATAATCAAAAACAATCGCAACCGATTAGAAAAGAAACTATATACAGACAATGAAGAAGGTGCAGATGTATTTTATTATCAAGCGATGAGCGAAACGGATGAGGCAGATTTTGTGGTACAATCAATTATGCGTGCACACAATGCGGGAGTACCATACAATGAAATGGCAATATTAATGCGACTGAATGCGCTCAGCAGAACATTTGAAGAAAAGATGTTGAATTACAATATACCGCATATAATGTATAATGGGTTCAAATTCTTTGAACGCGCAGAGATAAAAAGCGTGTTGGCGTACTTGACAGCGATTGTCAATGCGAGCGATGATATTTCATTTGCGCGAATTATCAATTTCCCAAAGCGTGGCATTGGAGAAACTAGCGTTGAAAAGTTAATTGAGATATCGACAAAAGATCACATTCCGCTAAAACAAGTGGTTATGAATTATGAAAATGAAATTTTGTCCACTCAATTGAAAGACAAATTAAAAGATTTGAAGGCTTTGTTTTTAGATTTGCAAGAAAATATTGACAAACTTGGTATGTATGAATTTTTTACATATATGCTAGAAAGGACAAATATATTAAAGTCTTTTGATTTAGAAAATGAGCAAGATTACGAAAGATATCTGAATGTGGGATCGCTGGTAAATTCAGTGCGCGAGTTTGAGGAAGTTAATCAGGGTGCAACGATTATAGATTATCTGCAATCGGTGACTTTGTCTAGCGCAATGGATAGTGACGATGGAACGGGTGTCGTGATCGCCACCGTGCACGGAGCGAAGGGGCTTGAATTTGACAATGTGTACATCGTGGGTTGTGAAGAAAAGATTTTTCCAATTCATAGAGATGATAGCGAAGACATTGAAGAAGAAAGACGCCTTATGTATGTGGCAATTACGCGTGCCAAAAAAAATCTAGTTTTGACTAGCAGTTCATCCAGATTCTTATATGGAAGACGCGAATATAGCGTGAAATCGCGCTTTTTATACGAACTAGGATTGGTCGTTGATAGACAAATAAATTCAACTAATATTTCATATAATAATTATAATACATTCAATAGTTATAACAAAAATAGTAAATCAATAAATTATAATAGAACAGGAGGAAATATGAATAATTTAGAATCAAATCAAAATAAATCATTTAATTATACATTCAATAAAAATACAATAGAAAAGAAGTCTATTGATTTTTCAAAAATAAAATTAGGCGCTAAAGTAAATCATCCAAAATTTGGGTTAGGAGAAATAACTGAAATAACTCCAAATTCAAGCAATCATTGTGTGAAAATAAAATTTGAAGGTGTAGGCGAAAAGATGTTGTCCCTTGACTATGCACCAATTGAATTTGTTGATTAAAAAATAGCGAAGTATTAAAAATTAAAAAATAAGGGGAAAAATGGACAAACTTGAACGCTTAAAATGGTTGACTGATGAAGTAAACAAACATAACAAAAATTATTATGTATACGACAATCCAACGATTTCAGACGCAGAGTACGACAAGTTGTATGACGAACTATTGGCTCTAGAAAAAGAGCTAAATTTTTCGCTTCCAGATAGTCCAACTTCGCGAGTGGGAGACGATGTATTATCTAAATTTGAAAAACGCAAGCACGAATTTCCGCTATATAGTTTAAACAAAGTGAAAGACTTTTTAGATTTAGGCAAATGGATCAGCGATATGCAAAACGATAGTGGCAAACGCGATCTAGATTTTTCGCTTGAATATAAATATGACGGATTGAAAGTGGTGATTGAATATGCAGACGGAATATATAAAACTGCCACCACGAGAGGCAATGGAAAAATTGGAGAAGATGTCAGTTTGCAAGTGAAAACTATCAAAAGCGTGCCGATGAAAATACCATTCAAAAAAAGATTGATCGTGCAAGGCGAATGTATGATGACAAACAAAGCGTTTGAAGAATACAACAAGACCGCAGACATTCCACTCAAAAATCCGCGCAATGGAGTGGCGGGCGCGGTGCGAAACCTTGATCCAAAAGAAACGGCAAAACGCAAACTAGATTTTTTTTGCTATGATGTGTCGTATGTCGAAGATTATGAAATAAAAACGCAAAAAGAAATGCACGACTTTATTATTGAACAGGGATTTTTGACGGGTGATTATTTTAAAATCGTGAAAAATTTGAAACAGGCAGAAGATGAAATTGAAAAAATAGATAAAATCAAAGATCATCTAGATGTTATGATTGATGGTATGGTGTTGAAGGTCAATGACAATTCCATTAGAGAAGATATAGGGTATACAAACAAATTTCCAAAATGGGCAATTGCATACAAATTCAAACCTGTTGAGTTGTCTACAATTCTAAAAGATGTGGTATGGCAAGTGGGCAGAACGGGCAAGATTACGCCTATTGCAATTCTTGATCCAATTGAATTGTCTGGTGCTACAGTTAGTAGAGCAACATTGAATAATACACAAGATATAGAAAGAAAACAGATAAGCATCAACAGCAGAGTTTTTGTCAGACGAAGCAACGAAGTTATCCCCGAAGTGATGGGATTAGCGGAAAAATCAGACGATGCAATTAATATTGTTGCACCAAAATTTTGTCCAAGTTGCCATAGCGAATTGAAGACTATTGGCGCTAATTTATTTTGTGTGAATCACAAGCATTGTTATGAACAAATTGTTGACCGTCTCACGCAATTTGTATCTAGAAACGCATTCAATATTGAGGGACTCAGTGAAAAGACACTTTATCAGTTGTATCAAAAATTTGATTTATCTTATCCGTATGAGTTGTTTACAATCACCAAAGATATGCTCGCTCAATTGGATGGATTTAAAGATAAAAAAATTAGCAATCTTTTGAATAGTTTAGAAAAAAGTAAAAATATTGATTGGGCAAATTTCATTTTTTCGTTAGGAATATTGTATGTTGGGGACAAAACCGCTTTTGTAATTAGCAAAAAATACAATTCAATTGATGAATTGAAATCAGCATCTTTTGAGGATCTCATATCAATTGACGATGTAGGAGAAATTGTTGCAAATAGCATTATTGAATATTTTCAAGACGAAGACAATTTGATAAATATAAATAAACTGATAGAATTGGGAGTGAAAATCAATTTTCCAAGTGATAAAATGGAAGAAAATTATTTCACAAACAAAACTATAGTTTTGACGGGTGCTCTCAATTCGTATTCTAGGCAAGAATTGACGAAAATTTTGTTGTCCTATGGCGCAAATGTAACTTCTAGCGTAAGCAAAAAAACCGATCTTGTGATAGTTGGTGCGGATGCGGGTAGCAAATTAGATAAAGCCAAAGAATTGAATATTGAAATAATTGATGAAAATAAATTGATTGATATTTTATCCAATATAACTAATTAATTTTGATTAATCAATACTGCCTCAATTAAAATTTATTCTATTTCCAAAATGGTAAAAATTTATATAAAAATGAAAAAATCGCTTAAAAATTTATAATCGATTCAATTAAAATATATAAACTATAAAATTATCAAAAACAAAATATCTTAATTTACAGACGATTATTCACATTTGTATGATAGTTTTATGCTCTAGTTTTTATGATATGAATCAGAAAAAATTTATAAGTGATTTTTTATTATCCTATTGAATTTAATTTGAAAAAAAATAAATTTTTGATATAATTAACTAAATTGCAAATAACAAATTTTCTAATTTATTTTGTAATTCGCTATAAATGGGGTAAGAATGATTACTTTTAAAGAAATTGAAATGGCAGGGTTCAAGTCCTTTGCTGACGAAACACATATAAATTTTGATGGGGGTATCACGGCTATTGTCGGTCCGAACGGATGCGGAAAATCTAATGTCAGTGATGCTATTCGTTGGGTGCTGGGTGAACAATCGAGCAAAGCTTTGCGTGGTAAATCTATGCAAGATGTCATTTTTGCCGGCACAGAGAAAAGAAAGAAATTAAGTTATTGCGAAGTATCACTTATTTTCGACAATACAAATAAATGGTTCAATATAGACTATGACGAAGTGGTCATCACTAGAAAACTATACAGAAGTGGAGAGAGCGATTATCAAATTAATAGAAAACCGTGCAGATTGAAAGATATTCGAGATCTTTTGTATGATAGCGGTATAGGAAAAGATGGTTATTCAATTATCGGTCAGGGGCGAGTGGAAGAGATCATTCAGTCAAAGCCAGAGGAAAGGCGTGCCATTTTTGAAGAAGCGGCAGGAATTGCCAAGTACAAGGCAAGGAAGGTTGAAACAGAAAATCGATTGGAGCGTGTGCGTGACAATTTGAGCAGAGCGGGTGACATAATAGGAGAAGTAGAGCGAAGGCTTGGACCTTTGAAAAAACAAAGTGAAGATGCAAAAAAATATCTAGAATATCGAGATATTTTGAAGAATTTGGAAATCAACGCGTACATCTATCAATATGACCACGCGGCACAGACGAAAGAAGAAATCAATGGGAAATTGCAGGGATATAAGGACAATCTAAATATATTAGAAAATAGTTTGCAGACAGAGCAGGCAAAATATGACAAATCATTAAATGAAATCAATCAACTTGATAAAAAAGCGAGTGATTTGCACGAACAAGTTTTGCATAACACTGTTGCGCTAGAAAAGAAGCAGGGGGACACAAGGCTTTTAAACGAGCAGACGAAATATCTGAAAGAACAAATTGACAGATTAAATAATGAATATGAAAATTACAAACTAGATTATAATCAAAAGATGGCACTTATCCAATCTGCGACCGCACTTCGAGATGAGGAAAAGGAAAATTTGAATAAGCTATATTCTGAATCGCAGGCATTGTCTGAAAAATATTTGCAACTCATAGACGAATTGACGAAAAGTGAAGGAGAGAAGGAAGAAAATCAACGCGCAATGATAGACAATTTGAGCAAGCTCACGGATATCAAAGCAAATCTGTCCGCGTATATAGCAAAGCGCGACACAATGCGCGAAAATGTGAATCAAGACAAAGAGAAATTGACTGAATTAAATTCTGAAAAATCGACATTGGAGAGCGAATACAACAATTTGTTCAATGAAGTGGAAGCCATCAAAAAATCGCAGGAAACCAAGACGGACAATATCGCTAAAATTAATCAGAAATTGCAATCTGTGAACCAATCTATTGACGAATTAAATTCACGAATTTATGCATTGAAGACAAGCATTTCAAACGATACGAACAGGAAGAATATTTTATCCAATTTGCAAGCAGATTTTGAAGGTTATCAATTTGCGGTGAAACGCTTGCTTCAAGAAGGGAAAAACAATCCTAAATTAAACAGCGCAATTAAAGGCGTGGTGGGAAATATCATTTCAGTAGAACCAAAATTCCAGCAAGCGATAGAGATTGCTTTGGGTGGAAGCATTCAAAATATAGTCACAAAAGACGAAAATGATGCAAAGATATTGATAGCATATTTGAAAGAGATGCGTTTAGGTAGAGCCACATTTTTGCCAATCAGCGCGGTGAAGCCAAGAAGTTTGTCCAATTCGGATAGAGCGTATCTGTCAAGTTCGGGTTGCTTTGGCGTGGCGAGTGCGCTAGTGAAAACGGACGCAGTATATAAACCAGTTATTGAAAGTTTGTTGGGTTCGACTGTTGTTTGCGACAATCTTGACAACGCAGTATCTCTCGCAAAGAGAAGCAATTATTCTTTCAGAATCGTCACATTAGAAGGAGATGTTTTGTCGCCACAAGGTAGTATGTCAGGTGGTAGCAAAAAGAGCAATGATAGTTCGCTTTTAAGCAAAGAAACAGAAATCAAAAATTTAGCAAAGAATATTGAAGACAAGACGAAAGAATTGCAAACTGACGAAAGTCAACTAAATTCATATTTGTCCGCTATGAATAAACTGAAAGAATTGTTGGACAAAGAAAATTCATCCCTGCAAGCTTTGAACAATGAATTTTACGCAAAAAATACTAAATTGGAAAGTTTAAAACAAAATCTCGATTCGCTTCAAGAAGATATATTCAGTCTGTCTAGTCAGCTCAAGGTGGCAGAAAATATAGTGACTGATCTAGAATCAAAGATTAATTCTATTGACAAGGTTGAACTTGAATATGCCACTTCGCAAGCCAAAGTGGGAGAAATCAATGATGATAAGAAGAACGCGTATGAAGAACTAAAACAAAAGCGTGATGAATATCAAGAGAGTATGATGCAATCAAAGGTTAAAATAGCATCAATTGAAGAAAAGATAAGATCATTGAACAAAGATATTGAAACATATTCATCAGATATTGAAAATGTCAAAAAATCAATGGAAAGAGTTGAATCAGAGCTCAATTCTCAACAAAAAGTATACGACGAAGCAATGAATATGAATCGATCTCAAGACGAAGATTCAGAGATTGACACAATCAAACAAACCATTGAAGAATTGAACACAAAACTTTCGCAGTTTGATGAATTCAAGCAAACGCTAATGAAAGAACTAAAAGATTTGGATGACAAAAAATCTGTGTTATCAAACGATATTGCTAGATTGAATAATAAAATATATCAAGAAGAAACACGACTTCAAAAAGTAGATTTAGATATAGAGAATATGCAAGAGCGAATTTTTGAAGAATATGAGATGACATATAATGATTGTCTGCCATTCAAAGATCAAGACGAAAACTTTGATATCAAAGATGTGATGATTCGAATTAGCAAGACGAAAAATCAAATAACTTCATTAGGATATGTGAACATAAATGCGATTGAAGAATACAAAAGCGAAGGCGCAAGATACGAAGAAATGAGTGCACAAATTGAAGATTTGAAAAAAGCGGAAGAAGATGCGGTGAAGATTATAAAAGACCTGTCTACTGAAATGCTAGAGAAGTTCAACGCCGAGTTTGTGAAAATACAAGAAAACTTTACAAAAGTATTCAAAGAATTGTTTGGCGGTGGTAATGCGCGTTTACAGCTTCTTCCTAGCGAAGATCCGCTCACCGCAGGCGTTGAAATCATAGCGCAACCACCAGGAAAAGTTTTGCAACAAATTTCTCTATTGAGCGGTGGAGAAAAGACGATGACAGCAATAGCAATTTTATTTGCCATTTTGAAGTTGAAGCCAATGCCATTCTGTTTCCTAGACGAAATAGAAGCGGCGCTAGACGATGCAAATATTGAAAGATATGCAAGATATCTCAAACGATTTAGCGATGAAACACAATTTATTGTCATCACCCACAGAAAGCCTACTATGGAACTAGCAGATTCATTGTATGGTGTGACGATGGAAGAAAAAGGCGTAAGCAAAATCGTATCAGTAAAATTAAGTGATGCTGTCAAAGTTGCGGATAAAAATTCATAGTCAATATTTTGTGTACATAATTATTGACATACACTAGATATCTGTTTAAGGAGAGACAATGGGAATATTTAAAAGATTTTTTGACAAATTGAAATACACATTCAAGCGCACCGAACTTAATGACGATTTTTATGATGAATTGGAGTCTATTTTGGTGTCCAGTGATATGGGCGTAGAACAGGCGCTAGATATTATGGATGAGTTGCGCGCAACTTGCAAGAAAAAGTTGATAAAAGATACTGAAAGCGCGCAAACCGAATTGAAACAAATTTTGATTGATCGTCTAGATGCGGAAGATATAAAGTTCAATTATCCTTTGATTATCACAGTTGTAGGAGTAAACGGAGTGGGCAAAACCACATCTATTGCCAAGATGACTAGATATTTTCAAAACAAGAAAAAATCTGTTTTGCTTGCCGCAGGGGACACATTTCGCGCCGCGGCAACTGAACAATTATCTAATTGGGCGGATAAATTAAAAGTTAAAATAATAAAGCAGGGCGAAGGCGCAGATTCTGCATCGGTGGTGTTTGATGCAATCACTAGTATGAAATCAAAAAATTATGATGTTTTAATCGTAGATACAGCGGGAAGATTGCATACGAAAACGAATCTTATGAAAGAATTGGAGAAGATAAACAATATCGTCAATAGAGAATATCCAGAAGCGCAAAAATTGAATTTAATCGTCTTGGATGCTTCCATTGGTCAAAATTCTATTGCACAGGTGAAAGCATTCAAAGATAGCGTAAATATTGACGGTATTATACTCACAAAATTGGATGGAACGGCAAAAGGCGGAGTGGTATATCCAATTATTAATGAATTGCAAGTGCCAATAATTTTCACAGGATTTGGCGAAAAAGTTGATGATTTAGCAGTGTTTGACAAGACAAGTTTTGTAGAGAAGATACTGATGTAGATAAATCTAAATAATATACAATTTCTATTTATTTTTGATATTATCTATAATTCATATTAAGATTGGATAATATTAGTTTTAGATTTAGATAATGCTACGAAAAATTTAATTATATATGATTATGATAATATTAATAGGATATCAGATATTTTAAGAGGAAAAAATGGACATAAAAAGGCGAGTAGAGATTGCCGTATTGGTGAAATATTATGGCAATCTTCTCACAGAAAAACAACAAAAAATTATTGAAATGTATGTAGACAATAATTTATCACTATCCGAGGTTAGCGATGAATTGAAGGTCACTAGGCAGGCTGTAAAGGACACGCTTGATAATGCTATCAATTCATTGGAATCAATTGAAAATAAATTGCATTTTATAGCACGGGATGCTAAAATTAAAAAGTGTTTAGAGCAAAAATCTACCAATCAAATAGATGTTTCTACTCGATTGGAGATAATATCAATGTTGGAGGATAATTAATGGCACTATTTTCAGGGTTGAGCGAAAGATTGAATCATATATTCAGCAAAATGACCAAGCACGGCAAGTTGACAGCGCTTGAAATCAAAGAAGCGATGCGTGAAATTCGCGTGGCGTTGCTAGAAGCGGATGTCAATTTTTCTGTGGCAAAAGAATTTATAGCGAAGGTGAGTGAGCAGGCTGTGGGCGAAGATATTTTGAAAAGTCTTACCCCCACGCAACAAGTTATCAAGATAGTTCGCGACAACCTTATAGAATTGATGGGTGGAGAAAATCAGAAATTGCTCGTTTCTCCAAAACCGCCTACAGTTATTATGATGTGCGGACTACAGGGTAGCGGAAAAACAACTATGGCGGGAAAACTTGCACTGAAATTAAAGAAAGAAGGTAAAAAACCGCTATTGGTGGCTTGTGATATCTATAGACCTGCCGCTATAGAACAATTGAAAGTGTTGGGAAAATCAATTCAAATTGATGTTTTCGAACGCAAAACTCAAGATCCGGTTAAGACCAGCAAAGAAGCGATTGCTTATGCTGAAAAATTTGGACTTGATACTGTTATAATTGATACTGCAGGTCGTTTGCAAATAGATGAAAAATTGATGCAGGAGTTGAAAGAAATTAAAAAAGCAATCAATCCTACCGAAATTTTGCTCGTGATTGATGCTATGATTGGTCAAGAAGCAGTTGCCGTATCCACGGCATTCAATGATGCGTTGGATGTGACAGGCGTGGTGCTCACAAAAATTGATGGTGATACGCGTGGCGGTGCTGCGTTGTCCATTCGATCAGTGATAGGCAAACCTATCAAATTTGTTGGCGTTGGTGAAAAATTGACCGATCTAGAGCCATTTTATCCAGACAGAATGGCTTCTCGAATTTTAGGAATGGGCGATGTTTTAACCTTGATTGATAAAGCTCAGGAAGCTATGGATGAAAAGACAGCCAAAGAAATGGAGCGAAAATTCAAGGAAAATAGTTTTGATCTAAACGATTATATTGAACAAGTTAATTCGTTGAAGAAAATGGGTGGATTGAAATCAGTTTTGTCAATGATGCCAGGGATAAGTCAAAAATTAAAACAAATAGAAGATCAAATTGACGAAAAGAAGCTGGAAAAAAACAAAGCAATCATTCAGTCTATGACGCCGAAAGAGCGCGCTAATCCCGATATAATTAATGGTAGCAGGCGACAGCGAATTGCAAAAGGCGCTGGAGTAGAAGTTAGTGATGTTAATCTGCTAATCAAACAATTCAATCAGAGCAAAGAGATGATGAAAATGATGAAAAATCCTAAAGCTTATGGCGGGAAAATGGCAATGATACGAAAATTAATGGGAAATTAAGTTTATTAGATAACTAATAATTGATATAAAATTTTATTTAAAAGTGTATTAATTTTGAAATTATAAAATGTCGCACAATATAAATTTGTATTGATATTGACGCTAATTGATATTGAGGATTGCATAAAAATTCATTTTACGCGGAATAAATTTTATTTTTAAACAAAACAAAAAAATTTACAAAAACCCTTTACAATTCCATTTTTCTATGATATAATGTAAAGCGAAAATACTTTACAGGCATTTTTATTATTAAATCAATCAAAAGTTGCAATATTAAATCGTCTTTTGATTGAAAATAATATGATTGTGGGTAAAGAAAATTAAAAGGAGAAGTTATGGCAGTTAAAATTAGATTGACTCGTTTGGGAGACAAGAAATCACCATTTTATCGTGTGGTTGTAGCAGATTCTCGTGTGGCTAGAGATGGCAAATACATTGAGCAAATCGGCACATATAATCCACTTGTAGAGCCAGATAAACAATTGAATATCAACAAAGAACTTGCTGAAAAATGGTTAAAAAATGGTGCTCAACCTACCGAAACTACAAAATCTATCCTTCAAAGAGTGGGAGTTTTGGAAGTTAAGGGCAATTCAGTTCCTAAAACAAATAACAAAAAGAAAAAATCATAAGCATAAGGAGTGATTTATGCAAGAGATGTTAGATTATATCGTCAAAAATATCGTATCTAGTCCAGATGCGGTTGAAATTGCAGATGAAAGCAAGGGTAAGACGAAAATTTTTAGAGTCAGTGTATTGAAAAAAGACTTAGGAGCTGTGATTGGCAGGAATGGCAATATTGCGAATGCAATCAGAACGGTTGTAAAATCGCTAGGCAGTCCTAGAGAAAAATTGGTAATAAAATTTGACGCTAAAAATTAGTTAGGGAAATTTAGACTTGCGCGGTTAACCTTTTGGCGCTAATATTATTAATAGAGATAAATAAAATTTATATAAATGCAATGTCTTTATAATATTAGTTCAAAATACTGATTGACACGCAAGTTTTTTTATTGCAATATAAGTTCGATTGTGTTAAAATAAATATTAAGTTAAATGGAGAAATTATATGTCAAATATTTTAGAAATAGGCAAAATAGTTCGTCCGCACGGGATCAAAGGTGCTGTGAAAATAATCAGTTATCTTGAAGATGCAGATTTATCCGAATTCAAACAAATTTTAATAGGTAAAAACCTTGAAAAAGCAAATATTACAAAAATTTCAATGTTAAATAACGATGCCTATTTAGTTTATATTGACATTATACCAAATATTGAGATAGCGGAGCAATACCGAAATCAATATGTCTATATTGATAGATCGCAATATAAAGACTTCAAAGATAAAATATATTTGTCCGATTTGATTGGTGCGCCCGTATTGGACGAAAATCACAAAAAATTGGGTGAATTGGTAGATTTTGATGATTATGGGGCTAGTGTTATTTTGCAAATCAAGGCGGGAGCGGTCAGTTATTCTTTGCCATTTGTTGAAGATATTGTTACTTATGATGACAAATTGAATGCCTTTGTGACTACCAAACAAAAGTTTGAGGATCTTCGCGTATGAGAATAGATATTTTGACATTATTCCCTGAAATGTTCGCGCCACTAAAAGAAAGTATAATTAAGCGCGCTGTTGATGACGGAAAAGTTGAGATCAATATTATCAACATTCGTGACTTTGCTTCTCCTCCTCACTATAAATGCGACGATGAACCATTTGGTGGTGGGGCAGGAATGGTGATGATGTGTGAACCTATATACAAAGCAATTGAGAGTATAAAAACTGATGATTGCAAAATATTTTATATGTCACCTAGGGGAAAAAGATTTTCACAATCAAAGGCGCGCGAAATGTCTGAATTAAATCATATTATACTACTTTGTGGACATTATGAAGGGGTGGATCAACGAGTGATTGATATGTTCAATATGGAAGAACTTTCAATAGGAGATTATATTTTGACAGGTGGAGAATTGCCTGCAATGGTGATATCAGATGCGATTATTCGTCTAATTCCTAATGTGATCACACCAGATAGTATTGTAGAAGAAAGTTTTTCTACCAACTTGCTTGAATACAATCAATATACGCGTCCGTCTGTGTTTATGGGACAATCTGTGCCTGAAATTCTTCTGGGCGGAAATCACAAAAAGATTGAAGAATTTAGGAAAGCACAAGCAATTGAGATCACGAAGAAAAATCGCCCTGATCTATTAAAACCTGATCTATTAAAAGATAGTTAATAAAATATAATTAAAAATATTGTCAGAAAAAACAAAATAACAT
Organism: uncultured Clostridia bacterium; assembly: GCA_944381155.1. Taxonomy (GTDB): domain Bacteria; phylum Bacillota; class Clostridia; order Christensenellales; family UBA1242; genus Onthoplasma. Next base: position 39,495 of record CALWKA010000006.1, read on the forward strand.
TGAGTTTGTTTTGTTTTTTTGATATAATATAAATATGATTAATTGGTTCCCTGGACATATGAATAAAACTTTGAAGCAGATGCAACAAGATAGTAAGATCTGCGATTGTTTTATATATATTTTAGATGCGCGATGCCCGTTGTCTTGCATAAATCCTGAATTTGTAAAAGTGATAGGGAAAAAACCTATTATTTATGTTTTGAATAAATCAGATTTGGTTGAGCGAAAGGATATAGAAAAATTCCAACAATATTTTTCATCCATTGGTCAAACTTGTGTCAGCATCAATGCTACGATATCTGGCAGTGGCAAAATTATAATCAGTGCAATAAATGCAGTGTTTAAAGATAGATTAGAAAAGAACAAAGAAAAAAATGTGAATTTTATTATACGCGCAATGATTCTGGGCATACCAAATTCAGGAAAGTCAACTATTGTAAATAATCTTTGCAAAAAAGCTAGGGCAATCACGGGAAACAGAGCAGGGGTGACCAAGAGTAAGCAATGGGTAAAACTTGATAATAACATTGAAGTTATGGACACACCAGGAGTGCTGTTGCCTAATTTTGACAATGAAGAAAATGCATATAATCTGGCAATTGCGGGCGCAATTAAAGACGAAATTTTGTATTTGCCAGATGTTGCGATTCAGTTGATTAAAAGATTGAAATCATTGGCAAAAATTGATATTATAGGCACTAAATATAGTGTAGATATTGATAATTCTACTCAAGAACTAGATATATTAAAACAAATAGGCAAAAAGCGAGGGTGTTTATTAAAAGGTGGAGAAATTGACATTGAACGCAGTGCAAAAATCTTAATTACAGATTTTAGATCCGCAAAATTAGGCAAAATTTGTTTGGAGCAAGTATGATTGATACTTTGAAAATATTTGAATATGATAAATCTTTTTTGTCAGATAAAATAAAATATATTGCAGGAATAGACGAAGTCGGGCGCGGTCCACTTGCAGGCCCTGTGGTGACCGCTTGCATAATTATGCCATATTCGCAAGATAGTATGATAGACGGCGTGTTTGATAGCAAAAAAGTGAGCAAGAAAAATCGAGAAATTTTATATGATAAAATATTAGCAAATGCAATAGATTATTCTATTTCGGTAGAGCAGGTGAAATCTATCGATGAATTGAACATCTTGAATGCCACGATCAAAGCGATGAAACATTCATATTGTGAATTAAAATTGAAGCCAGATTTGTTGTTGATCGATGCGGTAAAATTGAATATAAATGAAAATGAAAAATCAATAATTAAAGGCGATGCTACGAGTTATGCCATAGCGTGTGCTTCTATAGTGGCAAAGGTGTATCGTGATAGATTGATGCAAGAATATGCTAAAAAATATCCCGAATATGATTTTGAAAATAATGTAGGATATGGCACTAAAAAACACATTGAAGCAATTAAAAAATTTGGAGTGACAGATATTCATCGTATTAGTTTTTTGAAAAACATTATTGGAGAAGAAGAATGCAAAAGAATATCTATGGAAAGAGAAGCGAAATAATTGCACAAAATTATTTGAAGAAATTAGGCTACAAAATTTTGGAAACGAATTATTCTACAAAATTGGGTGAGATTGACATAATAGCAATGGACAAAAACAACTACATAGTGTTTTTCGAAGTAAAGTCTAGGATGAGCAGGAAGTTGGGTGATCCATTTGAAGCAATAAATTTGATAAAACAACAAAAGATTAGGAATGTTGCCACAATGTATTTGAAATCACATCACTTGCTGAACGCGAATTGTAGATTTGATGCAATCGCCGTGTTGGGAGAATCAGATGATGACATTCGTCATATTCTAGACGCTTTTTGATTTTTAATAATTATGAGTTTTAAGATTAAAAGTCTTTGCAAAATGTGTTAATGTTTTAGTTTTATATTAGATTTATTTGAAATTAGATATTTTTCTATTCCTTAATTTTCATTTTTATCAAATTGAATAATGAAAAATATAAAAGTTTATGAAATTATCAAATTTATCATACTAAATTTTTGAAAAATACTTGCAAATTAATTTTACTTATGCTATAATTAGCAAGCATTGGCGGTCCGCTGTATTCCAATTATAAGAACGCCAAAAAGGAGGTAAGTATGACTATTATCGACCAAATCGAGAAAGAGCAATTGCGTAACGATATTACTTCTTTTAATATTGGAGACACCGTACGAGTTATGGTTAAAGTCAAAGAAGGAGACAAAGAGCGTATTCAAGCATACGAAGGCGTAGTAATTGCAAAGAGAGGAAAAGGTATTAGAGAAACCTTTACCGTTAGGCGTGTGTCATTCGGTATTGGGGTTGAGCGTACATTCCCTATCAATAGTCCACGCATAGACAAAGTTATCGTGGTAAGAAAGGGTAAAGTTAGACGCGCAAAAATCTATTACATTCGTGACCTTTCAGGTAAAGCGGCGAAAGTTAAAGAAATCAAATAAGGCAGAGATGCCTTTTTTCTTTTTTGTAATTAAATTGAAATTCAATAATTTTGAAATCAAGTATATTTTTATTTTATATTTACTAATTATTTAAAAATAGATATTTATATATTATAATTTTATAGATGTTTTAGATGTTTATATATTTTTTGTTTTTATAAAATTTACATTTTTATTTTATATTTTCTATAGATATTTATTTATTAATATTTTAAATTTTAATATTTTATAAACATTTATTTTTTTGATTTCATTATATTAAGAAAAATTTATTTTTGACTAAATTATAACATTATAATTATTTTGATGATAATAAAAAAAATTTTAAGTAAACTAAAAACTTATATCAGCATAAAATTTTTTATTTTTAGATAATTGAAAGCATTATTTACTTGCGTAATATGTAAATACAATTAAAAATCAAGAATATTCCACATTCAAACATTTGTTCGACAATTTAGTTGACAAGATTTTCAAAAATATGATATTCTCAATTCAAAGGAAGAAAAATGTTAGCAAAAATATTATCCTATGGGCTGTCTGGAATAAATGGTTATCCAGTGGAAATTCAATTGGATGTAAATGCAGGATTGCCCGGTTATGATGTGGTAGGACTTGCAGACACTGCAATCAAAGAGAGCAAGTCGCGCGTAAAAGCTGCCATTAAAAATAGCAGTTTCAACTATCCTATCAATAAAATTATAATAAATCTCGCGCCCGCAGACACGAAAAAAGAAGGTAGTCTATATGACTTGCCTATTGCACTGGGCATATTAGTGGCAGAGGAAATTATTTCAAACAAATCATTAGAAAATTTTGTGGTGCTAGGCGAATTATCGCTGAATGGCGAGATTAGGAAATTGAACGGAATTTTACCTATGCTTATAAGTGCAAAGCAAATGGGTTTTAGCAGATTTATTATTCCAAAAGAAAATGCAATGGAAGCATCGTTTATAGATAAAATAGAGGTTTATCCTGTAGAAACTTTGAAGCAAGTTGTTTCATTTTTGAAAGGCGAAATCCAGATTGAAAAAAATGATTGCAAGACTTTTGAATCGGCACTAAAAGAGCACAATTATTCACACGATTTTGCGTATGTAAAAGGTCAGGCGAGTGCGAAGCGTGCTATGGAAATAGCCGCAGCAGGCGGGCATAATATAATTTTGATAGGTCCGCCAGGAGCAGGAAAGACTATGCTTACGAAATGTTTCCCATCCATTTTGCCCGATTTAACATTTGAAGAAAGTTTAGAAGTGACGAAAATTCATAGTGTGGCAGGAGTTTTGGATCCAAAACAGGGGATAGTGGTACAGCGCCCGTTTAGAAGCCCGCACCATACAGCCACCCTAATTGCGCTGACAGGCGGAGGGCAGAAAGCAAAGCCGGGAGAAATTAGCCTTGCGCATAATGGAGTGCTGTTTTTGGATGAAATGCCAGAATATGCTAGGAATACTATAGAAACTTTGCGTCAGCCTATGGAAGATGGATATATTACAGTGGCAAGAAACGCACTCACAGTTCAATATCCTGCTAATTTTATTTTGGTGGCAAGTATGAATCCGTGTCCGTGCGGATATTATGGAAGTACAACAAATCAATGTAAATGTACCGCCACCGCAATTCACAAATATCTATCAAAGATTAGCGGACCATTGCTAGATAGAATTGATTTGCATATTGAAGTGGATAGCATCAATTATGAAGAATTATCCCATTACGAGCTAGAAGAACCGAGCAGTGAAATCAAAAAAAGAGTGAATAAAGCGCGCGCAATTCAACTCCAGCGATTTAAAGATAGCAATATTTACTCAAATGCGAAAATGAATGAAAAGGAATTTAAAAAATATTGTGCGCTAGACAAAGATTGTACCGACTTATTGGAGATTGCATTCAAAAGATTTAATTTGACCGCGCGTGCGTATAATCGCATTTTGAAAGTGGCACGCACAATTGCAGATCTTGACGGAAAAGAAAATATTGAAAGGAAACATCTAATGGAAGCGATACAATATAGGACATTAGATAAAAAGTATACGGTGTAAAATGACAATAGATGATAGGAATATAATTTGGTTAGATTTGTTTTCGTTTCTAACTTATCAAAAGAAGAAAAAGATTTTGAATTTGTTTGAAAAAGGGAAGGATATCAAGTCTTCCTTTTTGTCTAATAAACACATTCGCGAAATTTTGACGGATACAGAGATCAACAAGATGTCAAATATGCTAGACAATCACATATTAGATAGATATATAGATCAATTCAATCGAGATAATATTATAATGATTACCATCAACGATCCAAGATATCCAAAATTGTTACTTGAGATATCTTCGCCTCCACTATGTTTGTATTGCAAGGGAAATATTCAGTTGTTGAACACATTATCAATAGCGGTGGTTGGGACTAGACGCCCGACCGATTATGGAATAGTGACCACAAAGCAATTTGTAAAAGAGTTGGTACAAAACGATGTGACCATTGTTTCAGGTTTGGCGGCTGGAATAGACTCAATAGCGCATAGGACCGCATTAGAAAATCAGGGTAAAACAATTGCAGTGCTGGCGGGCGGATTATATCATATATATCCTGCTTCAAATCAGTTTTTGGCACGAAAGATGACGGAAAATAATTTAATTTTGTCGGAGAATAGTCCAGATGTAACTCCTACGACATATTATTTTCCTATCAGAAATAGAATAATTGCAGGACTTTCAAGCGGAGTGTTGATTCCAGAAGCTAGCAAAAAGAGTGGATCGCTTCACACTGCAAGATATGCAGATGATTTCAATAGAGAAATTTATGCCATTCCGGGCAAGATTACATCCGAAATGTCAAAAGGCACTAATCTTTTAATAAAACAATTAAAAGCGAATATTATACTTTCGCCAGATGAAATTCTTGACGCTTTGAATATTAATAAAAATGAAAAAAATTGCAACATTCAACTTGACATTCGCGACCAAAGTATATTAAATTATATTCAGACTGAAAAAAAGACATTTCAAGAGATAGCAGATTTTACGCACCTTTCTGCAGGTGAATTGAATTCAATTTTGCTCGAGCTTGAGATGAACGGATTGGTCACAAAACTAGCAAACAATAGTTATATAAAATCATAAATGGAGAAAAAATGAAAAAATATGTGGTGTTTGATTTCGATGGAACGCTAACAATTGCTAAAAAGGGATCAAATTCTTGGTATAACATTTGGAACTATCTAGATGCTTTGGATGAAGACGAATATTTATACAATAAATACAAAAATGGAGAATTTGACTATAACGAATGGGTGATAAGGTGTATTGATTCGTATAAAACGCACAACCTTGACAAATCGGCAATGAAAGTATTGGCAAATAATGTAAATTTGATCAATGATATAGCGGAAATTTTCCAATTATTTAACAAATTGAATATAAAAATATATATTATGTCACAGGGAGTTAAAAATATCATTGATTTAGCCCTGAAAGATGTATTAAAATATATATCAGATATTCAAGGAGTGGAGTTATTTTTTGACGAAAATGATATTGTAAGTGGCGCTAGTTACAAAATTGAAGATAAACAAGATTACATTCAAGATATTATCGCGCAGGAAAATTGCGATCCAGAGGATATTTTATTTGTGGGCAACGGGCAAAACGATGAAACAGTATACAAAACGGGAGTGGAAACGCTATGTTTGAACGCGGATGACACTGATTGCAACAACAAAACATTTTGGACTAATTCGCTTGAAACCGATTCATTGTCTGACATATTGAGATATGTTTTGCCAGACGATTATGAATTGAATGTAGATAATGAAATCAAAAATTAAAAATTATAAGGAGCAGTATGAAGATCGTCTTTATTGAAGGACCGGGTAAACGAGATACAATCAAAAAATATTTAGGACCAGAGTATTTAGTTTATCCGACAAAAGGACATATTCGAGATTTGCCGGCAAAGAGTTTTGCAATAGACATTGACCACGGATATGAGCCAACTTATGAAATTATACCTGAAAAAAAAGCTCTAGTAGAGGACTTGAAAAAGCGAGCGCAAAAAGCGGACGCTATATATTTAGCCACCGACCCAGATAGAGAAGGAGAAGCTATTGCCTGGCATCTTGCCACGATTTTGGGATTAGATAAAAACGCTTTGGTGCGCACAGCTTTCAACGAAATCAGTAAAAAAGCAATTCAAGCCAGCATATCCGATCCAAAGCCAATCAATTACGATCTAGTCAATGCTCAACAAGGCAGGCGCGTGTTAGATAGGATAATGGGATACAAATTAAGCCCATTGTTATCGCAAAAGATACACGGAAAATTAAGTGCCGGGCGCGTGCAGTCAGTCACTTTAAAATTGGTGGTAGATAGAGAAAAAGCGATTCAAGCGTTTGTACCGGTTGAATATTGGAATGTGATTGCTGAATTGAGAAAGGGAAAGCAAAAATTCAAAGCAGACTTGATTCAATACAAAGATAAAAAATTAGAAATTCCGAACAAAGAAGCGGTAGATAAAATACTTTCGCAGATAGAAAATGCAGAATACAAAGTATCCGAAGTGAAAAGGCAGGTTACTTATTCAAAACCGCCTGCACCTTATATCACAAGCAGTTTACAGCAGGATGCGCTGTCCAAATTGAAGATGACACTCAATTCATATACGAAATGTGTGCAGTCATTATACGAAGGGGTGATGATTCAAGGAGAAGGAAAAACTGCGCTAGTGACATATATCAGAACAGATTCCACAAGGGTAAGCCTAGATGCTCAATTCAGTGCAAAAGAGTACATTTTGAAAAATTATGGCGAACAATATGCGCCTAAAAAATTTAATGAATATTCCGCAAAAGAAAATGTGCAAGATGCTCACGAAGCCATTCGACCAATCAATCTGAAATACACCCCAGAATATTTGAATGGGAAAATTGATGAGCAATATTTGAAATTGTATACAATGATTTTCAAGCGATTTATAGCCAGTCAAATGAGTTATGCGCAATACGACAGTTTAACCGTCGATGTGCTAGCAAATGATTATAAATTTAGAGCGAGCGGAAAAGCTCTGATATTTGAAGGTTATACAAAAGTATTGAAGAATCAAGATGATGAAAAAAATGGAATAAATATACCAGATTTTGTTGAAAACGAAATCGTCATAAATGACAAGATCGTCACCGAACAAAAATTCACCAGACCACCTAGCAGATTCACTGAATCAACATTAATAAAAGAAATGGAAGTGCAAGGAATCGGTAGACCAGCAACTTATGCTGCAACAATTATGACTTTGTTCAATAGAAATTATATTAAGACTGAAAAGAAAGCACTTGTACCTACCGAATTGGGTGTGCAAGTGACCGAATATTTGGAAGAATATTTCAAAAATGTAATGGATATAAAGTTTACTGCGGAGATGGAAAAGCAACTAGATGATGTAGAATTAGGCAAAGTAAAATGGCAAGACATTGTAGACAAATTTTACGAAGATTTTAGCAAGCAACTCGACTATGCTAGTCATCAGGCGGGCATTACATTGCAAAAATCTGATCCAATTCCTAGCGATATAAAATGCGAAAAATGCGGGGCAATGATGGTATACCGCAATGGTAAATTTGGAAAATTTTTAGCTTGTTCAAACTTCCCGCAATGCAAAAATACGAAGAACATAAACTCGATTAAATTTGATATAAAAGAGACGGGTATATGTCCAAAATGTGGCGGTGTGGTTGAAGCAAAATATAGCAAGCGCGGAAAATTATTTTTTGGATGTACGAATTATCCAAAATGTGATTATATGTCGTGGGATCTTCCAATTGCGGAAAAATGTCCAAAATGCAATAGCAACCTATTCAAAAAATTCAATAAAAATGGCACATCAACAATTCTATGCAACAACAAAGGATGCACTTATGTCAAAAATTAATGTAATTGGTGCAGGGCTTGCAGGTTCGGAAGCAAGTTTATATCTAGCAAACAGGGGATATAAAGTTGACTTATATGAGATGAAAGATATCAAAATGACGCCCGCACACCACTCAAAAAATTTTGCAGAAATCGTCTGTAGCAATTCACTCAAAAGCGATGACGAAAACACAGCATCTGGTGTATTAAAACGCGAACTTACACTATTAGGAAGCAATTTGATAGATCTAGCATATAAAAATAGAGTCCCCGCAGGACAGGCACTAGCAGTTGATAGAGATGCTTTTTCCAAATCTGTCACAGATCTTATTAGAAAGAATAAAAATATCACTATTCATTCGGAAGAAGCATCAGATTTTTCGCCAGATGCTATCACTATTGTTGCCACAGGCCCGCTCACTTCAGAAAAAATGTGCGAAGCCTTAAAGACAAAAATTGGTGACAAGTTTTTGTATTTTTATGATGCAGCTTCTCCTATCGTCAGTGCGGAATCTATTGATATGAACAATGCCTTTTTTGGTGCAAGATACAACAAAGGTGACGACGATTACATCAATTGTCCAATGGACAAAGAAGAATATTTGAAATTTTATAATGAATTGATAAATGCAAAAAGCGTTCAATTGCACGAATTTGAAAAAAACAATTTATTTGAATCGTGTATGCCTATTGAAATTTTGGCAAAACGCGGAGTTGATGCTATCAGATTCGGTCCGCTTAAACCTGTTGGATTGATAAATCCGCATAAAAAAGATAAACCTTATGCTGTAGTTCAGTTGAGAAAAGAAAATAAATGTGGTACAATATATAACATAGTTGGCTTTCAAACTAATCTCACTTTCCCCGAGCAAAAGCGCGTATTCAGTTTAATTCCCGCTCTAAAAAATGCAGAATTTTTGCGCTATGGGGTAATGCACACTAATAATTTTGTGAATTTCCCAAAATGTTTGGACAAGTATTCCCGCCTTAATTCTGACAATAATATATTTATTGCAGGGCAATTGAGTGGCGTGGAAGGTTATGTTGAAAGTATCGCCAGCGGATTGTATTGCGCCATCAATGCCATTCAGATGATTGAAAATAAACCATTGATAACTTTTAGTGCGGATACAATTATTGGTGGACTATACAATTATCTTATCAATGCGAACAAGGATAATTTCCAGCCAATTAATGCAAATTTTGGTATCCTTAATCCTATAGGAATAAAAGACAAAAAAGAGCGTTATATTGCGTTTAGAGTGCGCGCTTTGAATGAGATAAAAAATAAATTATGCATAATTAATCAAAATAAGGAGTAAAAATGGAACAATTTAGAGGTACGACAATTGTTGCCGTGAAAAAGGACGGAAAAACTGTCATCGCAGGTGACGGACAGGTAACAATGGGGCAATCGGTTATTTTTAAAGGTAAAGCACATAAGGTGCGTCGACTTTTTGACGGAAAAGTAGTGGTAGGCTTTGCGGGCGGTACAGCGGACGCTTTTGCAATGTGCGAAGAATTTGAAAAAATGCTCAATAAATATAGCGGAAGTTTAATGCGCAGTGCGGTTGAATATGCAAAAAATATTCGCAATGGTGTGCGATCAAATGCTGAAGCGATGATGATTGTTGCAGACAAAGATACATTGTTGATATTGACAAGCGTTGGCGATGTCATTGAACCAGACGATGGTATTTGTGCTATTGGCAGTGGCGGAAACTATGCACTAGCTGCAGCAAAAGCGTTGATGAGAAATACAGATCTTGATGCAAAAACTATAGCCACCAAAGCTATGGAAATAGCATCAGATATTTGCGTTTTCACAAATTCAAATTATGTGATAGAAGAGGTGTAATTATGATGTCTTGTAAAGAAATAGTTAAAAATTTGGATGCTTTTATCGTTGGTCAAGCCAAAGCAAAGCGAGCTGTTGCAATAGCGTTGCGCAATAGATATAGAAGAAGTAAGTTGCCAAAAGAATTAAAAGAGGAAATCACTCCTAAAAATATTATTTTAAAAGGTCCTACAGGTGTGGGTAAAACCGAGATTGCAAGAAGGCTTGCAAAACTTGTCAACGCCCCTTTTGTGAAGGTTGAAGCCACAAAATATACCGAAGTGGGTTATGTTGGTCGAGATGTGGAAAGTATGATTCGCGATCTAGTTGAAGCGTCTGTCAGAATCGTTCGCCAAGAGCAAAGAGAAAAAATCAAAGACAAAGCAACAGTTATAGTTGATAAAAAGATTACGGATATATTGTATCCGTTGAAGAAGGCGGGCAAGCCTGAAGATGTTGACACAGAAAAATTTAGAGAACAATTCTATGAAGATTACAAAAATGGGCTATTCGACAAAGATGTAATTGACATCGACATAAAAGAGCAACCGAAACAAATCAACTTGCTAGACGGTGGTGGCGGTGAGATAAACATTGGTCAAATTATGGGCGGAATGTTCAAAGTCGCTAGAAAAGTGAAAAAGATGACGGTAGAACGAGCAAAAGAAATTTTGCTAGAAGAAGAGTGCGAAAAACTCATAGATCCAGACTCTATAAACAAAGAAGCAATATTCAGAGCAGAGCAAGAAGGCATAATATTTATTGATGAAATAGATAAAATTGCGGCGAAGAAAAACAATGGTCAAGATGTATCGCGTGAAGGTGTGCAAAGGGATATTTTGCCTATTGTCGAAGGTAGCGTGGTCAATACTAAATATGGGGTAGTTCATACAGATTATATACTATTTATTGCAGCAGGCGCGTTCCATATTTCTAGCGTCAGCGATTTGATACCAGAATTACAAGGGCGTTTCCCAATTCAAGTAGAATTAGATAGTTTAGATAAGGATGATTTCAAAAAGATTTTGACTATACCTCAAAATGCTATCACCACGCAATATCAAGAATTGCTGAAAGTTGACAATGTTGATTTGGAATTTACAGAAGACGCTATCGACACCATAGCGGAACTTGCAAAAGACGAAAATGATACCAATGAAAATATTGGCGCAAGAAGATTGCAAACGATTTTGGAAATGTTGCTTGAAGATATATCATTCAATGCTAGCGAAGATAATCCTATGGTAAAAGTAAAAATTGATAAACCATTTGTATTAAATAGTATGAAAGAACTCATTCATACTCACGATTTTAAAAAATATGTTTTATAATAAAAATGATTTTGAATATCTTGACAGATTTTTGCAAGCTTTGGATGAAAACCAAATTGAAAAACTATTTTCCGCTCGCATTATAATTTTTGGCGTGGGCGGAGTGGGCAGTGCACTTGCGCAGTTTTTGGTGCGATCGGGAATACAAAATTTAGATGTGGTAGATTTTGACAGAGTCGATATTACGAATTTGAATAGACAATTATTGTCATTTCGTTCAAATGTGGGGCAAATGAAAGTGCAGGTATTGAAAGATCAACTGCTAGATATCAATCCTAATTTGAAGATAAATATATATGAAGAAAAATTGACGGATAGCAATATAAACAAATTCAATTTGGATAAATATGATATTATTTTGGACTGCATTGACGATATAAAGGCAAAAAAAATTTTGATAAAATACGCCTATGAAAATAATATTTATATCATATCTGCTATGGGAGCAGGAAAGAGATATCTCGAACCGCCACATTTTGAAATTGCAGATATTAAAAAGACTTCGTATGATCCACTAGCAAAAATTATTCGGAAATTTTGCAATTCTGAACGCATAAATAAATTGGATGTTTGTTATACTAAACAAAAAGCAGATAAAATTGATTGCCAAAACATTTTGAGTGTGGTATACTATCCAGTAAATATGGCTACAGTTATCTGTGCTAAAGTGATCGGCAAATTGATTGCAAAAAATTAATAATTCGATCTACGCAAATTAGAAAGTATGATTCGTATTTATCAATATAGGGGGGAGGATAATTATATATGGAAACTATTAATGAAAATAATTTTGACGATATCATCAATGGTGAGGATGTCAGTTTGGTGGACTTTTCTGCTAGTTGGTGTATGCCTTGCAGAATGTTGAAGCCAATCTTAGAGCGTGTGGAAGACAAGTTTGATGATGTATACTTCTACAATTTGGATATTGACGAAAGTGAAAATATCGCAAAAAGGTATCGTGTGTTCAGCGTGCCTACATTAGTTTGCTTTAGATCTGGTAAAAAGTTGGATAGTATGGTGGGGCTGAATTCGTTTGACGATGTGGTCGAATTTGTGAAAAGATGTAAGGAAATGAAATTGGAAGATTAATGAAAAAGATAGTGCGTTTGCGCTTTCTTTTTTATATCGCAAATTTATATTTTGAAACATATTTTGAAAGATTTTACTATTGACAAAATTTGTATATTGTGATAAATTTATTATGGAGATAAATTATGGAAAAAGTTTATTTGGACAATGCGGCAACTACTCCAGTGGGAGCAGAAGTGTTGAATGCGATGATGCCTGCTTTTAGTGAAGTGTTTGGCAACACATCTTCTGTCCATTCTTTCGGTAGAATGGCGTCAGATATGGTAGATCAGAGTAGAGATATCATAGCGGAATCAATCAATGCAAAATCTAGTGAAATCTATTTTACAGGAAGCGGTAGCGAAGCAAATACTTGGGCGATTATTGGGCTTGCAACTGCAAATAGATTGCACGGAAATCACATTATCACTACAAAGATTGAACATCAATCTACATTGAACGCTTGCAAATATCTTGAACAAAATGGCTATGAAATCACCTACTTAAATGTAGATAAAAATGGATATATTCGTTTTACTGAACTTTTGAATTCTATTAAATCAAACACAATTTTAGTATCAATTATGGCGGCAAATAATGAATTGGGCACTATTCAAAATTTGAAAGCTATTGCTGAAACGGCACACGAAAAAGGCGCAATATTCCATACTGATGCTGTTCAATTATATGGGAATATGGACATTGATGTAGAGAATATAGGCATAGATGCCATGACAATGTCAGCACACAAAATTTATGGACCAAAAGGCGTAGGGTGCTTGTATCTTAACAACAAATTTAGAATTGACAATCTAATCTTTGGCGGGAATCAAGAGCGCGGGAAGCGTGGCGGTACTACCAACACTGCAGGTATCGTTGGTTTTGCAAAAGCTGTCGAGATCGCTAGAGAAAATATGCGTGCCAACAATCATAAATTAAAATTATTAAGTGAATACTTTATCTCTCAATTGACATCTTCAATTGAAAATGTTGTTATCAATGCTAATATCAGACAAAAATTACCACAAATTGTGTCAGTCACTTTCATTGGAGTGGATGGAGAAAGTTTGCTCACAAAACTTGATATGGCAGGCATAGCAGTTTCAACAGGCAGTGCTTGTACGAGCAACAGCCTATCAGTTTCGCATGTTATGACAGCTATCGGACTCGACAATGACGATGCTCGTAGCACGATCAGATTCAGTTTTGGCAAAAACAATTCGTATGAAGAAATTGATTATACAATTTCCACATTGAAGCGCTGTGTGGATGAATTGCGCGCTTACTCGTCTACTTATGGAATGAAGACGAGAAAGAGAAAGGGGGATAAAAATGTATAGTAATCTTGTCCTTAAACTATTTAATGATCCTAAAAATGCGGGTAGGATATCAAAACCTGACGGCATCGCGGATATCTACAATGCAGACAAAACAGCACATATTGAATTTTCTTTGAGAATAGATGCGGGTATGATCATAGAATGCAAATTCAGAGCACAAGCCAATCCTTATATTGTTGCTATTTGTTCGACGATGACGGAAATGGTGCAAAACAAAATGATAGAAATGCTGTTCCTTGATCCGTATACAATTATGCAAACATTAGGGGATGAGCAACCTATAGACATTAATTTCTGTATTGATTGTATGAAAATGGCTGTTCAAGATTATAAAGATAAACTTGAAAAAGAACGCAAATCAAAAGATAAAGACAATTAAACTATAAATTGTGTATTTTATAAATATTTTGTCTAGATGTTGTATATATAATTAATTAAAGACTTATCAAAAGTATAAAAAATTACATCTTAAATATTTCTACATATTTGATTAATTTCTACATAATTTCACAAATTTTGCAGAAAATACCTGTGGGAGGGTATTATGAAGGAATTAATCATAGGTATGGGTATAGGCTTTGTGATTGGCGCAATTGTTTGCAAGACAAACAAGCCCGTTGCAGATACAGTTGAAAAAGGTGTCGAAAAGGGTAAAGAGATTATTGAAGACATAAAAGATGAAGTCAAAACTCAAACAAACAAAGCAAAAAATAAAAATTAAGGTCATATCATTTTGGGCTAGCAATCTAAAATAATTAGGATGATAATTTTAAGTTTTTGTTAGTTTAAAAGATATTACCAATACTATTAATTAAAAAAATAAAAGAAGTGAATTTATGATTTTAACTAGTCAGAAATATTATCACTTCTTTTTTATTTTTATAAATCTATTCAATAAAAATTGGCTAATGATTGGCGCGATACTTTCATTATGAAAAATTTTAAAATTGATTTTATTAAGTTAATTATAATTATTTATTTTAGATAAATTTAGATTTATTTAAGAAAATTATTTTTTCTTTGATTTTTTTTCGTCTTGATTGATCAATGCTACAAGTCGACCTTTTATGCTATGCGATTTCAACATCTCTAAACCTTTGTCTATCTTTTCAAATGGAATAGTGGTGAACTCTGGATTCAACTTTCCAGATTCAAAGAATTTGTATACACCTTTGATATCTTCAGGAGTTCCGCCATTGCTTCCTTTCACAGTAAGTTGCTTTGTAATCATTAGATAAGTATCTATATTTGATGTCAATTTCATCATACCCACTATGACCACAGTTCCTTTGAACGCAACCGCTTTTATTGAATCGGCAGTAGTTTTCCCTGTGCCCGCAAAATCAACAATTAATTCAGGTGCGTCAGCCTTCAAGTCAGACACTTTTGAATAAACAGATTTGCATCCTAAAGACGAAGCTAAATCGCGTGAGTCTTTGTTGATATCAACAGCGTAGACAATACATCCTTTTGCTATTGCCATTTGAACGGCAAACTGACCTAAACCGCCTATGCCAATAATTCCTACTTTCATACCGCGTTTGGCTTTTCCAACAGTGAATAGTGCGTGATATGAAGTCATACCTGCGTCAGTGGCAGAAGCCCCTTGCACAAAATTTACTTTGTCAGGTAATGGAACGCATTGCACTGCTGGGACAGCTAGTTTGGTAGCGTATCCGCCATCACGGACATATCCAATCGCGTCTAAAGGATTGACCGGATGTTGAGGAGACACGCCAACACGATCGCCAATTTTCAAATCTTTCACTTTTTTGCCAACTTTTGACACTACGCCTGCACATTCGTGTCCAAAAATGACCGGGGCAGCTGTGATCAAATTCATCCAAGACGGATCTTCAAGTGCAGCAACATCCGAGTGACACAAACCTGCTGCTTTTATATCTAATACCACTTCATCATCTTTTGGTGTAGGATCTTCTTTTTCAATTAATTTAGGCGCAACACCTGTTTTAGTAAACAACCAACCTTTCATACATTCTCCTTTTATGTTTCAATCAAGTTTCAAATAGATCAACAAAATTGAAATTCATTAAAACAATTATTAGCAAAATTTACAGAATATGTCAAATAATTGAAGTGATTAATAAAGAATAATTCAAATATCTTTAACTAGTAAAATCAATAAGCAAATAAAAAAATATTATTTCAGCCTATATGAAATAAAATAATCATACAAAATATTTATAAAAAAACTATTGATAATTATTAGATAATTATTTTGATATTTTCAATATTTTACATAATAGTATGAAAATATTTTTCTATAAAATAACAATAAATAAATTTTTGGAGCTACTGGGCGGACTCGAACCGCCGACCTGCTGATTACGAATCAGCTGCTCTACCAACTGAGCCACAGTAGCATAAAACCTAATTTGCATTGTCACATATTATATAATACAATATAATGGCAAAATTATCAATTAATTTTGTTTCTTTTTAATTAAACAAGCCTAATTTTTCTATTTTATTTGTTTATAAAAAGATTTTTGCGAGTAAAGACATTAAAATTTAAGCATACAAATTTAATTTCACACAAAACTAAAAATCAAAACATAAAGATTTTAAGAATCGGAAATCGTCAAATTAGCAAAATTTTACTAGACACTTGAATATAATAACATATATTTTTAATTTTTTCAATGATTTTAAGTCATTTTTTTATTTTTAAATAGTTGCAAATATAAAATCTTTTTGATATTATTATACAAATGTTGGCGTTACAGATAATTACAATTGTGTTTTTAATACTTTCATATATCATTATGACATCAATAATGATCATTTTTGAGCGCGATAAGCCTAGAAATTTAATAATATGGTCAATAGTATTTTTGTTTACGAGCGTGGTTGGCTATTGCATATACATAATTTCAAGGTCAATTTTCTATAAAAAGAAAAAATCTCTATCCACAAAACAAGCAGAAGATGAAGTGTATTTGACATTGATAAAAAATGAAATAGTAAACAACGATGTCAGCACGAATGAAGAATTGTATCAATTTAACAAAATGGCATACAACGCAAAATTGACAGTCAACAACTCATATAAAATTTTCAATAATTATAGCGAAATGAAGACGGACTTGTTGAGCGAAATTGACGAAGCAAAAGATTACATTATTTTTGAAGTGACCAAGGTGAACAAATATGATTTTACCGATATTATGAAAGCGCTGATTGAACGGGCTAGAGGTGGAGTAAAAATCAAATTTATATATGATAGTATAATCAGTAGAAAAATCTTGAAACAAATGCGTGAAAACAATATTAAAGTACATAGATTTAGCAAACACAACACCATTGGTAGAGTTTATGCGAACAAACGCAATTTAATATCTATAGACGGAAAAGTTTGTTATATTTGCAATTTTGATGTGAAAAACAATCAGTTGACCGAAAAATATGACATTTCTGATACATTTATTAAATTTAATGGAGATATTGTTCAAGAGATGAACATATCCGCACATCAAGATGCAGTTTTTGCAGGCAATAAATATATTGAATTCAAAAATCCTGAAATATCAAAGACTTATAACAATGCAAAAATGATGTATGTAGCAAACGAATATAGCAAAGATATTGAATTGCTAATTATTAATGCTATTTGCCTAGCAAAAGAATCAATTCAATTGCAATTAGAAGAATTTATTCCTACTGAAAGTATTTTGTCATTATTGAGATTTGCTATCAATTCTAATATTGAAGTTCGACTAATGGTTCCATTGAAAACGAACAGGCATAGCAAATATTTCGCATCTCGCGCCTATGCTAAACAGTTGGCGTTGATTGGCGCTAATGTTTATTTGTTCGACGGGTTCATTCGTTTCAATGCCATCACAATCGATTCAAAATATTCACTATTTGGATCGTTTATATTAGATCGTGAGCATTTGAGCACTGGAGTGCAAAATATAGTCATTATAGAAGATAAACAAGCGGTAGATTACTTTATTTCAAAATTTGACGAAGATATAAATAATAGTTATCGCATTAACGATGCAAAATATATGCTTTTGCGCGAAAAGTTTTTCAAAAATTTTGTATAATTGGAGATATTTATGGTATTTGGTGTAGCGGGTGTCCCTACTCATTACAAAGGTAAATTGAGCGGACTATTCCCTTGGCTAGCGGAAATGGGATTAAATGGTTTAGAAATTCAATGTACTTATGGTTTCAAAATTTCTGACGACAATAAAAAATTCTATAAAGAAATGAGCGAAAATGGTTTTTCGCTATCTATTCACGCGCCATATTATATCAATTTAGGCAGTCTTAACAATCAAGTTGTTGGTCGTAGCAAGTCCAATATGAAAGAAGGAATTGAAATTGCAAAGGCTGTAGGGGCAACTCGAATTATTTTTCATCCAGGCGGTGGGCACGAAAATTCTGAACAGGGCAGGAAAACGGCGATCAAACAAATCATTGATTCTGTCAATGAATTTACTAGTGAGATTGATATGGCAGATGTCCGTTTGTATCCTGAAATTGGTGGTAAGACGGCAAGCCTTGGTTCGATAGATGAAATAATTGAAATTTGTAAAAATTGCAAATATTGTTATCCGTGCATAGATATTGCGCATCTTCACGCGCGTGAAATTGGCAGTTTGACATCGAAAGAAGTGTTGAAATCTAAATTGCAAAAGATTAAAGACGCGATTCCTGATAAATTTGAAAAAATTCATTTTCACGCTTATACAATCAATTATGGCGAAAAAGGAGAAATCAAACATTTGTATTTTGGTGAAAAAATGCCAGATGGTAGAGAAGGTTTGCCAAACTTGGCTGATTTTATCGATGTTCTCAAAGAGATGAATATTGATCCTTGGGTGATTAGCGAAGCGCTAGATAGTCAAGAATTAGGCGCAAAATATATGCACGATTTGTATGTAAAATAAAATGCAAAAAATTGAATTTTCAGTCAACAAAAAAATGAAATTATCAAAAGCAGTGATTGATGAACTGCCTTTTCTTTCGCGATTTCAAATAAAAAAACTAATTGAAAACAAGGATATTAAAGTAAATTTATCAAGAGCGAAAGAAGATGTTGAATTGAATATCGGGGATAAAGTCATTGTCTATTACAATTCAAAAGAACAAAAAGAATGGTATAGCACTATTTATAAAGATGATAATATTTTGATTGTAAATAAACGCGCAGGCATTGAAGTTGTCAGCGAAAATGATAGAGATTTGATTTCAATTTTGAAAAAAGAATATGCCAGCATCGCGCCCGTTCATAGAATTGACAGAAACACGGAAGGTTTAGTAATTTTTGCGCTAAATAAAGATAGCGAAAGCGAGCTATTGACCGCGTTCAAAACTCGAAATGGCATCATAAAAAAATATGCTTTGTTAGTTTATGGTAGAGTGGATATATCAAAAATCAAACGCACGGTTTATTTGAAAAAAATGCCAAATTTGTCAAAAGTCTGGATTAGTGAAGTGAAAACGAGCGGATACGAACCGATTATTACAGAATTTGAATTAATAAAATATATCGGGGATAATTCGCTTTTGTCTGCAAGATTAGTCACGGGCAAAACTCATCAAATAAGGGCACACATTGCATATTATGGTTATCCAATAGTGGGGGATGGCAAATACGGAAATGACAAAGAAAAACAAATGCACTTAACTGCAAACTATCTTTCATTCAATTTTAGTAAAGATTCAAAATTGTCATATTTGAATAGCAAAAATTTTGAGATTGTCCCTTCGTGGCTTGATCAATAAAAAGATTTTGTGAAAGGCTGTCTTGTATTTAAACTATCAACACGAATAAAAAATAATCATATTACAAAATTGAAAAACTATTAATTAGTTTCAAAAATTATAAATAAAATATTATTCTAAAATTTTTGAGATTATCAATAATGTAAATAAAAAAATCAATATTAAAAATATAGTCTATTATAATTAATAAAATTAAAATTAGATAAATTGAATATATTGAATTTTTGTATAATTATGATTGTCTAGGAAATGGAATCAATTTTCAAATAATCAAATTTTATTTTATAAATTTGAATTCACAACTTTTATGTTAAGATGAATACAAAAGAATAGAATATTTTAGTTTTCAGATTGAATTTATCTAAAATTATTTAAAAAAACGCAATAAGAGATTAGATAATAAAATATTTTATTTAACAATTTTAAAAAAATTAACTAAAATTTATTGACATTTATTTAATCTTATAGTAAAATTTAATCATACCGTGTGTATCGGGGTGTAGCGCAGTTGGTAGCGCACGTGATTTGGGATCATGGGGCCGGGGGTTCGAGTCCCTTCACCCCGACCACGATGGGGGCCTTTAGCTCAGTTGGTTAGAGCAACCGGCTCATAACCGGTCGGTCCGCGGTTCAAGTCCGTGAAGGCCCACCAGTCGTTAGACTATTATGTATAGTTTAAAGATTGGCAAAGCAATTTATATCAATATTATTTCATTATTTGGCCCGATAGCTCAGTTGGTTAGAGCGCCAGCCTGTCACGCTGGAGGTCGTGGGTTCGAGCCCCATTCGGGTCGCC
>CALWKA010000007.1 GCA_944381155.1 uncultured Clostridia bacterium
AATCTACTGTGACGCTACCCAAATCTGATGTACCTAATTCTGAATTGTTAGTCTGAATCGTCACTAGATATTGATTTGTTTGAGCGGTGAAGTACGCGGTGATTGAATCTTCCCCTGTGATTGTGCCACTCGCACTGCTCCAATTAGTGAATGAGAATGTATATTCGACTGTCTTTTCGTTTGGTGTGGCGGTCACTTTTTGTCCATCGCTGAATGTTAAGACATTGCCAGATACTGAATATGTCGTGCCATAGTCTACCGTGACGCTAGATATATCTATTGTGCCATAAGATGTGTCGCTAGATTGTATGGTTACTTCATATTGATTTACTTCGCGCTCAAAGTTCGCTGTGATCTCTCTATCTTCTGTGATTGGATCTACGGCATTGCTCCAACCCGTAAATGTATATGTGTATTGTGCGGTGTTTTCATTTGGTTGGGCTATGATTTCTGTTCCATTGATTATTAGTTTATTATCTTGCACTTGAATTGGTGTATTGTAGTTCACTGTAAGACTTGCTTTCGTGAGTGTGCCATAGTCCGCATTGTTCACCAATATGGATACTATATATTCATCCATTGTGCGTTCAAAGTTGGCTGTGATGATTAGATTGCCCGTCACTTCGCTCACTACATTTGACCAATTCACGAATCTATAGTCATAGGTTAGGTTGTCCGCTGTTGGTGTGGCGGTGATTGTGGTGTCGCCTATGGTGATTTGGTTGCCACTCACTATTATCTCGGTGCCATAGTCTACTGTTAGGCTCGTTTCGTTCACTGTGCCATATTCTGGGTTGCTTGATTGTATCTCTACTGTGAAGGTCTTGATTTGCTCTGAATATGTTATCTCTAGATTGCCTGTCACTTTATATTGATTCTCTTGATCTGCCACTTTCTCTGCGCCTGACACGCTAAATTCTGTGGTGTTATATCCTTCGGTCGTTTCGTATGTGATCTCTATTATATCTCCATAATGAAGCGTGCTGGTGCTGGTGAGATATTCATTGTTCTTCTTTATGCTCACTTGCTCTGGGATGTTGCTGATTGTGTATTCTATATATACCGATTTGAAACTTGCATATAAATCTAGATCGGATACTATACGCGTACTTTCTAGATCTACCGCCTTGCCTGATTCATCTACCCAGCCATTAAATTCATATTTATATATCTTATCCGCTGGTTTGGTTGGTGCGTTGTCATTATCATAACTAGCGTATTGATTGTATTGCACTTCGTCTATGTGTAGAATCGTCTCTTTATCTATATTGTCATAGAATGTAACGCTATATGTGTTGATCTGAACGCCTTCCACTTCTACTGTCATATCCCCTGTGATTGTGATTGTATAATATCCGTCATTATCTGGAGTGATAACTTCGCCATTCACTTTCACCGTGATTTCACTTTCTTCATATCCTGTGGATAAATTTAGTTTGAAACTATATTCGCTATTATATTCCACTTCTACCTGATTGTTCTCTATCCCTTCACCTTCTATTGTGAATGACGGGCTGGTTGGTAGCGTGAGTTTATATGTATTCGCTTCATATTTGGCGTATATTGTCGTGCTTTTATTTATCTTCTCATCTTCATCGTATGGTTGAGTGAGATTTTCGTCTTTATAGAAACCTACAAAGGTATACCCCTTTATATCTTGTGGCACTATGTCTTTTATGGTTGTCCCACGCTTCACATTCACGGTATATTCTTGTATTACATCCACATTGTTTTCTATATCTACCGATACTTTCCTTTTGGATAAATACATCGTGGTAGGCACAGACACTCCTGCAATTAGCAACAAAACTACCGCAGTGGCTACCGCTGCTTTCTTCCTGGTACTACTCTTACCCGCGTTCTTCTTGATCTTCTCTTCTTGACTCGCTAGGGTGAGCTCGTCTTTTGTTTTTGCGTCTTGCTCAACTTTCGCTTGCGTATCTAGCACCTTTTCTTCTGGCTTTGGCTCGCTAACAGGTTCTTTTACCGATGCCGGCTTCTTTGCCTTTGCGCTAGTTTGCTCACTCTTTGCTTTGCCACTAGACTTACTGTTTGCTTTTGTACTCTTTTGAGTTGCCACTCCGCCTGCACTTTTCTTCACATTTGAATTGATTGTCGACTTCTTTTCTTCTTTCATTCTCTCTCCTTTCGTATTATTTTGCTTTTTTATTGTCTAATTATGTCATTTTAATTATAGTTCATTTTTGAAAATAAAGTCAAGCAATTTAGTTTGCCATAATCTAATATGTATAAAATATAACATATAAAAATTTAAAGTTTATAAAAATATAAATACTGATTATTATAAGAAAAAACGAGAGTGAAACTCTCGACTTATTCTCATTAATTTTTATATTTTATGCAATTGCATATTTTTATAATTCTTAAAAAAAATGACTTTACAATATAAAATATATATCATAAAGTCTATTTTCAATCTTTGCTTTAATATAAATTAAATTCTATTTTGTTTTAGTTTGAGCTGCAACTTCTGCTGCAAAATCATCATTGCGTTTAGTAAGTCCTTCGCCCATTGTCATCATATAGAAACGCCTGATAGTGATTTTTTCGCCTATTTTCGCAACTAATTCAGTCAAAACATCTTTAACTTTTTTCTTGCCCGAATCGTCTCTAATATAAGGTTGTTCCATCAAAACAACTTCTTCATAATATTTTTTGATCTTTCCATCGACAATTTTATCTACCATTGCTTCTGGCTTGCCTTCATTTAACAATTGAACACGATAGATATTGCGTTCTGCATCGATTTTTTCTTGCGGAACTTCATCAATATTCACGCAAATAGGACGAGAAGCAACAACTTGCATTGCTATATTATGAGCAAATTCTCTTAATTGTTCATTTTTCGCTGCAAAATCTGTTTCAGTGTTGATTTCTACAAGGGAAGCAAAACTTCCGCCACCGTGCACATACGCATCAATAAATCCTTCAGCAGCAATTCTGCCTTCTTTTTTAGCAGCCTTTGCCACCCCTCTCTCGCGAAGAAGCTCAACCGCTTTTTCCATATTGCCGTCAGCGTCTACTAAAGCTTTTTTGCAATCCATCATACCTGCGCCAGTCATATCGCGTAATTGAGCGACATCTTTTGCTGTAATATTCATAAATACTCCTTAATTAATTTATTTTAAAAATCTAAAACTTATTTGTAAAGATAGTTAACAAATAAAATTGTTTTTCTGTGCAGTTAAAAATGATCAGTAAAAATAATATAAATTTATCATTTCAAGAATGCTTAATGCAAATACGAATTCAATAAAATGGTCATTTTATTATTTTTCTTCATTGTCATTTTCTTCTACTTTTTCAGCCTTTTTTTCTTTTTTAACTCGTGCTGGTTTTTTCTTCTTGTCTTCTGGTTTGTCTTCGTCTTTTACGATTTCACCACTCACCATAGCTTCCATAGACACATCTTCATCTTCTGCATTTGGATCGTGAAGAATCACTCCGCCCTTTGCTTCCAAAATAGCATCAGTCAACGCGCTCAAAATTAGTTTAACTGAACCGATTGCGTCATCATTGGCAGGAATACAATAATCAACATCATCTGGATCGCTGTTTGTGTCTACAATGCCAACCGTAGGTATATGAAGTTTCTTTGCTTCTTTGACTGCAATGTGCTCTGTATGCGGATCAACTAAAATAATGAGTCCTGGAAGTGAAGTCATATCCTTGATACCTGTCAAATTGTTAGCTAATTTATCTCTTTCTGCTTTCAATTTGATAACTTCTTTTTTAGGTAACAAATCAAAGTCGCCCAAAGCTTCCATATTGTTCAATTTGTTCATTCTATCGATTCTCTTTCTGATGGTCGTGAAATTAGTCAAAGTACCGCCAAGCCAACGAGTGTTGACATAAAACATACCTGATCTTTCAGCTTCTTGTTTCACAGTTTCGCTTGCCTGTTTCTTTGTGCCGATGAACAATACATTTGCTCCTGACAAAACTTTGTCCTTGATGAATACATAAGCTTCATCAATTTTTTTCGAAGTATCTTCAAGATTGATGATGTGGATATCGTTCCTGTCTGTGAAAATATACTTCTTCATCTTTGGATTCCATTTCCTAGTCTGGTGACCGAAATGGCAACCTGCTTCTAATAATTGTTTCATTGAAATAACTGACATAAAATTAACCTCCTGTTTGTCTTCTTCCCTATTAATCATTTTGCTATGAACCAAAATGGCAACAGACTAGCAATCATAATAGGTGCTATTCTTTGAACGGAATAAGTGTAGCAAGTTTTGAAAAATTTGTCAATAAAAAACTTGAATTTTTTAATATTAATATAAATTTGTGCATAGATTATTCGCGTAAGTGATATTTTAGGCGCACAATCGGGCATGCAAAAATAACAATTCATTATAATGGTTTACAAACAATGTCAAAAATGGTTAAACAGTTGAACAATCTTTTATAACCTTTCATAAGTTTCTATAATTTCATCAATAATATTTTCGTCAGTTATTGGATGCAATTTTTTGTTTTTCTCATCAATTTCAAAAAAAACAGCTTCCGCATATTCTTCATCATCTTCAGATATGGCAGGTATCAAAATGGCATACAATTTTTGCGTACTATCAAGGGAAATGACCGCAATTTGTTCGTACTCAATCAAAACATTGTTCTCATCCGGATAAAAAATATTATCATCGTTTTGTTCATCTAAAATTTGATCAATAGGATCAATTACATTATTCTTTGTAGAATTGTTATCTTGATTCGTTTTTTTCATTTTATCTCCTTATATCTAAATAATCTTGCAATATAATTGATGCAGACACACTATCCAATTTTTCTTTTCGTTTTTTCCAATCTTTGATAGTTTTTTTCAAAATGTCATCTGCCATAACTGAAGACATTCTTTCATCCACAAATTCTACTTTTATCTTTTTATCAGATTGAATGTCTAATGAACTCATTAGTTTATTTATAAATTCACGCGTGTATTGCGCTATTTGCTGTTCTTCACCCTGCATATTTAGAGGCAGTCCGCACACAATTTCATCTACATTTTGGCGTCTGATTAAGTCTACAAAAAAGTCAATGTCTTCCTTTTCATTTTTTCTCTTGTAGGTCAAATATGGCGAAGCTAAAAACTTTGTTTCATCTGAAAGTGCTATACCAATACGCGCTAGTCCAAAATCAATTCCCATTGCTTTCATATTTTAAGTTTATCAAAAACAAACTTTTTTGTAAATTGATTCATTGTGATTTTAAAAATTTTAAAATTAATTATTATTTTAATAATGGAAAATATATTATCTTTGTATCTTTATTTTTTAAAAGATAGTTAATTATAATATTATTAATTAAATTAGAAGAATGAAAATAGTTATTAATAAATTTTCTTACCGCGCCAAATTTTACATAATCTACAGATAAAATAATCTTGTTTTCATATTAATTATTCTACAACGATTTTTATTTCTTTTCTAACTTGGTCGTCCAATAGACAAGTGATAGTCAAAATTATTTCACCCCTACCTTTGCAATTCAAATAAATCAATGGATGGTCTGTGCTTAAAACTTCCACTATCGCTGAATTTGAACTGACGACACTAATTTTCTGATAAGCAGTAATTCCATTTTTATCAATTATGTTGTACATTAAAGGGAAAATCTCACCTTGAGAAAGTTTCAACTCATCTGAATTATCCGAATATATTTCTATTGTGTATTCAGGTTTTAGCCTGATTGTCAAACTAAAAGAATAATTATATAGTATGTAATCATATTTTAGTTGAATTAAAATTTTTGCGTTTCCTTTTGATAATGGTATAAATGTTTCATCTTCATATATTAAACAATTTGTATCTAATGTTTCTATTCGTACATCAGTGCTAGTGTTGATCTGAAAAACATCATCTAATTTATAATCTGAACCAATTTCCAAACTATCTACAAGTTGAATTATATTTGAATTTTCATTTTCTTCCACTGATACTTGAATGCTGTCTTTTAAATGTTGATTTTTAGATTTAGGAATAGTAAAATCTATACTATATTTGCCGATTTTATTTGCTGTAATAATATTGTTTAAAAATGAGATGCCACCATCTTCACTCCCATATTTATTAGTTATTTCGTATTTTAAAAATATGGAACTCTCTTCTGGTTTGATTGAAATATACCCATTTAGCAAAATCACTGATTCGCCTAGATTTATTGTTATGCTTCTCGGGCAATTTAAGACTAGACTAGTTGCATAAACTATTTTATCTTCTGTATCTATTGCTGGCTCGTCGTCTTGATTTTCATCTCCAACATCAATTTCGGGTGAACTATCTTGCGATTCATTTCCACTATCTGATTTGTCTTCATCCGTCTCGTCCGAATCGGTTGGAATATCCGGTTTTTCTATTGGACTATCAATTGGATCGTTATTATCTGTTTCGCCTAGAGTCGTGTCGTCTTCGTTTGACGAATCTGAATTTTCATTTTCTTGAACTTGTGAATCTTCTAAAACGGCAGTTTCATTCGTTGCATCTGCCGAATGAGGCGGGAAGAAAACAAGAAATAACACTAGTGCGGTTATTATTAATACACAGTATAGAGAAAAAATTAGAACCTTCTTGTTCACAGAAAAATAATATAAAAAATGGAAAAATTTTCCAAATGTTTTGTCGAAAAATGTAAAAAATATTTAAAAAGTTCGTAAAAAATATAGGTTGAACCGAAAAAATTATTCAAATTCTTAATTTTTGTGCTAATTTGTTTCTCTTTTTCTATTTGTTAAAATGTTTATCTTGTGATTTTCTCTATTTATTTTAGAAATAACTCCATTAACTCTACTATTCAATTTATAAAGATAATGCGTGGCTACATTTGCCCTATCACTATTTTCTTTTGTAATGGCAAGCGCTGTCAATCCATTGTCTAATCTGATGACCGCTCCCACTGGCAAAATTTTAACCACTTCGCCTGAAACTTCATCGCCAATCTTTAATTGATTGAATTGAATATCTAGCGGATTTTCTTTCAGTTGTTTCAAGCCTACACTAATTCTCGAATAATCACTATTTGTATCTATTATTTTGAAATCATAATTTTTGTTGAGTTCTATCACATCTTTCAGACTATTGATATGTTCATACGATGCGTCTGATATTGATAGTTTACCCTTTGCACCATTTTCCAACAAAACGATTGCATATTTATCTTCCAATTTTATAACAGTGCCATTCAATACTTCGTTGATCTGCACCGGAATCGTTTGATTTGCTTCCAACAACTTTGTACTACAAACAATAGACTTTTTTATGTTGTTCAATTCAATAACTATTGCAGTTATCTCACGATTGATCAAACTATCGCGATTGACATAATCTTTCGTAGCACATTGAGAATATGGCAAAAACACTCTATATCCCATAAAATCTCCCAACATACCGCTAGTGTTTATGCTTGAAATTTTGAAATTCAATTCGCTCCCAACCTTCAAATTTTTCAATTTTTCTTTGTCTTCAAGCGCTTTGTTCACGCCAGAATGAGTGAGCACCAAACAGCCTTTATCATCAATCTGCCCCGTGACCATAACCAAGATAGCGTCGCCAATTTTAAACGCAGGATCAAGTTCTTCGCGTGGAAAAACTCCTTCTTTCAGCCCGCCCAAAGCTACGACGACTTCTTTTGCTCCAATCATAACAATTGTGCCTGTAATAATATCCCCACGATTATACTGGGTCATACTTATATTAAAATCTTTCATTCTCATTAGGTGAATTCTCCTTTAATAAATCGTTCATTTTAGAAATAATCAAATTGGCATATTCGTCCAGATATTCTTTGTCCTTTTTTCTAGTAACATCAGGATAAATCGGTTCACCTATCAAAAGTTTCGTGCGTCTGAATGCTTTGATTTTTCTAGTAAACATCATTGGAACTACTGGCGTATTTGTGCGCAGAGAAAACAAAGCGACTCCTTCCTTCGCGCTTCCTTGCTCAATATTAATCGTTTTTGCCCTAGTGCCTTGCGGAAATATTAAGATTGGTTTGTTTTTCTTAATCAAAGAAAAAATCTCTTTTATAGCGCGCGGATCGGCTTGCGATCTATCCACCGGCACAGCGCCCAAACTACGCATACAGGCAGAAATGAACTTGTTTTTGAACAATTCTTTTTTTGCCAATATCCTATGCTTTTTGTTGAAGGTAATGTCTATCATCACAGGGTCTAGATTTGAAGTGTGATTGCAAGATATAATGAAGTTTTTTCCCTTCAATTGCTTCAAATTCTTTTTTCCAATCTTTTTGATAGGAAAAAGTATCAAGCACGGAATCATAATCAATGTGATTGCGATATAAAAAAGCATATAAATTTATCCTTTTAAGTTATTACCAGCTAGGTATGCAGTGGACCACGCAATCTGCAGATTATATCCGCCCGTCAATGCGTCTACATCTAAAACTTCTCCTGTAAAATATAAGTTTTCTACCAATTTACTTTCACAAGTCTTTGAATTAATTTCCTTTATGTCCACTCCACCCGAAGTAACTATACCAACATTTATATTATCTAATGATTTAATAGAAAAGTCAAATTTTTTTAACAAGTTTATGATATGCAGTCTATTTTCTTTAGTTAGATCTGCCAATTTCACATTTTTTAACCCCGTTCGAACAAAAAAATATTCACAAAATTTATTTGGTAGCAAAGTTTTGATATAAGTACGCAAATATTTTTTTGCAAAAGTTTTGAACTCTCTTTGAAATTTCGCATCCAAATCTTCATAAGTTAGTGCAGGTTTGAAATCAATTCGTGCGATTGCGTTATTTAAACTATATTTATTTATTTTGCTAGAAAGCGCCAATGCTATTGGTCCACTTAACGATGTATATGTAAATAAAAGTTCTCCAAATTCAGAAAACTCCTTACCATTGTTTAGTATAATGGTAAGACGCACATTTTTCAAACTCACGCCATTTAGCGCCACGATATGCTCTTTTAATATAATAGGACAAAGTGCACTCTTTGGTCTAATGATATTGTGTCCAAAACTTCTCGCTATATCATATCCAATTTTGCTAGCGCCCGTGCCAGAATATGATACGCCACCGGTAGAAACAATCAATCTATATGTGGTGTATATCATATCATTATTACAATATATATAGAAAATTTTTCCGATTTTTTCCACTCGTTTTACTTCGGTATTTAATTTGTATTTTACAGAATAATTATACATTTGATCAATCAATGTGTTTATCACATCGCTCGATTTATCCGATGCAGGAAAGACACGATTGCCCCGTTCGGTTTTTAGTTTTAGCCCAGCATCAGAAAAAAATTCCATCACTTTATTTGGTGGAAAGTTGTATAATGCTGAATACATAAATTTGCTGTTTGTCACTATATTTTGAAGATGATTTTCTATCGAACTATTATTAGTCAAATTGCATCTACCCTTGCCTGTAATGTATAGTTTTTTGCCCAATTTTTCATTGTGCTCCAATACCAATGTATTGTATCCATTTTTCGCCGAAAAAATGGACGCCATCATTCCAGATGCTCCGCCACCTATTATAATACAATCATATATTTCACTCATTATTTTATTTTAACACTTTTTTAGTTAATTAGCAATTTTTTTTAAATAATAGTTAAATAATATTAATTTTATATTTTTTATCTTACTTTTTATATTATTCTATCTTGCGTTTTATATTATTGGAAGTTTAATCTTTACTGATTTCTTATAAAATTTCCTAGTTTAATAATAAAGAAAAAAGTAGACCATTCCACTTTGATCAAACAAGCATTTTTAATACTAAACATTATATTGCATACATTTTTTCTAATATCAAAATTTTTTATGTTTGATTTACCCCTATCCGTCTACTTCTTCAAAGATTTTAAATATTTGATTTCTTTTTGATTCAGCGGTGCATATTCACCCCTTGATAATCCACCTAATTTGATTTCTCCTATTTGAATACGCTTTAAGAATATCACTTCTTTTCCAATTGTTGAAAACATTTTTCTTATCTGTCTATTTTTGCCTTCGGTTATGGTAACTTTTAATTTTGATTGTGTTTCATTCGTATCTATCAACTCCACACTGCACGGTTTTGTGACATAATCTCCAATATCTACCCCAGATGACAATTTCTTGATTTCTTCCTTATTGATACCGCCTTGTATATGCAAAACATAAGTCTTCTTGACTTCGCTGTTTGGCTTGGTCAAAATGTTTGCAATATCACCGTCATTCGTCATCAACAACAACCCTTCCGTGTCATAATCTAGTCTTCCAACAGGAAACACCCGATAATGCACTCCGCGCATCAAATTTAGGACAGTTTTTCTGTCTTTATCGTCCGCACTAGATGTTATATACCCCTTTGGTTTGTTTAGTTTGTAATAGACTAAACTAGCTACTAGTTTGATAGTTTTGCCGTCTATTGAAACTATATCTGTATCCTTGATATCAGTGGACAAATCAACAGTAACTTTTCCATTTACTTTCACTTTCCCTGATTTGATAATATCTTCCGCTTTTCTTCTGCTCGCAATTCCGCATTGGGCAATGTATTTATTGATTCTCATTTATATTTTCTTCCCATAAAATTTCTTCTATTTGTAAAGTTTTGTTATTAATTAGTTTATCTATCTTATTCATTGTATACAATTTTAAACTTTTAATCAAGTCATTTTTGAAGAAAATATCTATTTTGCCCACCTCATCTAATGATTTTGCATCTTTTAACTCAACCGAATATTTTATTTTTATATCATCAAATTCGTCTGCGCGTAATGGATAATAAAAATCTTCATCCGTATATAAATACAATTTCCCTTCTTTATCACTTAATATATATTCATTATAAATTTCCTGATTTTTATCAATTATCTTCTTCAATTCAAATTCGTTAAAGGCTGAATTGATAAGTGCACTGCTCTCTTCAAACATCGGGTCACAATTTAGCACTACACATACAATCGTGCAATCATCTCGTTTGCTTGCACTGACCAAACATCTCCCCGCTTTGCTGGTATATCCCGTCTTAACTCCACAACATCCGTCCAAACTTCTTAACAACTTATTCTTATTTGTTAGATATCTCTTTTCAGATTTGTTTGTTGCTTCAATTATATAATTTTTGGTGGATACAATCTTTTCGAATATCGGATTATTCAATGCATAGGCGGTTATTTTTGACAAATCATATGCGGTCGTATAATGATTTGGATCATCCAATCCGTGCGGATTGACAAAATTTGTATTGCTCGCTCCTGCTTTTTTTGCCATCTCATTCATCATTTTTGCAAACTCATCAATCCCACCGCCTATATGATAGGCTAGCGCTGTGGCGGCATCATTTCCACTGCGGAGCATTAACCCATACAATAGATCAATGACTTTTATTTCTTCATCTTTTCGTAAATATATTGAAGTACCTTCTACTCCAATTGCACTGTCATTCACCACAATCAATTCATCTAAAACATCGCAATTTTCAATCACTGTGATCGCCGTTGCCACTTTTGTGGTAGACGCCATAGGGAGTTTTTGATCCTTGTTCTTTGAATATAAAATTCTGCCTGAATCTTTTTCTATCACGCACATTCCTTTAGCGCTAGAATTAGGATAACTAGAAAAATAACTTGCATTGACATTTTCTATTGATCGTGAAAATTGGGAACTAAACGAAACAAGACATATTAGTATTACGCTAAAAATAATAAAACTATTTTTTATCAATTTAGTTTTCATTTCAATTTCTCCGCAAATTTTTTCAACACTTCGGTTGCATTCTTAATTAAACTTAAATATGCAGTAGATTTATCCGCGTGAATGAGTTTGAACTTATCTTTGCTCACCACAAAAAAGCCTATTGGTGAAACTGTGAACCCGCCACCTGTTCCGCCCGCCATAGGAAAATCTGCAGAATTTCGCTTTGCATTCAGGTCATTATATTCTCCGCCACCCGCAACAAATCCAACACTCACTTTTGAAATTGGAATAATTACGCTATCGTCTGGCATCGTGATTGCACTCCCTATCACGCAATTCACATCAATCATCGTGCGTATTTTTTGCAAAGACACATCAATTAATGATTCAATTTTGCTGTCTTTTTTCAAATTGATTCGATCCATTTTTTTCATATTTTCTCCATACTCCTATTAATGTATAAACTAGCGAATACAAAATATCAAAAATTGACATTCGGATAGTGTTTTGCAGTCTAACATTAAATATATCCTGATTATATTGTGGCTCAATATCTATAAAAATATGTGAAGATTTTTTATTGTTTTTCAGTTTTGATAATAGTGCTTTCCCAATGACATCTATATATCCGCATACAACTGCTGTAACAGACGAGTCTAAAATGAACCCAAAATTTGTCTTGAAATAAAATGACAGGAATTGTTCGCGGAAATAGAGTTGATTTAGTAAATTAATAATAAATAAAAAATTGAAATTTGTTTTGCTGATTTTCTCTTTTCGCAATTTATTTTTGTGATTAATATAAATATATCCATTTTTTATGCGTATTTTAAATTCAAATTTTATTTTGTTGAAAATTTTGATAACCACACTGCCTTTCAATCGCAAAATATTGAACCTTACATCAAACGAAATCAAAAACGGATAAATTATTGTTAATATATTCAAAATCGTACTAAACAAAAAAATAAGATACCACATAAAAATAGTATCTTAAATTTGTCCTTTTCTATTCAATAATTATAAAATGTTGTTTAACTTTATTAATTATAGCGAACTTTATTCGTTGGCAACTTTGTCTGATTTATCCGTCTTGCCCGATTGAGAATCGTCATTAATTGAATGGTCGTCTGATTTGGCATCGGTAGAATTTTCTTTTGCATTGTCTTCATCTTCGTCTGGTATTGTAAATTCCCTATACAAAGAATCGCCTTCGCTATGTATGACTCGAATCCTGTCCAACAACTCGTTATAATTAGGCAAAGACTCGATTGATTTCAATTCAAATCTTTTCAAAAAATTTTCCGTAGTTCCAAACAAAAGCGGTTTTCCAACAGTGTCTTTTCTGCCCACTACTTCTATCAAATTATTTGACTGCAACAACTGAATCGCATAATCGCTATTTGCTCCGCGTATGTTTTCAATTTCAATTCTAGTTATTGGTTGCTTATACGCGATGATTGCTACAGTTTCTAGCGCTGCTTTTGTCAAACTTC
This sequence comes from uncultured Clostridia bacterium, assembly GCA_944381155.1. Classification (GTDB taxonomy): domain Bacteria; phylum Bacillota; class Clostridia; order Christensenellales; family UBA1242; genus Onthoplasma. The sequence goes on from CALWKA010000007.1 coordinate 13,190, forward strand.
GCTCTCTAATTGGATTAAGTATTTCCGCAATATTCTCTACTATCTGTGGATTCGAACATAATTGCACTTTCGTTTTGTATTGAATAATGTTTATTCCACTATCTTCGTTGTATTTTTCTTTCAAAATATCAAGACATTTGTTGAATTCTCTGTCGTTCATATCAAAGCGCGATTTGAATTCGTCTATCTCTACGCCCTCACCCGAAACGAACAACACTCCTTCAACTATCTTTGCAATTTCTTTAAGATTCATCACTAATCTCCTTTCTCCTAATCAGTATATCTGCATAACGCTCTTTTTGTACTACTTCAATTTTTTGGAATTTCAACAATTCTAGGATAGCCATAAATACTGTGATAACTTCTAGTTTTGAATAAGTATCGTCAAACAAACTGAAGAAATTAATCTCTTTGTTGTCCTTCAAAATGTTGGTCAAAAATGCAATTTTATCTGCAACCGTCCATCTATCTCGACTGATTTTCTTTTCTTGCGGATTATCTCTATCTTTCGTCCGCATTAATATGAAAGCGAACGCGTCCAACAATTTATCAAGGTTGAATTGATTGAACACTATCCTAGTGTCACCCACAGTTTTGTCAGGTTGTTTGTAAAATCTATCTACATTTTCAATATTATGCAATTCTCCGCCCGCTTCTTTAAATAATTGATATTCTTGAAGTTGAATTTTCAGTTTTGTTTCAGGATCTAGTTCTTCCTCTTCTTCATCGGTCGTTTCTACCGGCAACAAACTTCTAGACTTGATTTCAAGCAATCTACTAGCCATATCCAAAAAGGCGGTAGTTTCTTCCATATCTAGTTCTGTAATCCCTTCCATATATTTCATATATTGGTCCGTGATATCACTGATTTTAACTTCCCAAATCGTCATATTGTGCTCTTTGATCAAGTGCAACAAAAGATCAAGAGGCCCTTCAAAGCCCTCTAATTTGAAAGTTAATTGAGATGAAGATTCTGTCAGTATCTCGTCTGAACTTTCCAACTCATCCATTTTATACCCCTAAAAAGCATATCGGTAGATATACATAATTATACAAAATTGATAGATACCAATCAAGCAAATCAAATGAGAAAATAATTTCGATTAATAATGTAACTAAAAGGATACACAGCAATATTTTCATTCCATTTTTGACATTGAATTTGATATATTTGTTGTCTGGGCGCAGAAAAGATGTTACAAAATTGAAACCATCCATTGGATAAATTGGAATGAGATTGAATAGTGCCAAAAAACTGTTTACAATCATAAAATATTGCAAAACTAAAAACACAATTTCCATTGCAGTATTCATATAGCCCACTGTTGAAAGCAAAATAGCATATATGAATGCGGACAACAATCCTAACAAAAAATTTGTCAAAATTCCAGAAATGGAAACCAACCTAATTCCTTTTCTATATCTTTTGAAATTTAATGGATTGATAGGCACGGGCTTTGCCCAACCAATACCCAACAAAACAAACATCAGAAAGCCACTCAAACTCAAATGCTTAAACGGATTAAGAGTCAATCTCCCCATTAATTTGGGCGTAGGATCGCCCATTTTGTATGCAGTGAAAGAATGTGCAAATTCGTGCAAAGTGAGGGATATCAAATAGACAAAAATCGTAATTAAAAATACAATTACTGCATCCATTGGTGAATAATAGTCGTTGAATAAAATATAATATAGCACAAGCCCTCGCTTCTAATATAATTATATCAGATGACTGATAAATTAGCAAACAATTATCAAAAAATTATTTTAACTAAATTTTTTGACACATATCAATATATAAAGTAAATATATCATATTAATACACAATATATTGTATTATTTTGTTAATTTTTCACTTTCATTGTAGATAGTTTATTGTAAAACGAACTTGCGTTTAGCGGATTCTTTTTATTCGTAATAGAAAGAATTTGTGTGTCGTCATCATTCGTGATCACTATACCCAACTCTTTAAAGACAAGCAAGCATACATAAAATTGCAAATATGAATAATTTGATTTGTCTTTCAATTTATTCAATATATTCATATATAAATTGTAAGTATAATAACCTGTGATTTTATTTTCAGATGCAAATTGAATAAGCCTAAAATATCTGCCAAATTCTTGCCGTGACAAGTTGATTTTTTTCATCAACGAAATCGTGCTCGCAGGATAATGCGGAAGATATATTGTAGATTTTGTATGTTTCTTAAGTTCGGACAAATACCCTATGTTTAAAATTGGATCTAAAAATATGATTCTACTGAATGTGTTGAACGAATTGAAATTCGTGGGCGCTAAAATAATTGTATTCAATCCTGTTTCATCATTAATAGAAAATATTCGATTTCTAAATATGTTATTGCTATCATATATCGACTTGAAATTGATATAAGTATTATAATCGTTTGCTACTATCAATGTTCCATAAACATTTTTATCCATATCTAGCAACAACCTTATCAATTGATCGCGATTGTAATTGTTGAATGTATAACTACCATCTAGTGAATAGCATATTTGTTTTAAATACTCCGCTTGAATTATTTCATCATCATTAGGTCTATAGATGTCTTCATAGTCTATTGATTTTACGATGCCAGAAATTCGCAAGTTATTCCTAAAATTGTCTATATTCAAATCTGCGAGAATTGTAGATGATGTGTTGCCAGATAATACAAAATATTTATCACTTGAATTGAAGGCAAGTAAACTAAAATTTGGATAAGTTAGCACCAAATGTTGAGGATGCTTTGGAAGCGAACTGATCGTTGCGTTTGTCAATTTGAATTTGAATATTGGACGCGGATTGAGATGTCCACACGGCTCCAATCTATCTATGTCTTGAACTAGTTTCAATGCGATTTCGCTATCGTCCAATTCAAAATCGTACGATTTCGTCGGTAGAAAATCTGCTTTGTTTAAATTTTGCTCCACATACAATTCTGTGAGCCTACAAAATTCGTCATAATTTTCGACTTTCAATGTCAGTCCTGCCGCCATAGGATGCCCACCAAATTTCGTAAGTAATTGCGATTCACTGCTTAAAAGCATGTGAACATTGACTCCATTTACGCTCCTACACGAACCCGTCAATTCGTCCCCCACTTGACTAAATAAAAATGTAGGACGATGATATTCTTCTGCAATTCGAGCAGACACTATTCCCAAAATACCGCTATCCCACTCTGGGCTGGACATTATGATTGCACTGATTTTGAAAATATCGCGCGTTTTCAAATCTTGCTTCACATCTGTATATACCCTATCACATAATTTCTGCCTATGATTGTTAAAATCAATCACCTTGTTGCATAATTTTTTTATAGCAACAGGATTTTCTTCTAGATACAATTCCAAACTTGTTTCTGCCGATCCCATTCGTCCACTTGCGTTTATTTTTGGCGCAAGTTTAAACGCTATGTCACTCGCTTTGCAATTCAAACTCATACCACTTTCTTGCATCAATCTTTTTAGTCCCAATGGCAAATGGTCAAAATCTTTCATACCTAGCGCTACAATAGCTCTATTTTCATCAAAAAGTTCTACAATGTCGGCAATTGTTGCTATAGCACAAATTGGCAAATATTTGCTTGCCACACTAATTCCTGCCAACGCTTGCACTAATTTTAATGCCACGCCCGCCCCGCAAAGTGATTTGAACGGATATGTTTCGCTTATTTTTGGATTGATAATTAAACAGTAGGGCAAAATATCAAGTCGCTCGTGATGATCGGTGACAATTATATCTACTCCGCATTTTTTGATATATTCAACTTCTTCTACCGCTGTAATACCGCAGTCTACAGTGATGATTAAATCGGGCTTTCTATTATCAAAAATTTTGTTTATTGCATCGATGGTGATACCATAGCCATCTTCATATCTATTTGGCATAAAATTCGTAACATTTGCGCCAATAGAGTTGAAATATTTTATCAATATAGCACTTGCCGTAATTCCGTCCACATCATAATCACCATAAATTAATATTTTAGATTTTTTTTCTAAATGACTTTGAATTTTTTCGACCACAGCAGACATATTTTCGAACAAAAATGGATCATAGAGATTGGATAAATTTGGATATAAAAATTTATTCATTTTTTCTTTATTGTCAATCCCTCTGGAATACAAAAGATGAACGAGATTTTTATCCAAATCAAAATATTTTGCTATCTCGTATTCTTGTTCATTAAATTCGTCTGTTAAATTGCAAATGTACTTCATAATTTATTGATATCAAAAAGCCTTTCATAAGAAAGGCTTTTTTCTATTGTTCATTATCCTTTTTAGATGTAGATTCTTTGACAACTTTTTCTTTATCCGCCTTTACTTTTACTGCGCGTTTCTTGCATAATGTTATGAACACACTCCAACAGAATGGCACGACATACAATTCTACCGCCAACACCACAACCGCCAAGAACATAATGTTGAGAGCGATGTATTTTATGCTTGATGGTGCTAATATTACTAATAATAGACCTATCAAGAAAATTCCAATATTCAACGCACATAAACGGAATCTATTAGCTTTCATTGACGAATTTATTGCCGTTGAATATTCGTCTGTTTGCAACCAATTTTTTTCTCGAATATGTTCAAATATATTGAATGCAAAGAACATTATCAATAGATTGATTATCACAAGCATTGCAAAATAGCTCATTCCAATTTCAAGCCTTAATATTGCACCGATTGAGACAAACATTAGCGTACCAATTATCGAAGAAATGATTGTTGTAAACGCACTGGCAGTATTGTATCTAAAATATGCAAATATGCTAGCGAGTATCAATATCAAAATAATAGTCAAAGCTGTAAAAATATAATCAGTATTTTCCACCACAGGAGAAACATACGAATGACTAGAGATACTTTCTATTGTTATTGACAAATCTTCAGCTATGATATCATTGACATTTGATTGCTCCTCGCTGTTTAAATTGCGATTATAACGGATGATGAGCCTGGTGTCATCTCCTTCCCCCATTATTGAAAATGAGTCATAATCTCCGTTCTCGCTATTTATAGCAGATTGAATCTTGTCTATATATTCATTGAAATTTGCGCTATCCGATCCTACTCTCACACTAAATTCGTTGTATCCAGACAATTCAAAATTTGAATTCATTCCAAAACAAGCTACCACTATTATACCGATCAACAAAAACGCTAATAAAATGATTATTGGAAATTTATTTTTCTTGAAATATTCTCGATTTGACTTTGAAAAATCTCTATTAAGCATCTTGTCCTCCTTTGTGGAAGTTGCATTTTTTGCCGTCCGTACTGTTGAATGGAAGATACATTTTTATAAACAATCTATTGAGCACTTGCACGCAGAAAATACTAACAAATGACATAACAAAGGTCACCCAACCAAACGACTGAATTGCAAGCGATGGCATAAACAAACTGATAAGTCCGACAATCATCAAACCTACATTCGTGACAAATGTTTTCGTCAATGTTTCACTTTGAGCAAGCTTCATTGCAATATACAACTTTGTATTTTGATTGTAATGTTCTTTTGCTTTTTCAAAAATTGAAATGAAGCTATCTATTATAAATATGAACGCTATTAAGAAACCTATCATTCCTGCAAAATTTATATGAACTAACGGAATTGATTGCAACAAGAATAAACTGATAGTTATAAAGAACAACAAATTGAAACAAGCAAGCCAGCCAAGATGTTTATATCTCACTATCAAGAAAATAAATCCTATCAAAACAAATACCGCCATAGCAACAGCTATCCATATATTCGCACCCACTCCATAAGTAGGCGTGATAGTATCAGATTCGAGCGTGGTCAATTCAAGGTCAAGCATTCCCGTCTTTATCCTATTCGCTATCGTATTGGCTGTCGCAAGACTAGCAAAATCATCACTCTGCATATATATAACGCCGTTTGATATTGCGGATGAACCCAAGTCCATTTGGGTAAATTCGGTATCGCCAAAATAGATATAAACTGTACCGCCGTCCGCTGTGGATTCTGCTATTGAATCAATCATTTCGTCTTTAAAATCTATCACCACAATATACACATTCTCTGCAGACTCTTGATCATAATATGATGATGCATACACTTCTTCTATATCTTTCGCTCCAGCAAATGGTTCAGAATTGTCACTATTGGTTGAAAAACTAATAGTGGCAGGTGCGCCAATTAAATCTGCGATTTCATTTTCGTCATCAATCGACAAGATGTTGCCTACTTGAATTAATATAGAATCGTCTCCATACCTGCTGGCAGTGACATCTTCATATCCTTCACTTTGAAGAATACTTTTCAATTCATCTTTGGTTGAATCTCTCAAATTGTCATAATTAGCTTTTGCTTCTCCTTCTGGAAGATCTGCTCTATAAACTATTCTATATGTTTTCCCTATATCTTCGCCCAATTTCAAATTTGATACAAAATTAGAGTAAGAATAGTAGTTTCCATTAATTGTAAAAGGATACATAAAATTAACAAAACTAGCAATTAAACATATAACTAAAAGAATAGAAAATACAACAAATAAGCATTTTGATCGTTTTTTAGTCATAATATCTCCTAATTCAAAAATTATTATAACTTATCTCACGGTTATTGTCAAACAATTATTATAATTTCAATTATTTCTTTACGACAAAATACGATAATTAGATGTGTTTTTTGTCCGTTTTTGCCAGTTTAGATTTTGAAATAAACTGAAAATATGCTGTTGAATTTGATTTTCAAATGCCTATATATCAAATAAATAATACTAACGATAAAATTAAACAATCAAATTCTTAATTAATAATTGCTACAAGTATAGATTTGTTATAAATAATATTGTTGACTAAAAAAACTATATTCAATCAAATTTTATGCATTTTTCTTATGAATTAGATTGATTATGATAGCAACAATTACTGATACAATCAAAGCAAATAAAATGTCATATAATATCGTCATATTGAACGCAAATCCCTTGTTCAAAATAGCAAATATTATTAGGCTCAACACTGCGTATAAAAGTCCTGCAAAAATTGATTTGATTATTAGTTTGTCGCCGTTCGTCTTTTTGATGCAAAACAACATTACGAATATAGATATAGCTTTCAATGCGTCATTTATATATCCAATTATGTTTGAAGATAAATCAACAAATTTTAGCACCACTGCAAACAATATCAATCCGACAAGTGTCACCAATATCCCTATCATACAACATTTGATTATTGATAAAAATCCGCCCCAATTTAATGATTTTAATTTTTGCATACTGCCTCCTACTATAATGTATTTTCGATAAATAATTTAATCACAAAATTGAGAAGCTAATTTTATCATATAATAAAATAATTTGTAAATATATGCAATATTGAAAGCGAATACTAATTTTTAAACAAAAAATATTAGTCAAACATTTTCAACAATCAAATTAAAATAAAAAAACTATGCTTATAAAGCAAAGTTTCTCATTTTGTTAATTTGAAAATTTTACTAAAATTTGCTCATCCAGAGATTATGCAAATTGCAATAACTATATGCTTCGGTATAGTTTTCGTCATTGAAAATTGCTTCTGGATTATCTCCTGGTTTTAAAAATTTAATCGCGTACCCATCCGCGCCAGAAAGAACGATGAAATTTATATAATGTTCAGGCGTCATAGGATGAGGTGTGCTTCCAACTTTTACAAAAATTTTCCCTTTTTCTTTTTTTACTACAGGAAGATGTTTTTCTGTTGCTGCATCAAAAGTGTTTGCCACAAGCTCTTGCATCGGTTCGCCACAACAAATTGTTGGCACAGTTGAATCTACAACTTTAACAATGACTTTGCCACAATGACGACATCTAAAAAATTTTATCATATGTTCCCCTTATTTTTTTATAATTTCACATTTTAATAAATTTGATTATATCAAAAATATTTTTAGACAAAAAACAAAACTATAAAGCAATTTTATGGCGCACTTGACACATTCAAAGGATTTTCAATTTTTTGATGCGTATAATTTTCAAACAAAATCATCCACATTACCCATTGATTTATAGCACTTTTATGCCATATGTTTTATAATTTATGTTTTTTAATCAATTTTTCTTATTTTTTGCTTGATTTCTTTGATTGTGATTTACCATTAGCTGATTTATTAGAAACTTTTACTTGATTTTCAGCTTTTGCTTCTGAAACATTGTCTGATTTTTGATTCTCATCTTGTTTGTCACTCGCCACTGCACTCTTGTCTGCCGATTTAGTTTGCTCACTATCAGCTGGCTTTACCACAATTTTTTGCGTCGATTGATTTTCTTCTTTGCCAAAAACATAATATATTGCATTTGCGTGAACTGTAAAATACCCTACATTGCTACCCTTGCCCGATTTCAATATAAAATATTTATATTCGTCCTCAATATAAGAATCTACCACTTCACCTACTACGCCCGTATCTGTCATTACTTTATCTCCGACTTTCAATTCGCTACGCATTTGGTTAAGCTCGTTGTTATATTTTTTCTTCTTCATATAACTTACTACAAACAAAGCCACAACTAAAACTATAAGAATAATTAATAAAATAATTTCCGTCATAATTCTCCCCTATTCAATGAATTAATTATACCAAATCAAAATTTGATAGTCAATTTATTTTATACCATATTTTTCATAAAATTCGCGTTTAAATTCAAGAAATCTGTCGTTATTTATCGCATCTCGTATGTTTTCCATCATCTTCAAAGTAAAACGGATATTATGCAAGCTTAACAGCCTAGCGCCTAAAATTTCGTTGCATTTCACCAAGTGGTGCAAATACGCCTTCGTATGATGAGTGCAACAATAACAATCACACTCGTCATCAAGCGTGCTAAAATCTTCTTTGTATTTTGCATTTTTTAATGTGACTTTGCCTTTGCTGGTCATAGCAAGTCCGTTTCGCGCGACGCGGGTTTGCAATACACAATCAAACATATCTATTCCGCGTTCGATGCTTTCAAAAATGTAATCTGGCGTGCCCACGCCCATCATATATCTAGGCATATTTTCTGGATAATCATCTTTCATTGCGTCTAGCATACGAATCATCACTTCTTTCGGTTCGCCCACTGATAGCCCACCTATAGCGATGCCACATTTGCAATATTTTTTCGTCTTTTCTAAACTCTTTTTTCTCAAATCTTCATAGAAATTGCCTTGCACTATTGGGAATAACATTTGCTTTGGATTTTTTTGAACTTTGAAACATCTATCAAGCCAATTCAAAGTCCTAATCATTGATTGTTCTGCCTGTTCGTGCGTGGCGCCGTATTCACTGCACACATCAAACGCCATAATAATATCTGCACCTAAATTATTTTCAATTTCAATAGCCTTTTCTGGCGTGAAAAACATTTTTTCACCGCTCAAATGATTTTTAAATTCTACCCCGTCGTCTGTTATTTTCCTGATATCTGCCAATGAAAAAACTTGAAAACCGCCCGAATCTGTGAGCATTGGTCGGTTAAAATTCATAAATTTGTGAAGTCCACCAGCGCGCTTGATTAATTCATCACCTGGACGAATGTGCAAATGATATGTGTTAGCCAAAATTATTTGCGCGCCCACATCGTATAAATCGTCACTCGTGAGTGATTTTACTGTAGCCAATGTCCCCACAGGCATAAAAATCGGCGTATATATATCCCCGTGCGGAGTATGTAATACGCCCGTCCTTGTCCCGCTATTTTTATCTATGTGCAACACTTCATAACTAAAATTTTCTTCCATATATTTCCTCGTAACAAATTAGTGTATTTTTCAAATTATAATTTTTATCTTGATTATATTATATATTGTTTTTTAAATTTCTTAATTGTTTTTATTTTTATATTGTCCTATTATAGAAAGAAAAATCATATCTTAATAATATATTAAATTTTTTGTATTTTTAGTTGTTATAAAACAATTTTAGCAAGCAAACGCTAACATTTTTAATTTTCCATTAAATGATTAAATCAAAAAATATATTGCTTTTATCTTTTGATAACAATTTCAAAAAATAGTAATTTATTATTTGTTGACAATTTTTAATAACTGCGATCATCTAAATATTTTTCTATGAAATATAGTGACAATATGTATTGATTTCTATACAAAATGTTTCAGATCGGAATTGAATCTAAAGACACATCAATAAAATTATTCGATAAACATAGCATCACCAAAACTGAAAAATCTATATTGATTTTCCACCGCAGTTTCATATATATTCATCGTGTTTTCGTAACCTGCGAATGCACTGACCAGCATTAGCAAAGTACTTTTAGGCAAATGAAAATTCGTAATGAGCGCATCCACCACTTTGAATTGATAAGGTGGGTAGATGAATATGCTCGTATCTGATTCGCTTGCCTCAAGTGGCATACCAATTTGAGCCACTGTTTCAAGCGTTCGAACACAGGTGGTGCCCACTGCAATGACGCGTCTATTCTCTATTTTCGCCTTGTTGATTTTGTCCACCACTTCTTGCGTAAGCCTATAGTGTTCGGTATGCATAATATGTTTTGTGATATCTTTTTCTTTGCACGGACGGAATGTCCCAAGCCCAACATCAAGGGTAAGTTCAAGTATCTCTACCCCCATATCTTGTATCTTTTGCATAAGTTCGGGTGTAAAGTGAAGCCCCGCGGTTGGCGCTGCCGCACTTCCTAAAACTTTGTTGTAAACTGTCTGATATCTCTCTTTGTCTTTCAATTTTTCGTGAATGTAGTGTGGAAGTGGCATACTACCCACTCTATTCAAAATATCTTCAAACACCCCATTATAATAAAAGCGGACAAGTCTATTTCCGTCTGATTTAATCTCTATCAATTCGCATTTTAATTCATCACTGATTGTAAGGATAGTGCCTATCTTCACGCGCTTGGCGGGCTTCAAAAGGACTTCCCAATCGTTCATATTAATTCGTTTGAGTAGCAAAATTTCAACATTCGCTCCCGTGTCTTTTTTTGCCATCAATCGTGCTGGCAACACGCGTGTATTATTCACCACCAGCACATCGCCCTTTTTCAAAAAATCTGTAATGTCTTTGAATTGTCTATGGTATATATCCTTGGTCTTTCTATCAAAAACTAGCAGTCTGCTCTCGTCCCGTTTTTCAAGTGGAGTTTGTGCTATCAGATTTTCTGGAAGGTGGTAGTCATAACTATCTAATGATTTATAATCAATCATTTTTTTCTCCTTCTTGCGCACTTATTTCATCTGGCGTTTGCAAATTTTTTGGCACAGGTAAATGAAAATGCTCATAGGCAAGGCGCGTTGCCAGCCTACCTCTATTCGTCCTAGCTACGAACCCTAATTGTAACAAATATGGCTCAACCACATCTTCAATTGTGGATACTTCTTCGTTGGTCGTGGCTGCCAATGTTTCAAGTCCTACCGGCCCGCCACCAAATTTTTCTATCAAAGACATCAATATTCGTTTGTCTACAAAATCTAGTCCCAACTCGTCAATATCCATTAATGTCAATGCTTTTTTTGCATCTATAAGAGTGATCGTATCCTTATCTTCCACTTGGACATAGTCGCGCACGCGTTTCAACAATCGATTCGCAATTCGCGGAGTACCACGGCTTCGTTTTGCAATCTCGTGCGTGGCATCGGGCTCAATATTAACTCCTAAAATTTTGGCAGAACGCGTCACAATTGTAGCAATTTCATCCACTGAATACAATTCAAGCCTACACACCACTCCGAATCGGTCGCGCAACGGACTTGACAAATTTCCTGCTTTTGTGGTTGCACCAATCAGTGTGAATGGTTGAATCTTCAATCGCATACTTCTGGCACTTGGACCTTTGCCAACAATAAAATCTAACGCGTAATCTTCCATCGCTGGATATAAAATTTCTTCAACAGATTTTGATATCCTATGAATCTCGTCTATAAAGAGAACATCATTAGCGTTCAAGTTCGTCAAAATCGCCGCCAAATCTGCTGCGTTTTCTATGCTCGGACCGCTTGTAATCTTTATCTGACTGCCTATTTCATTGGCTATGATATGACTGAGAGTCGTCTTCCCTAATCCTGGCGGACCATACAGCAAAACATGATCTAATGCTTCCTTTCGTTTCTTCGCCGCAGTGATATATACCTTCAAGTTTGACTTAATCTTTTCCTGCCCAACATACTCGTCGAAAGTCATAGGTCGCAATTTGTTTTCGACCTCGACATCGCTCATATTTTTTGTGCTTGAAATAAATCTATCTTTTTCTTCCATTATTCACCCATATTATGCAACGCTTTTGCAACAATTTGCTCTGCTGTGTCGTTTTCGTTTGCGACTTCGCGCGCAAGTTTGCTTGCCTGCGTTTTGCTCATACCTAAACTGGTCAAAACTATGACCGCTTCTTCTATATTTTCATTGTTTTGTGCAAATATTGATTCGTTTGGCAAAATATAATCAAGCGGACGAATTTTGTCTTTCAATTCAACAATAATTTTTTCCGCCACCTTTTTGCCTATGCCCTTGCACGATGCTATGACTGATGAATCTTCATTTATAATGCTATTTATAATGGCGCTCATTCGTTCGGCAGACAAAATTTGAATGGCAGTCTTGCTACCGACTCCGCTCACTGTAATGAGTTGCAAAAACAAGCGCTTTTCTTCTGGACTGACAAAACCATACAAACTCATCTCGTCTTCTCTGACATGCAAATATGTATATATCTGCACTTCGTTGTCCAAATCGGGCAGGTTCGCCATACAACTATTTGTCACAAAAATTTGAAATCCAACACCATTACAATCTACTGTAACATTGTTGAAATCTTTTTCTTTCAATATACCTTTAATAAAACCTATCATATTCTCTCTCGATTAACTAATTTATGTTTTTTAATTGTCAAAATTAGGATAGATAAACAAATATATTTGAATGATAAATTCGAAAGTAAAATTAAATACAAATTGCTAAAAATTGCTTTAATTTTAAGTTTTTCGTCTATAAACTAATTCGTTTTTGATTATCAGATAGAATTGTCACTCAAAACGCTGTTTGTCTGAATATGGCACAATGCCACCGCAAGCGCATCGGCTGCATCGTCTGGCTTGGGCACAGATTTTAACCCCAACATATTTTTGACCATATACTGCACCTGCTTTTTCTCTGCTCTACCATTGCCTGTGAGCGCTTGTTTGATTTGAAGCGGAGTATATTCAAACAATCTATCCGTGTATTGTTTGCTTGCCACTATCAACACTCCGCGCGATTCCGCCACAGGAATTGCTGTCGTATTATTTGTGTTGAAAAACAATTCTTCAAACGCCACCTCATCTGGTTTGAATGTCTCCATAAGTTCACAAGTGGCTTTAAAAATTGTAGAAAGTCGCGCGCTGATCGACATAGTCTTCGGAGTGGTAATCACTCCATAATCTATCACTTTGCACCCTTTCGTTTCCACCACGCCATAACCTATTATATTATATCCAGGATCTATTCCTAACACTCTCATTATGCTGGCACTTTTAACCTTTCTAATAAATCTAATACGCTTTGATAAAGGTCATTGAATCGCTTGCTATTTTCTTCCACTTGGTTGCGCTTCACATTATAGTCTGAAATCAATTTTTCAATATTTTCAAGCGTCTTGTTTAGCGATTTTACCTGACGCACAAACAACTTTATCACCATTTGAGGAGTCTCTTTCTGAACTGCTGATTTAAACTCTTTTCGAAGGCTAATTATCTTATGTTTATACTCTGTTTTGAGCGAACCGCATTCCTTCAATGCTGTACAATATTTTTTGGTAGAATCAACAAATTCTTCATTTGCCTTGTCCACCTCGGTATTCAATCTCTTTATCTCTGATTTTTTGCGCGTATATACCATATCTCGTTCGCTCTTCTTGCTACCATAAATAATTTGAGAAATCGAATTTAAAGAATTTTTCAAATCTATCATTTCTTCATAATATGTACTCAAATTTGACCTATTTTCTTCCGCGTCCAGCAAAAGTGTATTGTACAATCCGTACAAACCACGCAACTTCACATCATACTCTTTTAGATAATCAACTATCTTCAAAAGTTCTTCATCGTTCTTCATCTCACTCATAATTTATTCCTCTAAATTGTGTATTACATCTATTACATCGTCACTTTCATTCAACTTGTCTATCATTTTGTCAAATGTTTCGCGTTTATGCTCGTCTAGCGAAACATAATTTTGCGGTATCATCTCTACCCCAGATGATAGTATTGTATACCCCGCATTATCAAACACAGATACCATATCATTTACTGCCGTAGCGCTTGGCTCGGTGTAGATCGTGAATACTTCGTCCTCATCACAATCGGATGCGTTTGCATTGATCGCAAGTTCCATAGCAGAATCTGAATCAAATTTTTCATTCTTTTCTACAACCACCACGCCCTTATTGTCAAACAGGTACGACACACATCCCGACGATCCCAACGATCCGCCAAACTTATCAAACGCATATCTCACATCACTGCTCGTACGATTTTTATTGTCGGTAAAGCATTTCACCACCACCGCTACTCCGCCAATTCCATATCCTTCATAGGTCTGCTCTACAAAATTTGAATTGTCTACCTCGCTGTTTTTCTTGATAATGTTGTTTATTCTATCGTTTGGCATATTGTATTGACGCGCTTTTGCTATTGCCATTTTCAACTTGCTATTGCTGTCTATGTTCGGTCCGCCTTCTTTCACCGCCACCATTATCTCGCGACCAACTTTTGTAAATATTTTACTGCGCTCTGCGTCCGATTTCTCTTTTCTTCCTTTAATATTGTTCCATTTACTATGTCCTGACATTTACACCTCACTAAATTTTTGCATTATAATACTACCCGCCACCCCGGCATTTAAACTCTCCACTTTGTCGGTCATAGGGATAGAAACTTTTATTTCGGACAATTTGACTAAATCAATGCCTACTCCTTGTCCTTCATTACCGATTATAACAGCAAATTTTCCTTTTGGCAAATGAATTTTATCAATAGAAACTCCAATCATATCTGCAACTATGAAATTTTTTGCAATTTTTTCTTTGTTGTCAATCAAATCCGCTCTATTGACAATATGTATGCGTGCGGACAAGACTGTCCCCACCGAACTTCTGATCACCTTTTCGCTATACACATCTGCGCAATCTATCAAATACACATCGTCAAATCCAAAAGCCATTGCACTGCGAATCAGCGTACCAACATTGCCCGGATCTTGAACAGTATCTAATATAAGCGAATTGCCAATCGATTGAATTGGATAAACTTTTGCTTTGCAAACACAAATAATATCTTGAGGTGTCTTCGTCGTGGCGATACTATCTAACACTCGTTTGCTAACCAATTCAAAATTTGGAAAATCCGAAAACCTTTCATCGCAAGCAATAGTCATAGTTATTTCAATATCCGCCTTTTGCAAATCGCGACAGAATTTTTCTCCTTCCACCAAAAAAAGATTATGCTGTTTTCTATAATTTTTATCTTTCAGATTTTTGATAGTTTGTTTAGTCAATTCCATATTATTATGCTAGCAAATTATGATCAAAAAGTCAAACATACATAAATTCTTTAAAATACAAATTTTTATCTACCCTATTGTAGCAGATAATAAGATAAAAATAGAGATTTTTTAAAGTAAAATTTCAAAATACAATATTTTATCCGAAAATTAAACATTATTAATTTTTTATAATTTTATAAAATTTTAAGCGGTTAATTTCCATCAAATTTTTATGCCATTTGATATTAATCTTTTTGTTTTTAATATAAAAAAGAAAAAATTTTATATAACATCTTAATAAAATCTATATTATATAATAATGTAATTAGGAAATTTATATTATATAGATAATGTTCTAATATACTAATAATAAAAAAACACCAAAGATGAAGTATTAGCATATTTTCAAATTTGGTGATTTTTTATCTTTCTGTTTTATTCGTCTAGTTTTGTTTTCAAATTCAAATATTCTTTTTCTAAATCTTTTATTCTCAATCTTGTTTTCATTTTCTCAATCTCGTTTTCCAATTCCTGCTCTGCCGTCGTTTTAACAAAATTTTCTTCTTGATTTTTAGACTTGTCAGTTTCTTCATTGCTGTACAATATATTTGATAAATAAAAACTAATGAATGACATAATCAAAACTAGGACCATACTGAACAATAAATAGATATTGCGCTGAATGAAATCGTTTTCAATAGAAAATATCGTATATTTACCTTCTGAAATGCCACCAGAAGCATAATCATACAAAATGCTATACTCTTCTCCTGCGGTAAATTTTATGATAAAGAAAAATACCACACTTAAGAATAGAATTGTAAATATACTAATCAAAAAGGCGCGTCTAATTTCTATTTTCCTAATAAGTAATATCAATAATGACAATAAGAACGAAAGCATTGTAAAACACATTGTCAATATTGATACAACTTTAATAACATTGAATTCTTTAAAATAGCTATTTGTTATATTCGTTGAAAGCTTATACATATTCACGCAATCGGATATCGACACCAATGAGATGAGAAATTGTGTAAAGCATAAAATACACACAATCGTCAATAATAATAATATGAATATACTCTCTTTTTTCCCTAATAATTTTGTTTTCATAATTTCTCCGTTGTAACATTATGTTACATTTTTATATTAACAAAATGTTACAATATTGTCAAGAGTTTTACAAAAAATATTGAATAATATGATAGGATTAAAACAAATACGAAAACGAAAGGGTTTGAATCAACAGCAAGTGGCGATTGATCTTAATATTTCACGAGAAGCCCTATCATATTATGAAAATGGCAAGCGCGAACCGAGTTTGAAAATGCTAATTGCTATGTCAAATTATTTTAATGTTTCTATCGACTATCTCATTACAGGCAAAGAATTTAAAGATAAAAATAAAAATTTTCCAAACTAAAGATTACTAATTTTGAGAAATTTAAAAAAATTGCAGTTAAGAATATGATTTTTGAATATTTTTTGTTTTAAAAAATACAATTATTATATTTGTTTTTATTTAGTATAATAAACTTTTTAGCTAATCGCTTTGAAGCTAAAAATCATATCTTTTTTGTTTTTTCATATTTTTACCGCTATCTTTAATACGCTTTAACTATACTCCCTATTTTAAAATTTGATGTGAGAAATTTTGTTATAATAAATTGTAAAAAACATATTTAAAAAGATTTATAAATTAAAATAATTAAAATAATTATATTATTGAAAATGTCTTAAAATAAAAATATTGTTCAATTAAAAATATTATCTTCTGATACTAATCTTCTTATCTTATGCGTAATATATAAACATATAGTGTTAAAAAAATGAACACTGAATCTTTTAATCTTAAAATTCAATGTCCATTTAAAATAGTAGATATATTGCTTTTTAACATTATCAATCTAATTTAATAATCGCAAATCAATTTGCGTATTATTTTGACTTTTTCGAGCTTTCGTTCGCTTTCTTTGCAGTTTCAACAAGTTTTGCAAATGCGTTTGCATCCGTCAATGCCAAGTCTGCCAATACTTTGCGGTTTAAATCAACATTAGCTTTTTTAAGCCCGCTGATAAACATACTATAACTAATACCATTTTCACGGCAACCAGCGTTGATACGAGTGATCCAAAGTGAACGCATATCACGCTTTCTTAACTTCCTACCAACATACGCATACTGACCAGATTTCATCACAGCTTCACGCGCAACTCTATAAAGTTTTGATTTTGCACCGCGATAACCTTTTGCCTGTTTTAAAATGGTGCGGCGTTTTTTCACTGCACTGACTCCTCGTTTAATTCTCATATTCCGCCTCCTACATCATACCTTTTATCTTCTTTTCATATTGCTTTGAGACATAACCCGTTTTTCTTAATTGTCTCTTTCTCTTTCTGGTTTTTTTAGTCAAAATGTGACCTTTCCCATCGTGAGTTCGTTTGATTTTGCCTGTGCCCGTTTCGCTGAAACGCTTTGCCACAGCTTTCCTTGTTTTCATTTTTGGCATAATTCTCTCCTTATATAAATAATTTTAGAAACATTAGACATACTTTGTCTATGTTCTGATAAAATATTAAAAAGTGAAGTGCTTTCCCAAATAATTATTTTTTGTTTGAGATCGGCGCTAATACCATAAAGATATTTCGTCCATTTATTTCAGGTTTTTTGTCCACTTGACCAACGCTTGACGCAAGCTCTGCAAAGCGGTTCATAATATCTATTCCTATTTGCGGACGCACTTGAATACGACCTCTCATAAGAATTTTTACTCTAACCTTGCTTCCATCAGATAAAAATTTGCAACATTGTTTCGCCTTAATTTCAAGGTCGTGATCATCAATCGACATAGACAAACGAATTTCTTTCACTTCATCTACTTTTTGATTCTTCCTTTGCTCTTTGAGTTTCTTAAGCTCCTCGAATTTGAACTTCCCATAATTCATTATCTTGCATACAGGTGGCTTTGCATCTGGTGCAATTAACACGAGATCTAAATCGTAACCAATAGCTACTTCTAGTGCTTTTTGTGAACTCATTATCCCCAATTGTTCGGAATTGGGCCCAATCAAGCGAACTTCCGGTAAAACAATTTGTTCATTTTTTAGTGATTCTTTCAAATTACCTCCTAAATAAAAAAATGGAATTCTTTATAGTAAAAGAACCCACCAAACAAAAAATTACATTATATTGATTGTAATTTCATAACCATTGTCGCGCAATTGCTTCAAGGTGAGAAGTGGTACTTCTACTTTTATGCCTTCATTATATCAAACAATCTCCCGCTTGTCAACGATTTTTTATTATTTTTATCAAATTTTCTATTCCCTTTCACTCGGTTGGCGCTAAATTGCCGTGAAAATTTTCTAATTCAGAATTTTCAAAATGTATTTTTTACAATTTTAATTTTGTTTTTTATTATTTTCAAATTTATTTTCATTTAATTTCAATCAAAAATAAAAAAACATTTTGTAAAATTATTATTTAGTTTGTTCTGCTCTATCTTTCAAGTTAGTTGCGTTCAAAATTGAGAAAGCGAGCAAAAATTCTGCTGGATAATATGTGGCAAGACAAAGCACTCCAAATGCTTCGCTAACTGAAGAAAACACATTGAACAATAGCATTAGATCGGAAAAGAAGAAAAGTATTGTACCTATTAATATTATTAATTTATACATTGCCCTATCTTTTACATAAACAGAGATTGCCTTCCCCACCATTAAAGATATTACTAGTGCATAGATAACACAAAGCAATTCCATCGTCAATCCACCAAAATCAAAGTGTGGATATAAAGTTATAACTAATACGGATGGAACAAAAATTACAATTCCATAAATAAGATCGATCCACCTGAATTTTTCGAGAAAGCAAAAGGATATAAAATAAAATATATGCCCTATTGCGAAGAATATTGCTCCCACGATAAAATTAATTTCAAGCAATATATCCCCTAACATTGCAAAGAAAAGTCCTACTAGCAAAAGAATGGAAAATTTGATTTTTTCAGTTTTCATTTTCAGCACAAAAATCAAATTGATTACACCTAGCGCAAAAAAGCACGCACTAGTAACACTTTTCAATAGAATGCCACCATTGATAATATAAAACACATCTAAAATTATGATAGCTAATAAAAATATTGAATTTAAAATTAGTGAAGTTTTTTTCATATTCTCTCCAAACATTTTTAATTCTAAAACAAAAATACATAAAAATTTATTGTAAATAATTTAACAAAAATTGAAAAATTTAACAAAAATTTTTGAAAATTTCATTTTTTTATATGATTTTTCACTATTTTTTGTAGAATTTTTTTGAATTTTTAAAATTTTATCTTAAAAACAATCTAATTAAAAACGCTTTGAATTTATTGTATGGCTGGTAGCGCATAGGCAAATCTAACCAAGTTCCTTTGTTCAAAATGCTCTTGTAATGCGAGAAAGTTTCAAATCCAACTTTTCCGTG
The DNA here is from genome assembly GCA_944381155.1 of uncultured Clostridia bacterium. Classification (GTDB taxonomy): domain Bacteria; phylum Bacillota; class Clostridia; order Christensenellales; family UBA1242; genus Onthoplasma. The sequence goes on from CALWKA010000007.1 coordinate 33,161, forward strand.
ATATGCTCCTATACCGCTTTGTTTTAGTCCGCCAAATCCCATATTTGATGTGGCAATATGAACTATCGTATCATTAATACATCCCCCGCCAAATGGACAACGATCTATAAATTTATTTTGATTTTCTTTGCTTGATGAGAAAACATAAAACGCTAGCGGTTTAGTCAATTTGTTTATATTTTCAATAGCTTCATCAATATCTTTGAATGTAACGATTGGAAGAATTGGTCCAAAAATTTCTTCTTTCATAACTTCGTCATCAAATGTGGCTTCCAAAATGGTAGGTTCAATTTTCAATTTGTCATCCGAACATTTTCCGCCAAAAATCAAATTGTCTTCTTTGATAAACGAGCGCATCGCGTCATACTGCTTTTGATTCACCATACGCGGATATTCTGGATTGTTGATAGGATCGGTCGTGTATTGCAAAACGATCTGTCGCTTCAATTCATAAATTAATCCATCTTTAACTTTTTCGTCACAATAAATATAATCTGGAGCAACGCAAGTTTGACCGCAATTCAATAGTTTTCCAAACACAATTCTTTTCGCCGTAAGTGCTAAATTCGCAGTTTCATCCACAATGCACGGACTCTTACCGCCCATCTCTAAAGTTACCGGAGTGAAATGCTCGGCAGCTTTTTTCATAACTATTTCACCCACGCGAGTGCTTCCTGTATAGAATATATAATCAAGGTCTTGATCTAACAAAAATGTGCACTCCTCCACCCCGCCAAGTACAGTGGTGACATGACCAGACTCAAATGTTGCATCAATCAATCGCTCTATCACCTTGCTAGTATTAGGCGAATGCTCGCTAGGTTTTATTATAACAGAATTGCCTGCACAAATCGCATCTACAAGCGGTTCAATTGCTAGCATAAACGGATAATTCCACGGGCTGATAATAAGCACTATACCATACGCACAAGGTATTCTATAACTAGTGGATGGAAATTGTGCCAATGGTGTCGCCACTCTTTTGGGGCGCGAAAATTTCCTACAATGGCGAATCATATAACTGATTTCACTCAACACCATTCCTATCTCTACCATATATGTTTCAACTTCGCCTTTGTTTAAATCTTTTTTAAGTGCATCGTTTATTTCTGGCGTCATATTTTTTATATTTTTATATAATTTTTTCAATGCTTCAACGCGTTTTTTATAGTCAAGCATTGGATTTTGTTTTAAATACTCGCGCTGGACTTTTATTTTCTCTAAAATCAATTCGTTATCCATTTTTTACCTCATAATATATTTTTTCTAATTGCTCCGCAGTATACAATACAGGAACTGGATATAATGGATTGGCTTCTTTCTCTGCCGTAATTGCCAGATACGGAACATCTTCTCCCTTAATCTCTGGAATAGAACTGCCAATATCCATAGATTTATTTAAATCTTCAATCTTTTCAATGAAAATCTTTGCTCCTTCTTCAATTGAAGTGTTTGAATCAAACAAGTTTGCATACACACCCATTTCCCAAAGTTTTTTGTATATTGCTCGTCCATATTTTTTCAATACATAAGGCAAAATTATGGCATTTGCTAATCCGTGTGGTATATTATATTTCCCGCCCAACGAATGCGCGATTGCGTGTACATATCCTACATAAGATTTTGTAAATGCCAATCCCGCTTTGAACGCTGCTTTCAACATATTGTCGCGAACTTCTAGATTGCTACCATCTTCATACGCTGAATACAAATTTTCAAACACCAATTTCACCGCTTCCAATGCGTTTTGCCTAGTGTCTTTCGTGGTGCTACGCCCGATATATGCTTCTATTGCGTGAGTGAGCGCGTCCATACCCGTTGTCGCTGTGACGAATTTTGGAAGCCCAATTGTCAAACTAGCATCCAACATAGCATAACTCGGAATTAATGGGAAGTCATTTATTGCATATTTGTGCCTAGTTTCACTATCTGTGATCACCGCTGCAAGTGTGGTTTCGCTACCCGTGCCAGCTGTGGTAGGGACTGCGATTAATAGCGGAATTTTCTTGCCCACTTTCAAAATTCCTTTCATTTTGCCGAGCGTCTTTTTTGGTCGTGCCACGCGCGCGCCAGTGGCTTTTGCGCAATCCATAGCTGATCCACCACCAAATGCGATAATCGCGTTGCAGGCGTTATCTCTGTATACAGCAAGTGCTTCTTCCACATTCTGTGTGGTAGGATTTGCCACAGTCTTATCATAGATGCTGACTTTCACACCATTTTGCCTCATCTCATCAACTAAATTATTGTACAAACCTAAATTAGTGAGTCCTGCGTCTGTCACAAACAACACGCTTTTTGTATTATTATCAAGCAATATAGAAATTAATTCATCATTATTTGCTAAAATTTGAGGTTCGTGATATGGCAATAATGGAATTGCTATTCTAAAAATCGTTTGAAAAGTTCTGCAATATAATTTTTTAAAAATATTCACCTTTTTCTCCTTAACATCAAAAAATAATAAACAAATGTCTATTATGTTTAGTTTAATACTAATAAAAAAACTAGTCAATCAAAAAAACAAATTTTTGAAAATTTCTCAAATTTTTCATTCAATTTTGAACATTTAATAATAAATTGTTGAAAAATAAAAAATTTATTTGATTTTAAACAAAAAAATTTAATATTTCAAAACTAATAAAATAAATAAAAAGGAACTTTGCAAAATGAAGCGAATCTAAAATGATTCATTTCGAAAACAATCAAAACGCAAAATTCCTTTCAAAATATTATTCAAAAATAACTAATTGATCTCTATTTTTATATAACTATTTAATTAATCTTTTGATACATATTCTCATTAATTTTCTATATAATTATAATGCCTTATTTTCGATTTCTTTCAATAAGATATTTTCAAATTCTTCATAGGTATAACTAACTGTATCTTTACTCCCGCGTCTACGAACTGAAACTAAATTTTCATTCATCTCTTTATCTCCTAGCACTAATATGAATGGAGATTTTTCTATCACGGCAGAACGAATCTTCTTGCCTACCGATTCATTTGAAAAGTCCTTTTCTACACGAATCTTTTTCTTACTCAATTTTTCCGCCACCGAATTAGCATATTCAATATTATGCTCATTCACTGTCAATATTTTCACTTGAACAGGGCTCAACCACGCAGGCAATATCCCTTTTGTTTCTTCCAAAATGAATGCGACAAATCTATCCAATGATCCCAAAATTGCCCTATGGATGACTACCGGACGCACTCTATTGTTATTTTCATCCACATATTCCAATTCAAATCTTTCAGGAAGTTGATAGTCTAGCTGAATAGTAGACAGCGTCACATCGTGGCCTAATGCGGTCTTCACTTGAACATCAATTTTTGGTCCATAGAATGCCGCTTCCCCAACCGCTTCATAGAATGATGCTTTGCGTTTCTTCAAGATATTTCGAAGTGCAGTTTCGCTTTTCTCCCAAAGTGCGTCATTTGCAAAATACTTTTCTACATTAGTTTTGTCCCTTAATGACAATCTGAAAGTATAATTTTTGAATCCGAAATCTTTGTATACATCCAAAATGAGTTTAATCACCCCGTCAATCTCTTCTTCTATCTGATCAGGGCGACAGAAAATATGCGAATCATTTTGAGTGAAAGCACGCGCGCGCTCTATTCCGCAAAGCGAACCGCTTGCTTCGAATCTAAAATCGTTCGCCACTTCTGCCAAGCGCAAAGGCAAATCTCTATATGAATGCATAAAATTTTTGTATATCATCATATGGTGCGGACAGTTCATTGGACGCAAAACATACGCTTCATCATCGCGCTCCATAACTGGAAACATATCGTCTTTGTAATGTTCCCAATGCCCAGAAGTCTTATATAAATTCACATTGCCAAGCGATGGAGTCATAATATGCTGATAACCTAATTCTATCTCCTTATTTATGATATAATCAGATAGTTCCCTGCGGATAATGAAACCTTTAGGGAGCCACATAGGAAGCCCCTTGCCCACCAAATCGTTCATCATAAATATGCCTAATTCTTTGCCTAGTTTCCTATGGTCGCGCTCTTTTGCTTCCGCTTCCAGACGCAAACATTCTTTCAAATCTTCCTTATTAATAAATCCATAAACATATATGCGGGTGAGCATTTTATTCTTTTCACTGCCACGCCAATACGCACCGCTGATGCGATTTATTTTGAATGAAAAGCCACGCAAAAATTTTGTGTTTTCGACATGCGGACCACGACATAAATCATAAAAATCATCGCCTGTATAATATACTGTAATCTTTTCGTCCGTAGGTAATTCGTTGATCAATTCAATCTTGTATGGTTCGCCTGCAAACATTTCAAACGCTTCTGTCTTGCTGACTTCTTTTCGGACAAAATCTTCATTATTATTGATGATTGAACGCATCTTTTCTTCAATTTTGTCAAAATCATCTGGCGTAATATTCAAGTTGTCAAAATCATAATAAAAGCCATTGTCGATTGCAGGTCCAATTGCCATTTTTGCGTTTGGATAAAATGCTTTGATTGCTTTTGCCAACACATGACTCATACTATGACGGTACATATTTTGTTTATCTTCGTTCATATTCCCTCCTAAAAACAAAAAATCCCTAGCATTAGCTTGGGACGATTGAATAACCGCGGTTCCACCCAAATTGGTAAAATACCCACTCTTGTATCGAGAATTCACTCGAATTGACCTAATTAGTGGTTTCATTTTATGGTATATTGCGCCAATCTCAGCCAACAGGCACTCTCTGTAAAAATTGACCATAAAACTACTTGTCTAATCAATAGTCTATTGAATTATTTATATTTTAGCACACTAAATTTAGATAGTCAAGCATATTTTTTAATAAAATTTTTGTTGATAAAAGTTGAAAACGAATTTTTTAAATGTAAATGATCAAATCTTTCAATACATTATAAAATTGTTAAACGAGCAACGACCATCTATTAAAGTTAAGAAAATCAAGATAAACTAATTTTTCATAAATATTTTCAGCCGATTCGTGAATACATTGCTCAAAAAACTGACCGCTTCATAACTATTGTCTCCATTGATATAAATGTCTATATAACTAGGACACGAATTCAAAACATTGGTGATAAGTTCGGTTGAATTTTTGCATTCGGCAATTTTCTTTATCTTCTCGTTTTTATTTTTCATATTGTAAATGCTGAAATGTTCGCCATCGCAAATGACCTTGACTTTGTATACCAAATTGTCCATCGTGTTGATCAAAAAGCGTATGATATCTATGAAAGTGGCAGAATTGAACATCGTCAGATTGTCACTGCTCAACTCGGCTAAATTGTTCCAATGTTTTTTGAGCGGATTTAATCTAAATTCTAGAAAACTATCCACGAAAAAAGTTTGATTGAAAATCAATATTTTGCCTAGCGCACTTTCGTCAGTAGACTTATCAAAGAGCGCCAACACCTTGATATAAGCATTGAACGCAAGCGAATTTGAAAGCGGATTTTTGATTTTTTGTTTTAGATAATTAAGTTTATAAACAGATTCAATATAGTCTATGATAACTTCACGCAATATCATCTCACACGGCTCAACAAATTTTTCTTCACAGGCAAACAAAAGATAACTAAAATTATTATCATTGTATCGCGTGATGATCGTTTTACAAAAATCAATTTTTGATTGAATATTTGCATACAAAAAATCAATAATCTCTTTGTTGCTCACCTTGGTGGCAAGGGCAAGCTCTCTCATAAATACCTCTAATGTATAATATGCAAAAACTTTGATTTTACTCTTAAAAAAAATAGCATATTTTGGTAATTGAACACACATATTTTATTCAAATTCACACAACACACAAACTATATAATATTATGTGATAGGAGGTAAATTATGTTTTATTTCTTCTATCGAATAGGCAGATGTGATTGCGTCAGAATTTCGAATCTCTCCCTTCCGCTAACTGCTTTTACTTTGTGTAGGAATGTTAGGAATAATGGTTGCTATAGATTTTGCCCTAACTCGATAATCTCAACTACGACAAATAGCTCAATCACAAACAATGTCTTTGATAATATTACATTTTAAATTAATGTCGGTATTATATGTAATAATCACTATAATTAAATTTAAAAATTATCATTTATTAAAAATCTTAATTCTAAATTTGATATAGCGATCAAATTTGTTAAAACAAAAAATCTAACTATGGTTCATCAAATAGTTAGATTTTTATTCCAAAAGATATTAAACTATGTTTTTCGTTTTAGATTGATAGAAAATTCTATCATTCAGCAACTGGAGTATCTGCTGATTGAGTCGAACTACCCTTTCTATTTTTTAAGAAGAATACAAGAGATAATGCTCCAAATGTAATCAGTGCTACTTCAACTACGCCAAATACTGATGCGAAAACTATAGCTCCTTTACATGCAAATTCCATTTCCACACCTTCGATATTTACATTAATATTAAAGGCATTCACATTGAATACAGGCATACCTTCACCTTTGCCTGCCCATAAAGCATCCCATTCTTTCTTATCCGCTTTTAAAGCTTCAACCATCGCATCATATTCTTCTTCTGATGAAACACCTTCTGGTATCATAATAAACTTATTTCCATTACGAATTATCCAAATTTCTATTGGTTCTCCATCATTTTCCTGAATAATTGACTGTTCCATCTTTCTATCATTTAAAATTTTCAAGCTATAACTAATTTCTGTACCTGCTTCTACGCCGAATGTAGAGGTCTCTTCCTCTGTCACAACATGAGTCCAAGTATATGTCATTCCATAACTGACTGGACGAGCAAGCATTACAATGTAGAATACTAGCCCGACTACCGCCAGTGACAAAAATACAATCATCACTGGCATCTTTGATAAAAATTTTTTCATAAATCTCCCTCCTCTTGATTTATTAATTTTATAATACATTATTTATATAGATAAAGTCAACAAAAATTAGCATAAAATATGAAAAATGCCCTCTAGTTGAGAGCATATAATTTGAATCAATATTGCCAAAGAATAATAAAACTACTAAAACTACAAAGATAATTAATTATAATTGTAGAAGGTCACATCAATAGGCAAAACCATAATGATCATACCAATAAGGATGAAACTAATACCAGCAATCATCAGCCCAACATAAAAGCGGTCGCTTTTGCTAACTTCGTCCGACTTCCTTTTCGCCATAGTGATACGCTTAGCCATAAAGCAAATTGACGCACCAATAATAGCTAATACAACACCTGTAATAACTGTATATCTCAACAAAAATTCTAATGGACTAACGAATGATAAAAAAGTACTCATACATATCTCCTATTCTTATGCGAATATACTATCACATATTGAACGATTTGTCAATAGCGAATTTATTTTCTTTTGCGTCTAAATATGTGAAAAATTTTATTTGCACTAGTGTACCTAAATGTATAATAAACTTTGTAGCAAAATGAAACGCCCGCAGTGAGAAGCATAGCAACCAAACCAATATTTGTGATCAGCGGATAATAAAACAAGAATGTAAAGGCAACCAAAGTAAGACATTCAAACAACATATAACAATAGTCTACTGCATCCACAAATTCTGGCATAGATTTTTTGAAGAAAACTATTTTGTAAATATACGATGTGATGATCAGCACTATGGTGACAATTGCAAAAGCGAGATTGATTTCGTCTATCACTGCAAAGAAAATTAAAAGTGTTGAAAATATTAAAATTCCCGCCAATGCGTCTATGATCAAATGTTGCAAACTCGTCTTATCTCTAAACAATTCTATCCATATTTTGCATAACAATATGCCCGCTATAATTAAACTCACTGACCATTCAGGCAAATACAAATATGCAAAAATCACTATTGGCAATAATGCTATTGATATAGCAAATAAAATTTTGTAAAAAATATCATTTCTAGTCATACATACCTCAAAATCTATTCTATTTTATCAAAAATTATCAATATTTTCAACTATTTTACTATTAAAAATTAGTTTTCATTCAAAAATTTTTATGAATTTGCGCTATTTTTTATTTGCCAATTTTCACTTCTGATAAACAAGATTTCATTTATTTCATACAATGAATTATGGAAGGATTAAACCACTATAAATCTTCCTAGAAGGAGAATGAATGAAAAAATTAGCAATTTTATTAGTAATTTTCGTCGGCGTTTTCTCGATTATGCTCACCGCGTGCGGAAACAAAAAAGACGAAAACAACACCATTCGTATCAGTGAAGTCACTCATTCTATCTTCTATGCCCCGCTTTATGTGGCGATAAATGAAGGTTATTTTGAAGACGAGGGCTTGGAGATTGAATTGACTAATGCTGGCGGTAGTGATACCGTGATGAGTTCGCTGATCTCAAACAGTGCAGATATCGGCTTGATGGGGCCTGAATCGGTCGTTTATGTCCGCAATAATGGTATGACAAACGCCCCTATAATTTTCGCTCAACTAACCGCTTGCGATGGATCATTTTTAGTCGGCAGGACGGATGAAGGTGACAATTTCAGTTGGGAAAATCTGAAAGGCAAACATATCATCGGCGGAAGAAAAGGTGGTATGCCCGCTATGACTCTTCAATATATCCTTGAACAAAAAGGATTGAAACCTGGGGACGAATTGGGTGAAAATGTTGACACAATAATCGACACTTCAATTGCTTTTAGTTTGACAGCATCTTCGTTTGTGGCTGGCACGGGCGACTATTGCACAATGTTTGACCCAACTGCAAGTCAATGCGAACTTGACGGCACTGGCTATATTGTGGCGGCTCTTGGAGATGAAGTGAGCGATATACCATACACAACTTTCGTGGCTACTAGCGATTATCTCAACAAAAATGCTGATAAATTAGATAAATTTATGCGCGCACTGAAAAACGGATATGACTATTTGATGGGCGCAACGGATAGTCAAATAATAGATTCGCTGAAACCATCCTTTTCTACCACAAGTGATGAACTGATTTTGGCGTCTGTGAAAAACTATATACGGATAGGTGCGTATGCAGATAGTTTCGTGCTGAAAGAATCGTCTTGGAACAATATGCTTGACATCATAGACAATGCGGGCGAATTGAAAGCACGCGTTGACTGGAACGAGGCTGTAAACACTTCGTTCGCTACAAAAGTAATGTAAAATAATGAACAATATTTTAGTGGATGTAAAAAATCTGAATTTAATTTATCAGAGCGTGAAATCTGAAACAAAAGCACTAGAAAATATCAGTTTTCAAATCAAAAATCAAGAATTTGTTTCAATTGTAGGTCCGTCTGGGTGCGGGAAAACTACCATTTTATCCCTTATTTCCGGGCTGATCAAGGCGTCTAGCGGGGAGATAAAAGTTTTGGATAAAATTCCAAACCCAAAAGACAATGTGTGCGGATATATGTTCCAACGCGACAATTTGCTTCCTTGGCGAACAATAGAAAAAAATATCTATTTTGGACTTGAATTAAAGCGTCAAAAGACTAAAGAGCGAAAAGATTATGCCCTATCTCTTGCTGAAAAATATGGGTTGAAAGATTTTTTGAAAAAACATCCTAGCGAGTTGAGTGGCGGTATGCGTCAACGCGTATCTCTCATCCGCACATTGAGTTTGAAACCAGAATTGTTGCTACTCGACGAACCTTTTAGCGCGCTTGATTATCAAACGCGATTGGAACTCTGTGACCATATTTTCCAAATAATAAAATCAGAAAAGAAAACCGCTATTTTAGTCACTCACGACATATATGAGGCTATCAGTATGTCGGATAGAATTATTGTGTTGTCCGCGCGTCCAGGCAAAATAAAAGCTATCCACGAAACAGGATTCAAGCCTTCTATTACCCCATTTGATCGACGCAAAACTTCCAAAGCAAAAAAATTGTTTGATATAATTTGGCAGGAAATACAAAATGAAAAAAGTGATGAAATTTTCTAAATCTCATTATGATTACCTTAAAAAATATAAAACGAAAAAAATACTAATATTATTAACTCAAATATCCATATTGGCACTTTTCCTTATCTTGTGGGAACTGCTCACAAAATATGAAATAATAAGTTCTTTCTTCTTTTCTAGCCCGTCAAAAATAGTGGATACTATTGTTGAATTGTTTAGAAGTGGCGAACTTATTTATCATTCGCGAATCACTTTGAGTGAAACTTTATTAGGATTCGCTATCGCGACAGGCATTGGCTTCTTGGTAGCTTTTATATTATGGTATAGCGACTTTTTAAGACGCGTGGCAGAACCATATTTAGTGGTGTTAAATTCGCTACCAAAAATCGCACTCGGCCCTATTATCATTGTATGGTTTGGTGCGGGAAGCAAAGCTATTATATTTATGTGTATTCTCATCGTGATAATTGTCACGATTATGAATATCCTTAATTCGTTTACAAGTTGTGATAAACAACTGATTGCTCTCGCCAAATCTATGGGAGCAAACAAATTCCAAATTTTCTTCAAACTTATTCTTCCTAATTCGCTAAAAGACATTGTGGCAACTTTAAAAATCAATGTAGGATTGAGTTGGATCGGCGCTATAATGGGAGAATATTTGGTCAGCAAAGCAGGGCTTGGCTATCTATTAATTTATGGAGGTCAAGTGTTTAATCTAAATCTTGTGATGACTGCCACCGTGATATTATGTATCTTGGCATCTGCTATGTACTTTGCTGTAGCATTGTTTGAAAAAATAATGAACAAATTCCGAAATAGTTAATTAAAATTTTTAATTGGCTATTTATTATATATTATTAACTTATTATTATATATTATCAATTTATTATATAATTAATTATTGAATTATAAATAAATCTAATCATAAATCTAATCTAATATATATTATATTAGAAAACAGATATATATATAATATTAAATCAAAATATTATTAGAATCAATATAATTATGGTTTAATTTATAATTTGGTTAAGCGTATTATGAATTTTATAATATAACTAATTAATCTAGTAAAATTATTAGATTTTTAAAATACAACTTATTATATTGTTATAATTTATAAATTTTAGACTTTAATATTATAATCTTTGAATACAAAAACACACTAATCACAAAAACTATGACTAGTGTGTTTTTTATTCCTATCGAAAATAATTTTAATTTAGTTAAATTTCAAACTATTAGATGAATTATGACGAATTTATTGCAAAATTTATTTCCTTTTGATATCTAAATAAATTTCAAATTTTTAACTATTTTAGGCTACAAATCTTCAAATTTTATCTTCTCAATTTTCTCAAAAATGGTGGAATTGTATCGTCATCAACAATCGGTTTTTTGCTATTAAATGATATATCTTCTACCTTATCTTGACTTTCTTCGTTCGAAATTTCTTCTTCCTGCTCATCTGGCTCATTATCTTCAGATGTGTTAGGTGCTGTGAACGCTTTGAAATCTGCACTATTATTTTTAAACTCTGGCACGCTCTCTTGCGCTGGCTGATTGTTGTATATTTCAAATCCTGTGGCAATAACCGTAATTTCTGTTTCGCCACTCGATTCGTTATTAATTTTTGCACCGAATATAATGTTGCAATCTTTGTCTGCCACATCGCGCACCAAATCTACCGCTTCATACACTTCAGACAATGTCAAATCTCTACCGCCCGTAATGTTGATCAATATCCCTGTGGCACCTTCTATGCTAGTTTCTAATAGTTGGCTAGTGACCGCTTGACGAACTGCTTCAATAGTTTTATTCGCGCCCCTGCCTTTTCCTATGCCCATATGTGCAATGCCCTTTCCTTTCATAATCGTAGAGACATCGGCAAAGTCTAGATTGATGAGCCCTGGCACTGCAATCAAATCGCTCACTCCCTGAATCGCCTGACGCAAAACATCATCCGCGTATCTAAACGCGTCCACAAATGGAACATCCTTTTTCAAAATGGTATACAATTTTTCATTCGGAATGATTACAAGCGAATCAACATATTGTTTCATCTCTTGAATACCCTTTTCCGCATTCGCTGCACGCTTTGGACCTTCAAACTTGAACGGCTTGGTCACCACTCCTATGGTCAAAATCCCCATATCGTGCGCTAACTTTGCAATATATGGCGCTGCTCCGTTACCCGTACCACCACCTAGTCCGGTCGTGATAAACAAAAGGTTCGTGCCTTGAAGCATCTTGATAAGGTCTTCTTTGCTCTCCTCTGCTGCCAACTTGCCTATCTCCGGATTGGCTCCAGCTCCTAACCCCTTGGTCAACTGCTTGCCTATTTGAATGATCTCGTCCGCATTCGACATCATCAAATCTTGCTTATCTGTATTGACCGCAATGAATTTCGCTCCTGTGATCCCCGCTGCTACCATACGATTGACGGCGTTGTTGCCACCGCCTCCTACTCCGACCACTTTTATATCACAAATTGTATCATTAAAGTTCATAACCTTCTCCTTTTACACAATTATTTCAGCAAGCGATGCCAAGCCCGTTTTCGATGTTTGGAATTTGTCTTTTGAATTGTCAAACGGATTTTTGTATTCATAGATATTGAACCCTGTGACTTCTTTCAATATATTTTTCACGCCTTTGAAATTTGATATGCCGTCACCTGTAAGATAGACATTGATATCTTTGAACACTGGATCTATGCCAAGTATGTCACCTATAATTTTTGCTATCATTTCAATTCTGCTTTTCACGATCTGATTGGTGATATTGATGGGCGCTTTGATTAAATTCCCTTTTGAACAAACTTCATAATTTTCGTTTCGCTCGGAATCGATTGTCAAAATAACTTTTCGTTTTATCAACTCCGCATCTTTGAAACTCATATTCAGCACTTGCATAATGTCCGAAGAAATGTGTCCGCCACCCATTGAAAACGAACTCAATAAGGCTAGCCCTTCTCCCTTATACACGCATACGCTCGTGCTGATATGCCCAACATCCACCACTGCAATAGGAGGTTTGGTTTCATTGTCCTTTGCGCAATTCATCGCTTGACCTAAAGCGGATGATATAAAATCTATTTGAGCCAATCCTAAATCTTTGAATTTCGAATCAATCAATTTTAAAAACGATTGCTTTGCCAAAATATAACTTGCATCCACAACCAATGAAGTTGATCGCTTGCCCACTGGATTCATCGTCTTCAAATTGTCATCCAGAATAAATTGCATAGGACTATAGTTGATCACAGAATATTCTTCGCTGTCTCCAAAATCTGAATTGTTGGAATATAGATCCATCAAATCTGAATTTGAAATTTTATGTAAGTCTACAAATTTCCTAGATATGCGTTTGCAAACACAAATACAAAACTCACTAGGCACGCCTATCACGATCGAACGAATGGACTTGCGCATCTTCAACTGCATCCTATCAATTAGTTGCGAAAATGCGTGCCCCAATTCGTCTACAGACAAAAACTCGCCATCCATATAACCATCGTAGAGAACATCCTCTTCCGCAACGATACGCGAACTGCCTGCAAACTTCGCCACTGCTAGCAATCTTAATGTGGAAGAGCCAATATCTAACACATACTTTAAACTGTTCAACACGCACCATCCCCCATATTTTGTTATAATTATACAAAATGCTTTCTCAATAGTCAAATAATTTAATATATAATTAATTAAATAATTTATGTTTTTTTAAAAATTTTATATAATACCTCAACATATTGTAGTGATTGATTTTTAAATACCCATTATTCATAAAAATTTGAATTTTATATTAAACTTTTTACACATAAAGTTATGCGCATAGATTGTATTTTTCAAAAATCGTATGTTATCAAAAAATCAATTACTTTTTATTCACTTCATTTGTAATTATAAAAAAGATTTTCAAGTTATCGTTTAATTAACCAGAAAATTCAAACAAAATTTATAATACAAATTGAAGCGATTGAACTATTTAGAATAAAAAAGAAACTTTACTTTTGTAAAATTTCTTAAACTATGATTAAATAATCTATCATAAAAATATGTATAATAAAGCTTAAATGTTATCGTTTCGAATAAAATTGATTCGCTCCGTTCCGTCTTCTAAATATGTATATTTGATTGTGCCTGACGACTCTCCATTTTCTATGAGTGTATCCATTGCACTAAAACATATATTCACTTTGTATTCAAGATTGTCTTGTGGCTTTGCTATATCTATTGTGAATCCGTTTGATATCTGCATTATCACTCTATCATATTCTTCGTGCAAGGTGTATCCCTTTGCAAACTGCAAATTCGTAATTAGTGATTTGATATCTTCCCTATCCACATATCTATCGCTACCGCCATCATCTATCATAACAGTATCATATATTGATACAAACAATTCGTATGTGATTGACCTATAATTTTCGTTTGATAAAAAGTCGCCAACCACTGTGTTGCTGGTAATTCCCAATATGTCAATCGTATCTTCTCCTAAAATCGTAGATTCAAGTTTCGTAATATCATTAGGCTCAACATCTGTCGAACGCAACACTTTCAATTCTTCATCCAACACATAATATTTCTTTGTGGAATCGCTATATGTATAATACATTTCATATCTTTCACGCACATCTATTTCAATTCTTATTGCACTCACAGTATTGATTTGTATCACTTTCAAATATGGATAATCTCGTTCAATATTGTTTGACGCTGTCTCTTTGTCTAGCGAAAATATTGGACGACCTTTCTTTAAACCTGCCGATTCAATTATGTCTTGATTCGAAATTTCTGTCGTGTTTAATGTCCTTTCTCCAATGAACACAACATCCTGCTTGTACAAGCAAAACACAGCACCGAATAATATTAGAATCAGTGCCAAAACAGATAAAACTATTGATATGGTGATGATTTTAGCTTTCCTAGTCATATTCGTTCAATATCTGCGCCAAGAGATTTCAGCATATTTTCAATGTGGCAATATCCCCTATCTATGTAATGCACATTTTCAATGATCGTTTCGCCTTTTGCCACCAAGCCTGCCAAAACTAAACTTGCACCGCCACGAAGATCGTACGCTTTCAGCTTTCCCGCTTTCAATTGCCTTACCCCGCTCACTATTGCGGTATGATTGTTGACAATGTCAATTTTTGCGCCCATTTTTTTCAGTTCGCCAACGATCAAAAATCGATTTTCAAAAACTTGTTCTTCTATGCGCGTTTGCCCGTTTGCTACACAATTAAGCACCATTAGCATAGATTGAAGATCGGTAGGAAAATTTGGATAATATCCTGTACAAATCTTTTGAACCGATTTTAGCGGAACATCTCTTGATAATGTTATTATATCATTTTTTATATTTATTTGACAACCCATTAGAGCTAAAATCTCAATTAATTTTTTATTTTGATTAATATTTTTATCAATTAATCGTATAGTACCACCACATATAGCGGTGGCAACTAATAATGTACCCAATACAATACGATCGCTAATTGGTTTATATTCCACGCCCTGCAATTTTTCAACTCCGATGATTGTAATCTTTTTCGTGCCCGCTCCGTATATCTTGGCACCCATTTTGTTCAAAAAATTACATAGATCTACGACCTCTGGTTCACGCGCCGAATTGTAGATTATCGTTTTACCTTTCAACTTGCACGCAAATTGCACTATGTTTTCGGTTGCTCCCACGCTAGGTAGTTTCAAACGAATCTTCCCTGCCCGCGCTTTAGACGCGTTGAAAAATACAAAATCGTCTAATTGCGTCACCTTCACATTCAATCGTCTAAACGCTTCTATGTGAATATCAATTGGTCGTTTCCCTATCTTGCATCCGCCCGGCATTGTCAAGCAAATCGATTGAAATTTAGCCAATGTTGAACCGAGCAAAAAGATGGACGAGCGCATCGTCTTGCATAAATCATAATCTAAACACACATCTTTTATATTTGATGAGTCTATTAAATAATCGTCTTGCGTTCGCACTATATTCGCGCCCAATTTTTTCAAAATTTTAGCCATATTTTGAACATCTATGATATCTGGGCAATCTTTTAAATACACCTTCCCTTCTGCTAGCAAACTCGCTGACATTATGGGTAGGGTAGCGTTCTTTGAAGTCTGGACTTTGACTTCACCCTTTAATTTTTTCCCGCCGATTATTTTCAATCTATCCCTAACCTTATAACTCATATTATTATTTATGAAAAATATTGTTGTTTTGAGTTAAAATTGACTGCTTTTTCTTTTGCCGTCTGCTTGTCTACATTGATCACCACGCCTATTGCTGACATAAATACGAACAGCGATGTACTGCCTGCACTAATAAACGGAAGCGGAAGCCCCGTTGGCGGAATTGAACCTGTGACAACTGCAATATTAAGCAAAACTTGAATACTTATCAACGCGCCTATGCCAAAGCATAGAAAGGCGGAAAATTTGTTGTTTGCCTGCATTCCAACCTTGAAAATGTGGATAATCAAAATTAAAAATACTAAAACTAAAATAATACATCCAATCAGTCCCAATTCTTCCGCTATGATAGAAAAGATGAAATCAGACTCACTGAATGGCAAAAATAATTCCGCTTGTCTGCTATGAAACAGTCCTACTCCCCATAGTCCACCGCTTCCTATTGCGTATAACGACTGAATGAGTTGATACCCTTCGTCCAATGGGTTTTCCCACGGATTAATAAACGCTATGATTCTACTCAATCTATATGGTTCGATTAAAATTAAAGCCACCACAAGCAATATGGCAGGAACTATCATTATTCCAAACACTTTTAGACGCATACCACCTATGAACAACATAAAAATTAGAGTAAAAGCGACGCACATAGTGATTGACATATTCGGTTCTAACATTATCAAAACGCAATAAATTCCTCCCAAACTTAAAGTGATTAAAATATGTTTGATATTAGACAATTTGTCGCCGTCTGATAAATATCCTGCCAAAAAGAATACCAAACAAAATTTTGCAATTTCACTTGGTTGCATTGTGAAACTGCCTATTCCTATCCATCTCGTCGCGCCATAACTTGTCCTACTGATCCCAGGAATAAACACTAGGATGAGAAAAATTAATCCGACAAAATAGAATATCCAATAAAATTTTTTGTATACTCTATTGTTTATGAAACTTGTAATAATCAAGCCAATACAGCCTATTGCCACCCCAATGATCTGTTTTTTAAGATAAAAAAACTCATCGCCATAATTTACGCTCGCAGAATATTTGCTGGCACTATACACCATAATGCACCCAAAAACCGCAAGTGCTAGCGTGCAAATCAATATGACTAAACTATTCGTTCTTCGTCTTAACTTCATATTCGCTCACTAATTTGTTAAATAGTTTTCCGCGTTCAACAAAATTTGCGAATTGATCATAACTCGCTGTCGCTGGAGATAAAACTATGTTATCATTTTTGATTGCCCTATCTATTGCTAAATTAAAGGCTGTGGTTAAATCGGATGCTTTCATTATGTCAAAACTATTTTCATTCGCTTCTATCAAACTATCTGCTATCTCGCCATAGGCTATGATCGTCTTCACCCGCTTTGGTAATTTTGAAAACAATTTTTTATAGTCTAATCCCTTTTTTGATCCGCCTAGCAAAAGTATTATTGCCCCTTTGATTGACTCTACGCACGCCAATGTGGATGAAATGTTAGTCGATTTGCTGTCATTGATAAATCTAATGCCATTTACCACCCCTATTTCTTCTATCCTAAACGGCTCGCTTCTATATGCGAGTAGGGCTTCGCGTATCTTTGCTGGTGAAACTTTGTAAACATACGCATAGCATATCGCACACATAATATTGTTCAAATTATGTTTACCCTTCAATTTTAATTCGTTTATTGCAATTATACGATTTTGATGCAGGTATATGTATCCCTGTCTGATATAAACATCCGCTATGCTTTTTTGCGAATATGTAAGAATAAAACATTTTTTGCTAATATGAATGTTGTCATCAAGATTGATCACAATATAATCTTTGGGTGTGATATTCTTGAAAATGTTATATTTCAATCTAGTGTATTCAGTCATCGTCTTGTGCCTATTCAGATGGTCTGGCTCTATATTTAAAATGGTGCTAACGCGCGGTGAGAATGTGTCTATATTCTCCAGCATAAAACTGCTGACTTCTACCACTTTTATGTATCGCTTTTTTTCAAGTACGGCACGCGACAATGGATATCCAATATTGCCACAAGCAATTGCTTTGCGCTTTTTGTTTAGCATAGCGCTAATCAACTCTACTGTGGTCGTCTTTCCATTTGTGCCTGTGACCGCCACCAAATCTTTGCAAAATTGACTCGCGAACTCTATTTCGCTGAAAACTTTGATATTCTGCGCTTTTGCGGATAGCAAATATTTATTGTCCTTTTCAATCGCGGGCGACACAACTATAAAATCAAATTGAGATATCAAATTGTCATTCAACTCTTGCACTAAATAACAATTTTCTATATTCTTACTTTTCAATTTTTGCCTATTGTCGTCGTATAAAAAAACATTCGCTCGCTTTTTCAAAAGCAATTTGCTCACCCATTCCCCAGAAACAGACATCCCGTAAACTAAAACATTTTTATATTTTAATTTCATATTCCACCTATATAATATTATTTTCTTATATCCAAAATATTACAAAAGGTAGAAAATTATAGATAATACACCTATTGCCAATGTAATACTTGAATAAATAATCACTATCTTTGGCTCGCTCAATCCTGACAATTGCAAATGATGATGAAATGGTGCCATTTTAAAAATACGCTTTCTTTTCATTTTAAATACTGCCACTTGCAATATTACTGATAATGCACTGATGACAAAACATATACCCAAAATCGGCAAAATCAATTCCAATCCCAAAATGCAAGCACTTGATCCAATATACCCGCCTAAAGACAATGAACCTACATCTCCCATAAATATACTTGCCTTGCTAGTGTTGAAAATCAAAAAGCCTAATATCGCGCCAATAAACAACATAGATAATATGTTGATATTTGATATATTCGTTATAATTGTTCCCGTCTCTCCCTGATTGTACAAATCTATTCCAACGATGGAACTAATCACCGTGAAAATGATCAAATAAATTAAACTAATTGAACCAGCCAAACCATCTAATCCATCTAGCAAATTCACACTGTTTGTAGACGCTATCATCACGACTATCACAACAGGGATAATAAAATATTTTATATCAAAACTATCAGATGAAAATGGCACAAACATATTGCCTGCTTGCGATGAAAAATAAATAAAAATTGAAAAAATAATGGCAATGCCTGCCTGTCCCACTATCTTTTGATAAGCACGAAGCCCTAAATTTTGTTTGTGTTTCACCTTGATATAATCATCCAAAAAACCAAGTATGCCATAAAATACGCTCACCAACAAGCACATAAACCAAACCGTATCATATTCTATAAAAATAAATGCTAATAGTAGTGTAGAAAATATGAATACTACCCCACCCATTGTGGTAGTACCATTTTTATCCTTATGATTTTCCACATAACCTAAAATCGTTTGTTGTGCTTTTTTCTTCTTGAAAAAACGGATGATTAACGGCATCAATATTAGCGACAAAACAAAACTAGCCAAAAATGCAACAAGCAATTTTATCATAATTCTACTTCACTTTTTTTCGAATATTTGAAATAATTGTCCACCACATCATAATCACTATATGGTATTTTCACCCCATTAATATCTTGATAATTTTCAGCACCTTTACCAAGTATTGCCACGACATCATTTGCTTTCGCTATGCTGAGCGCATATTCAATTGCGCTCTTTCTATTCTCTATTCTGTAAGCGTTGTTCGTTTTGATTCCTGACATAATTTCGTCAATAATTAGTTCGGGATTTTCAAATCGCGGATTGTCGCTCGTGACTATCACCAGATCACTAAAATTGCTAGCCACTTCCCCCATTTCTGGGCGCTTCGTCTTGTCGCGATTTCCGCCACAACCAAACACTGTAATCAATCTTTCTATTGGCAAATTTCTTATTGCTGTCAACACATTTTTTATCCCGTCCGGCGTGTGCGCATAATCTATTATCACATTATAATTTGTATCTAAATTTAGCACATTGAATCTTCCCGGCACCACAAATTCATTATTGTTTATCACTTCTATTATATCATTAATGTTTATGTCTAGATTGATCAAACAAGTTATTGCAATCATCATATTCGAAATGTTATAGTCGCCAATCAGATTAGTGTGTGCCGTATAAACTTTATCTCTATACTGAAATTTAAAATCTGTGCCGTCTATGCCTTTAATTGAATCAATTATCTTTACATCCGCGTCTTTCCCTACTGTTTGAATCTCAATATTTGCCTTTTTTGCTATCTCTTTTCCATACTTCGCATCCGTGTTGATTATTCCAAATTTTGCGTGTTTACAATCAAACAAACTTGCTTTGCACTTCATATAATTTTCCATATTAATGAAAAAGTCCAAATGATCTTTTGTGATATTTGTAAGCGCTACAATGTCGTAGTAAATATTGTCAATTTTATTAAGTGCAATCGCGTGCGCGCTCACTTCCATTACACAATATTCACATCCATTGTTTTCCATATCTCTGATAAATTTATGGAGAATTATTGGGTCGGGCGTGGTCAAATTCGCCGGCAATAGCAAATGATTGATATATATTCCTTCTGTTCCAATCAATCCCACCGATTTCCCTAATTTTTTCAAAATTTCACGAATCAAAAATGTCGTGGTGGTTTTTCCATTTGTGCCAGTGATTCCTACAAATTTCATTTTTGATTTGTATGTTTCATAAAAAACTGAACTAATGTACGACATCGCTATTCGCGAGTTCTCTACCAAAATTTGTGTGATTGGTAGATCTAAAAATTTCTCTACCACCAAACATACCGCACCATTTTCTATCGCTTCTTTTGCGAAGTCGTGCCCATCTCGTTTGGTGCCTTTTATACAAAAATAAATGCCTGAATTGACCTTTTCTTTGCTGTCACAAGTCAGAGAATCAATGTTTAATTCTTGATAATTTTTTATTCCGATAAATTTCAAATTTGATATTATATCATACAATTTCATACCTATTTACCTCTACATCGTAATTTATCACGAATTTTTCACATTTTGACTCGGCTGTCAAAAATAGACAAAAAATTTCAATTAGTGATCAAATATACAATTTCTCCCAAATACAACTTTGTACCAGCGGGCGGAAGTTGCTCTATCACTATCTCTCCCTCTTCGTCAACCAAAACATCCAAACCTAATTTTTTCAAACTCGCACACGCGTTTGCTAAACTCATACCCACAACATACGGCATCTCAATATTTGGCTGATTTTCAATTTGTGTAATATCTGTAGGAGAAATTGATTTTGTCTCAAATATAGATTTAAAGACGCGTTCCCCTATCGGCTTTGCCACCACTCCCCCATAATATGCGCCATTGCTTGGCTCGTTTACGCATACGATGAGTATGTATTTTGGATCGCTCGCAGGATATGCGCCTATAAAGCTTGATATGTATTTGCCCGACGCTATTTGCCCGTTTTCATCGTATTTTTGAGCAGTCCCCGTCTTCCCGCCCACATCATAGCCGGGTATAAATGTATACTCTCCTTCACTATTTATATTGTTGCCCAACATTCGATTCACTGTCCTTATTGTGCTATCAGACAAGTCAATTTTTTCCCTAGTATAATTTTCTTGATATAAAATTTCATCTTCACTGCTGATGCTAGACAAAATGTGTGGAGTGATATCATATCCTGTGGTGATTTTTGCATATACGCTCGCCATTTGCAGTTGCGTCACAGCAATCGCGTGACCAAACCCAATACGCGCCAAATCGACTACACGCACTTGATCCTTATTCATCACAATTCCACTCGATTCGCTTAAGATGTCTACTCCCGTTTTTTCTCCCAAACCAAATAAGTTCAAATATTCATAATATTTTTCCACTCCTAGCCGTAGCGCCAGCTGAACAAACACGCAGTTGCAACTATTTTTAAACGCGTCCACAAGTGTCAAACTCCCGTGCCCAACCGTTTTCCAACACTTTATCGTTTCACCATCCACTGTACATCTCCCCGTGCAATAAAATTGCTCATCTTCATTCGTCAACCCTTCATTAAGTGCCGCCGCCAATGTGATCAACTTGAATGTGCTCCCTGGTTCATAGACATCCACCACTGTTGAATTTTTTGTCATCTCTTGCAATTTAACTAAATCGTCACGCGGAACATTGTTTAGATTGAAGCTGGGCAGGCAACTCATCGCTAATATCCCGCCCGTCTGGGCGTCTAGCAATATTCCACTGACATTCAACGCATCGTGTTCTGTATACGCATTCATCAACTCCCTTTCCAAAATCGCCTGCATCTGCACATCCAATGTTGTGTGCAAATTTGCGCCTGGCACGCTAGGTATATAATAGTTTAGCGAATTTTCTATTTCTTTTCCTTGCGCATTTGTTTGCGTCAAACTTTTTCCGTCCACGCCCTTTAAGTATTTGTCATAATACAACTCCAAACCTGCTTGCCCAATATTGTCGATTGTGCAGTACCCTATCACCTGCGTAAATAAATTGGAATATGGATAAACCCGCGCCACATTTTGCGATAAATATACCCCGCTATATTTGGTCAATTCGTGCGCCTTTTCTTCTTCCACCTGCATTTTGATAAGTATCTCACTTAAACTCTTGTTTGTCACTTTTGCGTATGCTTGCTGATAGTCCACTTGCAATATTTCGCTGATCGCGCTCGCCAATTTTGCAGGCTCGGTCACATTCCGTGCGCGCACATATACATCATAAGTGGTGATTGTGCTCGCTAGGCTCACCCCAGAAGAGTCCAAAATCTCTCCCCGCTTGCTCGCTAATGGCAAATCTCGCAACCATTCTTCTGACGCTTTTATCTGCAAATTTTTCCCGTCTATAATCTGCAAATAAAACACGCGCGTCAGCAAAGCAAATGCAAGTATCACAACGATCAATATCGTGGCTACAAACCGCCTTTGAATTGAATATATATTATAAAATGTTCGAAACTTTTTCATAAAATATATATATTTTTTATTCCGCGCATTTAGACTAGCAATCTTGTATCCGTTTGCAAAATTAAAATTCTGCCATTGCGCAAAGCGTAGACACTTTGCATCATTTAAAATAATAAATCGAAAATTTTTGAATTTCTTTGAGTGAAGACAAATACATTTCCACTAGAAAATATACACAATATTGATTGATGACGATTTTATTTCCAATATTTTGTATTTTAGTTTTCTATAATCTGAAAATTACTTCAATTTTTTAGAGTGAAAAATTTACATTTACCAAATATTGCAAAGACAATATTTTTTAATTTTTAAGAGAAAATTTTAATGTTTTATAATAAAATTTTTTATTTTTAAGAGTGCCCATCCTTTTTAATAAAAGAAAAAACTTTTGCACTTATTAGGTACAAAAGTCTTTTAATTATTAATTGATATCCCACTACATCAAATTGCTTTTTATTTATTGAACTTTATGTTTTAGTGATATTTTATAGATAAATTATCATTATTCTATATAAAATTGTTGTAAAACAACTTTTTCCAATTTCTATCTATCTTTATAAATATCCTATCATTTTTATCCTTTATTTCTTGATAGATTAAACTTTTTGATTAATTTATAATGTTAGATTTTGGTGTAGACGGTGTAGTCGCCGTCGGTTGTTTCGGTGAATCTAGAAGTATTTTCTAGGTAGCTGTTCGTGCTAGTGCCAATGCAGCTGGCGAGCACCCGCACCTCTGTAGCATACCGCAATAGATATCCGCAAGCCGATGTGCTCGTCGCATTTTCATATACATAATTGCTCTCTATCGTCACGCTGGTGAGATTGGTGCAACCATAGAATGCATTACTTCCTATGCTGGTCACTCCTTCTCCTATGGTTATACTGGTGAGATTGTCGCAATAAGAGAATGCATAATCTCCTATGCTGGTCACACTTTCTGGTATGGTGATGCTGGTGAGATTATCGCAATTATAGAATGCATAATCTCCTATGCTGGTCACACTATCCGGTATGGTGATGCTAGTGAGATTGGTGCAATCAGAGAATGCGTAATCTCCTATGCTGGTCACGCTGTCTGGTATGGTGATGCTAGTGAGATTGTTGCAATAAGCGAATGCCCAATCTCCTATGCTGGTCACACTTTCTCCAATGGTTACGCTGGTGAGATTTAAACAATAATAGAATGCATAATCTCCTATGCTGGTCACACTATCTGGTATGGTGATGCTGGTGAGATTGGTGCAATAAACGAATGCCCAATCTCCTATCTCTGTACATTGGCTATTAGGTGCAAAGTTTACTTCTGTGATATTTGGTGAATATGAATTATTAGAATAAGGATAAAATAAATATGCTGGAATGCGGGTGACATTCGCTCCTATATTCACTGCTATGCCTGCTCCATCCTGCCCCGCATATGCAAATACCCAATTACCGCTTAATAAATCTGCCATATTTGTAGCATTGAAGTTGATTTCTGTTAGATTCCTGAAATTATAGAATGCACTCCTTCCTATGCTGGTAACTTGATCACCTATTGTCACCTGAGTGATAGAAGTACAACCATAGAATGAATATGCATTAATTGAAGTGGCTGTATCTATATTAGCGTGCGTCACCAATTCATCATTAATATATAAATTTGCTCCATTATATAATGGATTTGATGAGCCATTACCAAACGAGATTGATACCCAATCATTAATATCTCCTGTATAATATACATCTGTGAGATTGTCGCAATTTTGGAATGCAGAACCTCCAATGCTGGTCACTCCTTCTCCTATGGTTACACTAGTGAGATTAGTGCAATTATAGAATGCATCATCTCCTATGCTGGTCACGCTGTCTGGTATGATGACACTTTGTATAATTGTATTATCGCGGAATGCACCTTGTGCTATGCCTGTAACCACATAATCATCACCTTCTATCACTTCGCCATCCGCAGAAATTGAATATGTGCTAGGGATGACCACTTCGCTATCTGATCCCGTATATGTAACTATGACGCCATTTGTTGATATTACAAATGGTATCATTGTGTCTGATCTATATATTGTATAATTGCTTGAATTTATATATTCTAACATTGTAGTAGTATTATTGACTTCATCTGGGCTTATTTGAGTAGCGCCAGATGTAGATCTTGCCCACCAACCATTTGGGTTTTCAAATGTGATTGTAGATAAATTATTGCAACCAAAAAATGCACCATATCCAATGTATCCCACGCTATCTGGTATGGTGATGCTGGTGAGATTGGTGCAATAAGAGAATGCAGTATGTCCTATCTCGGTGCATTGGTTATTAAG
>CALWKA010000008.1 GCA_944381155.1 uncultured Clostridia bacterium
ATATATGAAAATTGCGATCCAAAGAAATTGCGTTATGATAAAATTATCATTATGACAGATGCCGATGTGGACGGAAGTCATATAGAAATATTGATGCTCACATTCTTCTTTAGATATATGCGCCCGCTCATTGAAGAAGGTCATGTATATGTGGCTCAACCGCCATTATACAAAGTGACGCACGGAAAGCAGGTAAACTATTATTACACAGAAGAAGAAAAAGAAGCAGCGGTGTTGGATACTGAAAAAGGGTACAATGTGCAAAGATATAAAGGGCTTGGCGAAATGAATGCCGATTTGTTATGGGAAACAACTATGAATCCTGCCACTAGAACGCTGAAAAAAGTGACTATGAAAGACGAAGTGACTTGCAATGAAGTGTTTGATTTGCTTATGGGTGATCGTCCAGAAGGCAGGCGCGAGTTTATTGAACAGCACGCTACCCTTGTGACCGACCTTGATGTCTAGGAGATAGAGATGAAAGATAAAGAGATGTTTGAAAAAATTGATAATACTAGATATATTGATATAGATGTAGAGCACGAGATGAAGGAGTCTTTCATCGCTTATGCAATGGCGGTGAATGTGTCGCGCGCGCTTCCTGATGTGCGAGACGGATTGAAACCTGTGCATAGAAGAATTTTATATTCAATGAATGAAACGGGACTAACCAATGATAAACCTTTCAGAAAATGTGCCAAGATTGTTGGAGATGTGTTGGGTAAATATCATCCGCACGGAGATAGTTCGGTGTATGACGCGCTCGTTCGCTTGGCACAAGATTTTACTATCAACGAACCACTTATTGATCCGAACGGAAATTTTGGTAGTGTGGATGGCGACCCTGCTGCCGCATATCGTTATACAGAGGCAAGGCTTAGCAAAATAGCGGGAGAGTTGTTGCGCGATATAGATAAAGATACGGTCGATTTTTATCCAAACTTTGATGCCACCACAGTGCAACCAAAAGTGCTTCCAAGCCGTTTCCCTAATCTACTAGTGAATGGTAGTGATGGTATTGCAGTGGGAATGGCCACCAATATTCCACCGCACAATCTTAATGAAGTGATAGATGCAGTTGTGGCAATGATTGACAATCCAAACATTACCATAGATGAATTGATGCAATATATCCCTGCGCCAGACTTCCCTACGGGTGGCGAAATTTTGAGCAACAACGCAATCAAGCAAGCGTATAAAACTGGTCGCGGTGGGGTGGTTATGCGCGCAAAGACGGACATTGAATCGTATGACAATGGCAAGCGATTTAGAATTGTTGCCACCGCCATACCATATCAGGTCAATAAGGCAAAATTGATAGCGCAAATTGCCAATCTTGCAAAGGACAAAAAGATTGACGGAATATCTGATGTGCGCGATGAGTCGGATAGAGATGGTATGCGCATAGTGGTAGAATTAAAGAGAGATGCCAATCCGCATATTATACTTAATCAATTGTTCAAACAAACTCCGTTGCAAATGTCTAGCGGTATAATTTTGTTGGCACTTGTGGACGGGCGTCCTAAAGTTTTGAATTTGCAAGAGATAATCTATTATTATCTTGCATTCCAGCGCGAAGTCATCACTAGACGAACGAAATATGACCTGAAAAAAGCGGAAGAACGCGAGCATATATTGAAGGGCTTGGTGATCGCAGTCAACAATATTGACGAAGTGATTAAGATTATAAAGCAAAGTGAGGACAAAAATGACGCGTTGACAAAATTGGAGACTAGATTTGAATTGTCTGAAAGGCAAGCTAATGCAATTCTAGAGATGAAATTAAGTAGGCTTACAGGATTAGAAGTTGAAAAATTGAATGCAGAATTGGACGAATTGGAGTTGCAGATCGTTCATTTGAAAGAAATTTTGAGTGATGATAGCAAAATTAATGAAATTATCAAAAATGAATTAATCGAAATCAAACAAAAATATCCTACTCCAAGAAAGTCTGAAATAATTATGGACTATGACGACATTGATATTGGAGATTTGATTGAACGACACGAAGTGGTTATCTCATTGACTAGTCAGGGTTATGTGAAACGCTTGCCTGTAAGTGAATATAAATCACAACACAGAGGCGGGCGCGGAGTAAACGCACACAAAACGAAAGAAGAAGATGTCGTCACCGATATGTTTGTGGTAAACAGCCACGATGATTTGATGTTCTTTAGCAATCTGGGCAAAGTGTATGTGCTGCGTGCCTACAATATCCCAGAAGCAGGCAGACAGAATAAAGGTAGAGCGTTGGTTAATCTTTTACCGCTTGAAGCAGATGAAAAAATTAATACCATTTTAAAATTCGAGCGAGATGATTCTGCCTATCTAGTGCTTGCCACTAAAAAAGGATTGATCAAGAAGACAAAATTGTCCGAATTTGACAATATCCGTAAGAATGGCAAAATAGCAATTAGATTGAACGATGGTGATTATTTAATTAGCGCAAAGATAGTACACCCTAATGATGAACTTTTGATCGCTTCAGACAATGGAAAGTGTTTGCGTTTTAGTGAAAAGACAATTAGGCTTGTAGGAAGGACTAGTCAGGGCGTGAAAGGTATGCGAATTGAACCGGATGAAAATATCATAGATATGATAGCAATTGATCCAACAAAAGATCTATTGACAGTGACCGAAAAAGGTTATGCAAAGCGTAGCAAGATCAGTGATTATAGGCTTCAAGGCAGGCGTGGTAAAGGCTTGAAAGCAGGAGTGTTCAACGACAAAACCGGCAAAGTGGTCGCTATGCGTTCAATAGATGAAGACAAAGATATTTTAGCAATTTCAGCAGATGGCGTGATGATTCGAACCAGCGCAGATTCAATCAATCTTGTCAGCAGGACGAGTTTGGGAGTACGATTGATGAAAGTCAGTGCAAATGACAGAGTGGTGAGCGTTGCAGTGGTGGAAAAAGATGAGAACACAGATGATGCTGAAGAACTAGAAGATAGTGTGGAAAATGTGGAAGAATAAAATATAATTGTTTTAAATTTTTAGATTATTATAATAATAATTATAAAAATTATAAATATATTATTTTCAAATTTTATATTAATAAAACAAAATATAATTAAATATTATAAAATATTAATAAAAATGCTAAAAATAATAAAAAATTATTAAAAAATCAATAAAAAATTAAAAATAATCATAAAAATAATAAAAAATTATTAAAAATATGATTAAAGGCAAAAATTATTAAAAAATAGTATTTTATCATAATATTCATTTGAAAAAAATGTCTTTTGCATACTAATACGCGCTTTAAAAATCTAGAAATATTTGAGTTGATAAAAAATTCAAAAATCTGCTATTTGCACTAAATTTATACACAAGAATTGGGAACGCCGATAATTTTTAGATTGCTAAATTTATTTTGGCTGACTAAATTAATCATTTTCATAAAATTCAAAATTTATCATTAATGTTTGAATAAAATTAAAAACAAGTATTTATTTGTAAAAATTGGAATAAACTATTTTATGGCAAAAAGTAAATTGTATCGTATACTATTTTGTGTCGTGCTACTGCTGGTAGTATTATGTTTGTCTGCTTGTGCTAGCGTTCGATCTATGACAGTCACGAACGAGGACGGGACGATCGACGAATTGGTATATGTCACATTGCAAGAAAATGAAATCTTATCCGCCGGTTATAGTGTGGAAGAAATAAAGAGCCAGATTGCGAGTTCAAGTCTTAACGAAGCTAGGCAAATTGTGAATAATTTTAATCTAAAAGTCAGTTTAGATATTTTAAATTCTTCAGATCAAGATACAATAAAAACATTGAATAGTTTTTTGAATGGTATAGATGTGGTCGGCGATAAATGGGAAGAAAATACTTATGTGATAGGTATACGATTCAAAAATATGGATGTGTATAGTTATTATTATGGTATAACTAGCGAAAGTACAGCAAAGGTTGAAACGCAAAGTCATTTCTTCTATGATAAAATTAGTTATTATGGAACTAGTACATTCGTTAGCTATTCAGATTTGTATGAACGGTTAAATGCTTATTACACTTCCAATTATCCTAATTTGGTAAATAGCGAGAATAATGAACTTTTATACACTTATATTACCGATTTGTCTAGGGAACATAGCGATGCTGATTATATTACAAAAATGGATGGGAAATATTATCATACTTGGGTAATTGATCCAGATAATATGTCAGAAGAATTGGTGTTATATTATAATATTGCCAACAAATCAAATTGTTTGATTGTATTGATTGGTGTGGGTGTAGCGGTTAGTTTAATACTTTTGCTCATAGCAGTTTTAATCAATAAAAAGAAAAAATCTACAAACAAATAAAAAATATTAAAAAATATATCAAAATTAATTAAAATTTTATAAAAATCATACAATTTTATGAAAAAATTAAAAATATAATAAAATATTTGTTTTAATATTTTCGATATAAAAAAAGGAATTTTGAAGATTCCTTTTTTTAGTCGATTGATAAAAAATGAACAAATTTATATAAAAAATGAAAAAAATAGATAAAAATATAAAATATAAATAGATGCAGTATTAAAAAATTAAACTGCTGAATATATTAAATAAAAATTAATAGCTAATAAATTAGAGAAAAACTATATGCTTGGGAAATGAAAATACAAAAAGCAAATAAAATAGTTACAATTCTAATTTGCCTACCAATCGTATTTTTTGGATGGAATTTTTATATCATCATAATATTCTAGATATTTTTCGTTGGTTTTATCTTTATTGGAGTATTTATATTTTCTAGTTTTATTATATGTAGTTTTATTTTCTTTTCCTTTCGGAAGATGTTTCAATACTTTTATTTTTTTCATTTCGTGCCTTTATCTTTTTTCATTTTGTGATTTTTTAAGTTTTGATGTAAATGTAAATATTCATTTATGCAGAAGTATAATCTAATAATTTTGTTAATTTGAAAATAGTATATCGTTTTTGTGATAGCGAGATGAATTTATCAAGTTATTAATTTTATTAGTTTACATAAATGTTTTTGTGAGTGAAATGTCATATTATGTATTAACAATTAATAATTTTGCTTTGATTAGTTGTAAATAGATAAAAATTTGATTGTTTTTGTTTTTGAATTAGAAAAGGACATTAATATAAAATGTAATTTAGAAAAATGAATTTGTATTTTTGCATTAAAAATTACAATTTTTGTTTTAGATAGATATAAAAAGATCGATTACAAAAAGATTTCCACATTTTTAATAAATTTTGTGGAAATCTGAATTTTTTTTGTCATTATATATACTCAATACAATTTTATTTTCTTTCAAACTTTTTTGCACATCTATCACGCGCTGATTGCTACTACCTTTGAATCGAAGCGTAATATCTTTCAATTCTTCTTTGAATTCGCCGTCAACCAAAATGTCTATGTATGACAAAAGTTCACGCGTGAATGGACAGTGTGCTCGGCTAGGAGATAGCAGTTCACTATCAAACAAATATCCCGAATAACACCATATTGTTTTATTTGGGTATAACGCTTTGACGCGTTTTACGAACGGAAGAAGCGCCTTTTGATTGGCTGGTTCCATAGGTTCTCCGCCGAGCAAGGTCAATCCATTGATATAATCAGGGGATAGATGCTTGATTATGTCATCCTCTGTTTCTTTCGTAAAAGGTTTGCCATAATTGAAGTCCCAAGTTTCTGAATTGAAGCAATTTTTGCAATGATGAGTGCATCCGCTGACAAACAACGACACGCGCACGCCCTCACCATTTGCAATATCATAATATTTTATATTACCGTAATTCATATTTTCCTTTAATAACTGCAATAATATTTTTATAAGTGCAAGACTCTATCTCGAATTTCTTGCGTCCTGCCTTGATTCCAGAATTGACTGCCTATATAGCCACAAGTTCGCCTTGCGACATTCATTTTAGTTTGATCTTTGTTGCCACAATGTGGGCATACCCAAATGAGTTTTCCGTCCTTGTCTTCTTCAATCAAGATCTCTCCGTCATAGCCACATACCTGACAATAGTCTGATTTTGTATTAAGTTCGGCATACATTATGTTGTCATAAATATATTTTATAACTTGCAAAACTGCCTGAATGTTGTCTTGCATATTTGGCACTTCTACATAACTGATTGCGCCACCAGGACTCAATGCTTGGAATTCGCTTTCCAATTTTAGTTTTTCAAACGCGTCTATTGGTTCGGTGACATGGACATGATAACTATTTGTGACATAATTTTTGTCGGTTACGCCCGGGATGATTCCAAATCTGCGCTGTAAACATTTTGCAAACTTGTATGTAGTGCTTTCAAGCGGTGTGCCATATAGCGAATAGTCAATGTTTTCTGCTTGTTTCCACTTTTTCGTATATTCGTTCAATTTTTGCATAATTTTCAAGCCCAATTCTTCGCCTTCAGGTTCGGTCAGTTTGTGCCCATTTAGATAGAACACGGTTTCCCATAGTCCTGCATATCCTAGCGATATTGTAGAATAACCGCCATACAACAATTTGTCTATTTTTTCGCCTGGTTTGAGTCGCGCAATGGCGCCGTGTTGCCATAGAATTGGTGCAACATCTGAAGTGGTGCCAAGCAATCTTTCGTGCCTGCAACGCAATGCTTCGTGGCACAATTCCATACGCTCGTCAAAGATTTTCCAGAATTTGTCCATATCTTTTCCGCACGACAATGCGATGTCTATCAAATTGATTGTGACCACTCCTTGATTAAATCTGCCATAGTATTTTGGTTTACCATTTTCGTCCACATACGGAGTTAAAAATGAGCGACATCCCATACAAGGATAGCAATGACCTTCACCATTTTTGTCTATTTTCAATTCAAGCATCTTTTTCTCACTGATATAATCTGGCACAAGTCGCTTTGCAGTACATTTTGCGGCAAGTTCGGTCAGATAATAGTATTTACTATCTGGATGAATGTTGTCTTCTTCCAAAACATATACAATTTTTGGGAAGGCTGGAGTGATAGGCACTCCTTTTTCGTTCTTTACTCCTTCATATCTTTGTTGCAAAGTTTCTTCAATGATCAGTGCCAAATCTTGTTTTTCGCGTTCGTTTTTCGCTTCGCCTAGATACAAAAATTCTGTAACAAATGGCGCTTGTCCATTTGTGGTCATCAAAGTGATCACTTGATATTGAATGGTCTGCACTCCGCGGTTGATCTCTTTTCGTACGCGTTGCTCGGTGATTTTGTCTATTAGTTTGCTATCAATATTGTCCGATACTTGTTTTAGCTCTTCTTCCACTTCCTGCCTGATCTTCTTTCGGCTGACATCTACGAATGGGGCAAGGTGCGCCATACTAATGCTTTGTCCGCCATATTGGCTAGATGCCACTTGCGCCACAATTTGAGTGGCGATATTGCAAGCGGTGGAAAATGAATGAGGTCGTTCGATCATAGTGTTTGATATAACTGTACCATTTTGCAACATATCTTCTAGATTGACTAGGTCACAGTTGTGCATACGCTGGGCAAAATAGTCTGCATCGTGGAAGTGAATGATACCTTCTTCGTGCGCTTTCCATATATGGTGAGGCAAAAGGAAACGCTTGGTCAAATCTTTGCTCATCTCGCCCGCCATATAGTCACGCTGGACACTGTTGACAGTAGGATTTTTGTTTGAATTTTCCTGTTTGATTTCTTCATTTTTCAAATCAATCAGCGCAAATACTTTTTCATCTGTGGTGTTCGCCTGTCTAGCTAGTTGTCTATCATAGCGATATGTGATATAGTTTTTTGCCACCAAAAATGCAGATTGCTTCATTATGGCAAATTCCACCATATCTTGAATCTCTTCCACTCCGACAGCGCGTCCCATTCCTTCGCATTCGTGCACGACTTCGTTTACAACAGTGTCAATCTGCAAAGGGGTGAGGCGTTTTCCAATCTCGTCTACCGAATTGTTCGCTTTGGTGACAGCAATTCGGATTTTGTCTGGATCGAAGATAACTTCTTGTCCATTGCGTTTGATAACTTTCATAATTTCCTCCCTATGATCAAACAACTTCGATTTGTTTGACATTACATCTCTATTATACTATAATGGAAATGTAAAAAGTGTTGTTTTTACAACAAAAATATGAATTTATGGAATATTTTCAAGAATTAAAATCTACCAAAATTTTTGATTCGGCGTCTGAATTTGATTGTCAGGCTATGATGTTTTGTTTCAAAACTAGGTTCAAAACATTTGACAAAAATGAAAATATTGTTACACAGGGCAATAAGATAGAAGATATTATTTTGATTTTGAAAGGTGGAGCGATTGTTGAAAATATTGACATTTTAGGCAATATTTCTATCGTGATGCAGTTGAAAAAAGGGGATGTATACGGGATTGAGTCCGCTTATGCTGGAGATGAATTTTATAAGGACAGCGTGATAGCGAGCGAAAAATGTTTGGTGCTCTTTATGAACAAACATAGATTGATTAATCCGTGTGAAAACAAATGCAAGCGTCACGATGCTGTGGTCAAAAATTTGATGAGATTGGTGGCGGAGAGCAATTTGAAATTGTTGGACAAACTCACGCATCTGTCAAAAAAGTCTACGCGTGAAAAACTTTTGTCTTATCTCGGGCTGATGAGCGAACGCGCAAAATCTGATTATTTTGAAATTCCTTTCAACCTTACCGAACTAGCGAATTATCTATCTGTGGATAGGAGTGCTATGACTACCGAACTTGGAAAAATGAAAAAGGAAGGCTTGATTGATTATGACAAACGGCAGTTTCATATATTCAATAATAAGATAAAATATTAAAACTAATATAAAGTATTAATATATAAATATTACGATAATTAATAATAATTAATAATAAAATATTAATATAACAATAATAATAATAAAAATAAAATATTAAAATATATAGTAATAAGATAAATATTAATATACAATAATAAGATTAAGTATTAATACTAAATTTGAATATAGTTTTTGATTATAAAGTATTGTATACGATAGTGATATTGCTGGATATTGGCGTCTTTCGTCTGGTTTAAACATTTTTATTTATACGAAATTTAAGTTTATATTTAAAAACATTTTTATATTTATTAAAAATATTATATAATATAGTTATGAAAGAAAATGTAAAAAGAGTAAAAAAAGATGTGACTAAAATGCTCATTATATCTATTGTGGCAAGCGTTTTGTTTGTCGTGGGCATTCCGCTAATCGCCGTGTTTGCGGGCAAAAATTGGGTGATAATGGCTTTAGGAATCGTGTTTGTCGTATTTGGATTTTATGGCTCGCCTATGCTTTGGTTGTCGTATGCGGGCAAGCGAAAAACTAAACGCGTGGTAGAAGCTGTGGAAGAAGAAAATTTGTATACAAACGCTGAAATCGCACAGCAACTTTCTATGAAAGAAAAAGAAGTTCAAGCGGAAGTGTATAAGGCGATCAACAAAAAATTTTTGGTGGGGTATATTTACGACGGCGCAACGATCAAATTGAATGACAAGCAAAAACCTACACAAAAATTGCATATTAAAAAATGTATCAATTGCGGGGGAAAGTTGGAGCAGGATGGCGAAAAGTGGCATTGCCCGTATTGTGATATGACATTTTCAAAAGAGGAGATCCAATAGATTCGAGGATGGAGATTATGTACGAAAAAGAATTTAAACTAGCGAAGAAATTGATTCGATATGTTGGGAAACATATTATTAATCATAGCGTAGGGAAAGTTTCGAGCAAAGGGAAATTTGATTTTGTGACGGACAAAGATTTTGAAAGCGAACAATATTTGATAAACAATATTAAAAAATCGTTTGAAAATGATAATTTTTTGACCGAAGAAAGCTATTCGCAAAGTCAGATTTTGGACCGCACTTGGATAATTGATCCGATAGACGGAACGCACAATTTTATGAATAATTTTCATATTTTTTGTGTGCAACTAGCATTTTACGATGCGGGAAATACTCAATTTTCAATAATCTATATACCAAAATTGGATGAATTTTATTATGCAATTCGAAATCAGGGAGCATATCTCAATGAAAAGCGCTTGAAAATTGATAGTCTTGCCGATCCAAAAACTATGTTGGTTGATGCCGATTTTTCAAAGAATTCAGATGTTATGCGCCTCAATTTTAATATAATGGAAGAAATTGAAAATGATTGTCTGTCGTTTAGAGATTTAGGGAGCTATGGTTGCGAGTGCGCGTTTTTTGCTAGTGGCAGATTTGCGATATACTATCATATAAACAGGAAAATCAATCCTTGGGATAGGATGCCGGGAGAATTGTTGTGCATTGAAGCGGGTGCATATTCAACATATAAAAAATATAATAATTTTGTATATCATATCCTTGCGATCAACGAAGATATTTTAAACCGAATGGAAGAAATCATAAAGCGAAACATTGATAAATTGCAATAAACTGATATTACATTAATATGAATTTTTAATCTAAAAATAAAAAACAAAGCGGACTAAAAATATATTAATTCTTTTGTTTATAATTTCCATAATTATCATTTTTAATATAAAAGGTGTTTTTGCCGGCTCCACATTTTTTAATTTGTTCTTCAATCGCTAACTTTTTTAATGCGCTTTCAATTGATTTAGCACTCAAACTTGGGCACAATTCAATGATTGTTGATTTTGTAAACTTCCCTATAATGGTAGATATGGCTTTCTCAACCATTTTTATTGCTGGAACTTTTAAGGAAACCATACTAACTCTTTCTTCAAAATCTCTATAAGCAGAAAGGATTGTTCCAAGTAAATATTTAATAAAACTTTCTATATTATCTTTTCCCATCTCCCATCCTATTTGAGATTGTGCAAGTGCGTCATAGTATAAACTTTTAGTTTTAGCTATTTTTGTCTCAAGTGAAATATATTTGCCAACTAAATAACCGCATCTATAAAGAAGTAGGGTTGTAAGCAGTCGGCTCATTCTTCCATTGCCATCTAAAAATGGATGAATGCACAAAAAATCGTGTATAAAAATTGGTATTAAAATAAGCGGGTCTACATCGTTTTTTGCAATAGCATTGTTAAATTCCTTGCAAATCTTTTCAATGGCAATAGGTGTTTCAATTGGAGATAAAGGTGTAAAAATAGTATAATTTTTGCCATTTCGGTCAGTGCCACTAATATAGTTTTGAACATTCTTAAAAGTGCCACCAATTGCTTTTGATGAATGACTATAAAGTAGTTTGTGAAGTTGTAAAATATAGTTTGGTATTATAGGAATATATTCATAACTTTCGTGAAGAATATTCAAAACATCTCTATATCCTGCAATTTCTTCTTCATCTCTGTTTTTGGGGGTTGTCTTTTCACTGACAAGTTGTTTTAATCTCGTGTTTGTTGTTCTAATTCCTTCAATTTCATTTGAAGATTCAGTGCTTTGAACTTTTGCAATCTCTACAAGTTTTTCAAGTTCTTGTGGTTTTTGCTTTAAAAATAATTCTTGTTTTGCTTTGTGTTCGTGAATTTGTGCGATATATGCAATTATCTCATTGTCCCATTTTTTGTTTTTCAACACTGCATAGTTAAAATCTCTCATTCTCCTATTCCTCCGTTAATTCTCCTAAATTATATATTAAAATAGGAGAATAGTCAAGCATATAAGTAAAAATAGACGAAAAAATATGAATACTTCTTTAGGATATAAAAATAAAAAAAGGAACTTTTTTAGCAAACAGGCTCATAGGGTTATTTTAGTAAGGTTCCTTTTTTTGTAATTTCAAAATGATTTAACATTAGTGCACTTTTATTTTAGAGTGATTTTATTTTTCTTTGCCAAAGAAGAATAGCGCAAGCAATCCTGGCCCGGTATGGCAACCGATCACTTGAGTTAGATCAGTGATTATTGGTTCAACTCCCAATTCTTCTTTTAACTGATTGGCCAGCATTTGTGCGTCTTCTAAACAGACAGCGTGGTTGATAAACACATATTTTTTGTCTGCAATCTTTTCAGCACAAATCTTTTTTAGTTCGCTAATTGCTTTTCTTCTTGAAATTATTTTTCTATATGACACCAATCTACCTTGCTCGTCCACGCGTAGCACAGGCTTGATATTGAGAAGTGAACCTAACATTCCGCTCACTTTGCTCACTCTGCCACCGCGAACAAGATATTTTAATTGCTCAACTGTGAAATAACTGCAAGCATAAGGAATGAGCGCGCGGATAGTTTCCGCTATTTCATCTATTGATTTTCCTTCCTGCATCAATTCGTATGCCTTCATCACCAACAAACCTTCGCCCGATGCTGCATTGAGCGAGTCGATCACTATGATTTTATTTTTATTTTTTTCGTTTAATTCATCCGCTATTCGCTTCATTGTAGCGGTGCTTCCACTTAAAGCAGATGAAAATCCAATATGTAAAACATCTTCACCCGATTTTGCCAAATTTTCGAGATATTCACGCGCATAAAATTCGTTTATTTGCGAAGTGGTGGGGACAGCGCCTTCACGCATTTTTTGATAGTATTGTTCGACAGGCAGATCGTCGCTCAAATCGTTATATGTCTTGTCGTCCAAATTGATCTGCATAGGTATCATACTTATATTCAATTTTTCATAATATTCTTTTGGCAAATTTGCTGTGGAATCAGTGCTTAATATCATTATTTTTCTCCTTTATATTTTAATTTAACTATTGTTTCAACTTGATTCGTGTTTGGGAACATATCGTATGGAATAATCTCTTCTATTATATAGTCATTTTTCAAAAATTGCAAATCTTTTGCTAGTGCTATTGGGTTGCAAGAGATGTAAATTATAGATTTTATTCCAATAATTTGTCGTAATATGTCTTTTCCGCATCCTTTTTTTGACGGATCGAGAATGAGAGCGTCTGCTTTTTTATGAATTTTTTTATATTCAATATTGAAATCGCCCAAAATGTTTTTTACATTTTTTATTCCATTATTTTTGATAAGTTTTTGCGCTTGGATGTGTGAACTTTTCTCTATCTCTATGCCGAAAACAAATTTTGCTTTTCTAGCGCATATTGCACTCAATAATCCCGCTCCGCTGAAGCCATTGATGACGATTTCATCTGCGTGAATATAGTCTAAAACTTTTGCATAAATTTTGTCTTGAATATTGATATTCGTTTGATGAAAAGATAGCAAATCAATGCTATATTTTAGATCAAAATTTTGAATGACAATCTGTTTTACTCCTGCCAAAAAATATGTTTTTCCAGCGATGACCACGGCATCTTTCCGCGCATTTACCACAAGATACAGCCCGATACGATCAAAATGTGATTTTAAAACTTTATAGAAATCTAGGCAATCAATATATTTTTTTCCTACGATTGCCACCAAAATTTGATTGTCAATTGCGCGCACGACTAGATGCTTTATATTGGGGCGAATGGCTGGGCGATCGGACAGATATTGCACGAATAGTGAATATACTTTATTTATCTTTTCATCAACTATTAGACATTTTGAAATGTTTACAATTTCGTTTGATTTTTGTTTGTAAAACCCTGCGCCGTCGATTGAAAAATTGAAACTAGCTTTGTTGCGATAATTATATATTTTGTCACTAGGAATCGTGGCGGAAACGGGGAAGTCAATTTGTGCAATTTTTTTAATCGTTTTTTGAACCAATATTGATTTATATCTTAATTGCTCACTATAACTGATGTGTTGCAAATCGCATCCACCACAATCATAAAAATATGGACAGAGTGGAAGTTGCCTTTCACGAGATTGAGAGATTAAAGATTTCAATTCGGCTTGCGCATAATTTTTGTATTTTCGTTTGATTTCAATTTCCACCTTTTCGCCAACTATCGCGTTCGGCACGAAAAAAATAAAATTGTCTTCCTTTGCCACGCCTTCTGCGTTCATACCATAATCAATAATATTCGCTTGCATTTTGTCTAATTATTCCTTTTATTCCCTGACGAATGAGAGCGGGTAAAAATTGCTTTAAGTCGTCCAATTTGCAATTTATGTTGCCTTTGAACCAATCGGTATATACATTGACCACTCCGCCCACCACATATTGAACGGTCATTTTGAAATACTCAT
Source organism: uncultured Clostridia bacterium (assembly GCA_944381155.1). Taxonomy (GTDB): domain Bacteria; phylum Bacillota; class Clostridia; order Christensenellales; family UBA1242; genus Onthoplasma. The sequence goes on from CALWKA010000008.1 coordinate 14,027, forward strand.
AGTTTGTCACATATTTCATAATTTTGAAATTGTTAGATATAGATTTCAAAATTGAATTTTTAATCTTTTCCATAAGGTTGCCATTGTCGCTGGCGGTGATGATAAGGCGATAATATTCAATATCTTTTGACAAAATTTCGTTCAGTCTTTCTATCATCACTTCGGGCAAATGGTCGATATCAGACATACGAAAATCGATTTCCATTTCATTGAAATTGGAAGCGAGTTCGTTTTCAATATATTGTGCCACATCTTCCAAATTTTTGAAATGCAAATAAAATGTCCCACGATTGATGCCCGTAGCATTTACAATATCTGTGACGGTGAATTTGTTGCCCGTTTCAATTAGTAGGGTTAGATAGGTGGACGCAATTTTCTTTTTGCTCAATATTGAATTCTTGTATTCCGCTTTTTTCATAACAATCATTTTATCAAAAATAAACAGATTTGTCAAATACTGTCTAGAGTTTATAAATATTTTTAGGAAATTTTTTGAAAATAATTTATTTTAGTTGTACAATTTCCTTTTGTTTATTATAATACAATTATAAACATTTGTTTATTTTTGTATAAGGAGAAGTTATGAAAAAGATTGCATTAGTGGTGGACAATTCGGGCAGTTTGACACCCGAAGAAATAAAAAAAATTCGTGTTACAAAAATGATCCCAATTTCTTTCATCGTCAATGGCGAAGAGTATTATGAAAATCAGAATATGTCGTATGAAGAATTTTATAAGTTCTTGGCAGACAAAAAGACGGATGTCAGCACTTCTCAACCCAGCATTGAAATGATCAAAGAAGAATGGAGAAATATTTTGAAAGACTATGATGAAATAGTCTACATCATTTTGTCAGGCGGGTTGAGCGAATCGTGCAATACCGCAATCAATGCTAGCCATACAGATGAATTTGAAGGCAGAGTTTTTGTCGTCAATAATCAGCGCGTGGCGTATACCAACAAAATGGCAATGTTTGAAGCGCGTTATATGATTGATCACGGCAAGAGCGGGAAGGAAATCAAAGATTACCTTGAAAAGACGAGAAGCGAATGCGGAATCTACATCGCGGTGGATACGCTCAAATATTTGAAAAAGGGAGGTAGAGTCACTCCTGCTGCGGCAGCTATTGGAACATTATTGAATATCAAGCCAATACTTCAAATTCACGGTGGCAAATTGGACGCGTATGCGAAAGTGATGTCTATGAAACAGGCAAGAGCCAAGATGATTGCTGCCACTCAAAAAGAGATTTTGGAAAAATTCCCAGAAGAAGCGAAAGAAGGAAAGGTGTATATTGGAATGGCACACAGCAATCCTAATTTGCAGGCGCAAGAGTTGAAAGATTTTAGAGAAGAAGTTGCGCGTGCATTCCCAAATTATCCATTCTTTACATTTGATCCGTTGCCACTATTCATAGTTTGCCACACCGGGCCTTATGCTATGGCGGTAGGATATTGTGTGAACAAAATGGGCATAATCAAAGAAATGATGAAAGACGAGTAATTCGTCTTTTTTATCAAATATTCTATTGATTTTTAATGAGATTAGAGTGATGATTATATGATTTTAATTCAAAATATGATTAATCAAAAAATAGTTTATTTTTATTGATACGGTTAGTTTAGATTTTTAAAATAAACTATGGAATTGCCGATGCTGAAATATTTTGAATTTTACAAAATTTTTGATAAAATATAAATATGAACAGTGTGGAATTAGTGATCAAAAAATCTAAATTTATCGCATATAAATATGAAATTAATTCGCTTCAAGAAGTAAAAGACATTTTAAAAAATCTCAAGACCGAGCATAAAAAAGCAAATCATATTTGTTATGCGTATGTATATAATAAGGAACAAGTGAGCGAAAAATGTAGCGATGATGGCGAACCGAACAGGACGGCGGGTTATCCGATTTTGCAAGTGATGAAAAAGAAAAATTTGACCAACACTTTGGTGGCGGTGGTGCGCTATTTTGGCGGTATCAAATTGGGCGCAGGTGGGCTGACGCGCGCATATACCAACGCGACAAGCGAAGTGTTGAAATAATTATTTGCAATAACTATTGAAATTTTAAACATTATATGTTATTATTAAGATTATGGAAAGAATGAAAATAGCTATAGATATAGATGGAACATTGATAGATTGCGATAATTTTTTATATAGAATTTCAAATAAATATTTGTCTAGCCCAACTGCTAAATCAAACAAAAAATTGAGATATTCAATAATAGAAAATGAAAATGATGACAAAGATGGGCTGATATCAAACATTATTGATAAATTTACAAATATGGGAAAAGTTTCGTCCTATATTGGCAAAGAAGATTCGGTGAGTTTGGTGAACGCGTGGCACGAAAGCGGAATAATAATTTATCTTTTGTCTAGTCGTCCAAATTTTGCTTCGCTAAATAGAGCGTTGAGAGAATTTTTCAACAAATCAAATTTGCAGTATAGTTGTATGGTGCTGCATTGCAACAACAAGGCAAAATTTTGCAACCAGTTTCATATTGATCTACTGATAGACAATTCTCCCGCCATTTGTAAGAGTGTGGAAGACGAGGGCACGGATACAATCTGTTTGAATAGCGATGCAAACAAAAAAAAGAAATTTCAAGACTTGCGCTTTGCAAACGATTGGCGCCAGATTGCAGATATCGTGAGCGATATTAAATTGGAAAAAGATAAGAAAGTATAAAATTGCAGTTGATAAATTTATTGCAATATTGATCAGTTTGTGCTATAATAAAATTTATGAATATAAGGAAAATATTAGCCGATTCAATAAATGAAAAAATTGAAAATATTAATTATGAAGATTTGATTGTCGAATCTATTTCATCGGATAAGGGAGATTATTGTCTGCCTTGTTTTTCGCTGGCAAAGATACTCAAAAAAAATCCGAATCAAATAGCGCTAGATTTGGCTTCGAATATCAAAAAATCTGATTATATTGAAAAAGTAGAAGTGGTGCAAGGGTATATAAATTTCTTTTTAAATATAGACCGCGTTTCAAAAGATGTTTTAAAAGAAATAATGTCAAGTAGCGCGCAAACGGAAGGCAAGGGCAAAGTCGTTTGCATTGATTATGGCAGTCCGAATCTTGCAAAATATCTGCACATTGGGCATTTGAAAACGCTGATTATAGGCGAGAGTTTGTGCCGATTGTTTGAAATGTTTGGCTACACTGTGAAACGACTCAATTTTGTGGGCGATTATGGCACGCCTTTTGGTAAAATTATAGGCGGGATACAGCTCTTTGGCTCGATGCAGGAAGTTGAAAAACGGGGCAATGACGCGTTGCAAGATTATTATGTGAAATTCAATCAATTGGAAGAAAAAGATGAAAAATATTCGCAAATGGCGCGCGATATTTTCAAAAAAATTGAACAAAAAGATGAAAAAATTTATCCTATGTATAAAAAGATTGTGGAAATTTCGCTATCCGATGCAATTGAAAAGTTTAAGTTGCTAGGCGTGGAATTTGACGATTATCGCGGGGAGATGTATTACAATCAGTTTGTGCCACAGTTGGTGGAAAGATTGAAAAAATTGAATTTACTCACCATCAGTCAGGGCGCGCAGATCGTGGACTTGTCCGCGTATGATATGCCACCTGCTCTCATCTTAAAGAGCGACGGAACGACGCTTTATGCTTCGCGCGATCTTTCCGCTTCAATCATCCGCTATCAAAATTATAAATTTGACAAAATGATTTATCTTACCGCGGTGGAGCAGGATCTACATTTCAAACAATGGTTCAAAGTGGCACAACTTATGAAAGGCGAATATGCTTCTATGTTGGAACATGTCGCATACGGAAGATTCAGTCTGCCAGACGGGAAGATCAGTTCAAGGCGGGGCAAACAGGCAGTTTTGGTTGATTTGATTGACTATGTTTTGGCAAAAGCAAAAGATGTGATAAAAGATAGGAAGTTTGAGATAGAAAACCCAATTGATGTGGCAAAGAAAGTGTCAAGAGCGGTGTTGAATTTCAGCGTGCTGAAAGTGGAGCGCGGGAAAGATTGTGTGTTTGATGTGGAAAAAGCTTTTTCATTCGAAGGCGAGACCGCGCCATATATGCAATACACATACACTAGAATTGAGAGCATCATTCGTAAATTTAATGAAAGTTTTGCCGATGCAATCGATTCAGATTGCGATTATAAATGTTTCAATATTGATGCCTTTGCAATAGTGAAAATGTTGAATGATTTTATTTTAGATTGCAAACAGGCGCTTATTAAACGCGATCCGAGTTTTGTGGCTAAACGCGTGATGGATCTATGCAAAGCGTTCAACAAATTTTATACTAGCACAAAAGTTTTATTAGGCGAGAAAGCTGAAATTAATGCAAAAATGTATCTACTAAAAGTGTTGAAAAAAGTGTTGAAACAGGGATTCGATTTGATATGTATTGATTGTTTAAAAGAGATGTAATTTTTGGAAAATCTATTTAAAATTATGAGAATCAAAATTGCAATTATTGCATTGAACATACGCTAAAAAATTGAAATACATACACTCTGATTTTATCTAAAATATTTTTTATATTTAATAATTTAATGATATTTATATTAATGATATTTACTAAATATTTTCTATGATAAAAATCTAATGTATAGTTTCGTTGAAGATAAAAATTTTTATTAAAGCATAGAAATTTATTTAAGCAAATGAATAGTTTAGTTCAAAAAAAATCTCCTAAATTTTAGGAGATTTTTTGGTGATTATAGATAAACTAAACAATAGAATTCATCATATCCAAACTGATTTCGCCAATCACAATTGATTGATTCAGGTTGTCACGCGATACATTGATTATCACATTATCACCTACGCGCACCATCAACAAGAAATCGGATAATTGATAATAACGCGTGATTTTATATTCTGTGTCATTTATCACAATTGAAGTGATGATATCTCCTACCATCAATCCTTTGCTCTCTGCCAATGAATCTTCACTAAAATCAACCACAACTACATCATCACTGATAGTGATCTCATTCGAGATGTAATCGTACGAAGTTTGAGTGTTTTCCGCTGTTACGCTGACGCCTAAATACAATTTTGATACATTATAGTATGATGATGAAGGAGCGGTGCCGGTTAGAGAATATGAAGCCGATTCGTATTGGTCAATGATATTTTCTGCCACTTTCGTCACATTGTCATAAGGAAGAGCATAGGCAATATTTTCCGCGCTAGATCCGCTTGAAGTGGTGGTAAGTTTGGAATTTACGATTCCTATCAGTTCACCTTTGTCATTGAATAGTCCACCGCCCGAATTTCCGCCATTGATAGCGCAGTCTATTCGCATTACGCGGAAAGTGACAGTGGAAACATTGTCTACTCCTTTCATACTGATTTCTTCGCTAGTCACAGATATTATACCGCTAGTTACACTAATTCCTTCACCTTCAGGATTTCCGATAGCAATTGCCGTGTCAGCAAGGCCGTACCCGTCTGCCACGGTGACTGCTTTTGCATCCGGACTGACAGATAAAAGGTCAGGAGTGGAAACTTTCAGCACTGCGATATCATAATTCATAGATCCGCCAATGTAACTACATTCCACACCGTTTCCGCCAAATTCAAGCGTGGGCGCTTGTAAAGCGTCTTTAGAATCAGTTTCATACATTATTGCATTTTGACCATACGGATAAGCGTATATCAAGCGGGCGATATTGTCGCTTGTGGCAGAATCTACTTGATAAACTACATGGTAGTTGGTGATGATATAACTATATTCATCATTCATTTCGTATATCACGCCCGCGCCACAATAAACTTTAGATTCAGTAATTTCTTGATAAATAGGCGGAAATTCGGATGTGATAGGGTGCTCTACATAAATACTTAATACAGAAGGCACAGCATTCACCACAGCGTCTTTTGTGCTGTTCTCTTCTAGTGTAAAATTCAGATAATCGGATAGGAATCTATGATAATCTTCATCAGTATCCGAATATTCTCCGCGTTCCACTAAAGACATAAATATATCATCAATAGTAATATTTTCTGCATCTTGTCCGTCTTTGCCATTTTCAATTGTAAGAGATGAAGAAGTGTTGTCCGAATAATAGATAGTGTATACATCGTTGTTGCCAATGGAGTCAGTTTTTTCAATTCCGATCACATACGGATCGGTGGCGCATCCGCCGAATAGGAACACGCACGGTAGCATTATTATAAGTAAAAGAAAAGTTCTGAATTTTTTCATATGTTTCTCCTTTTATTCCATAATTTTATATGATAACGCTCATATAATAAAATATTATATCACAAAGAAATTTATTTTATATCTTTTTTTAATATGTTTTTAAAAATTATTTTGAAAATTTTGCAATTTATGATAACCTAATAATGACGGAATAATTTATGAAAAAAGATTTGAAGCACAAACACGCAGGACATAGGCAGAGATTGAAAAACAAAGTGCGAATGAATGGTTTGAAATCTTTGAGTATACACGAAGTGTTGGAATTGCTATTGATGTATACGATTCCTCAAAAAGATACAAACGCGTTGGCGCACGAGTTGATTGATAGATACAGCAATTTTTCTAATGTGTTGGAGGCGGATTATCTAGATATTATGAATGTCAGTGGAGTTGGTGAAGAAACTGCACTGTTTTTGACAATGTTGCCCGATTTGTTTGACTTGTATAAGAAAGATAAGCAAGAGATTGTAGAAATTCGTTTGAATTGTCCGCGCGATTGTGTGCAATATTTTCGATCGCATCACGAATTGCACTCAAAAGAATATTTGTATGTGGTAGGGCTTAATAGTATGAACAAGATCGTAAAGACTTTTGAAATTGAAGGCGTGAACGATGTGAATATAAAAATTGGGTTGAAAGATTTTGCTCAAATGATTACAGGAAAAATGCTCACGGGGATCATCCTGTTTCATACTCATCCTAATGGAAAAGCGTATCCGAGCGAAGATGATGTTGACACAACTCAAAAGATTTTTGATATTTGTTCAATAATGGGAGTGACACTTCTCGACCATATAATATTGAATGAAGAAGATTATTATTCATTTGGTTGTGAAGGCTTGATAGATGAAATGCAACGCAAATATTCAAATCTTTATTCGTTTTCAAAGAAGCAAAATGTCAATTTTCAGCAGAACAAATATGATTATACAAAAAAATAATTGTAATAAATATAAAACAATTAAGTATTAGGAAACAATAAGTTTTATTTTAAGATCACAATTTATCTAAAAAAATAATTAAAAAAATGAAATAATTAAAATAAAATTATTCAATAAAAATTATTAAAATTAAAAACTAACAAACTGATAAAGATAAAATTTTAATGAATTAAAAAAATAAAAATTTTATAAAAATTCTTAAAAAATGTAAAAAACAAGAAAAAAATACTTAAAAATACCTTAATTTTATAAATTTTTGTAATTTTTTTAATTTTTATATATTAAAAAATATTTTCAACTAATTTATTTTATTTTCATATATCTAAATATGATTATTTTAAAATAGTCATAGGAGAAAAATGAATAATTATATTGATAAATTATTTTTTTCATTGATTAATGAAATCAAATCAAAAAATGCAAATGAAATTTATTTTAATATGTTGACCAAATTCAAAATGATTCCGTTTACCACGCAACTATCTATTCAACAATTTTTGAATCAATTTAATTATTGGGGAAAGATCGAGATTGAGCGCGACAATTATGAAATGCTTTGGCTAAAAGCAAAAGTCTTTTGCGAGCATATTGACGAGTTTGTTTGGCTATATAAAAAACTGAATGACTACAAATCAAAATATATATTGTTCTCAATTCTAAATAATTTCTACAATTTTGACTTTGAAAATTTGAAGAATTCAATTGAATGCATATTTAAACATTATTTTGACCTTGATCTAATTGACAGATTGAAAGATTCTGTTTTTGTGGATGTTGGGGCTTTCGTTGGAGATAGTACGATCGACTTTGTGGATAGTTTTCAAAAGGATTCATATAATAAAATTTATTGCTATGAAATTAGTGATAAAAATATAGAGCGTATGAAAGAAAATTTGAAAGGCTATTCAAATATATCCATTATCAAGAAAGCAGTGTCGGACAAAAATGAGAAGTTATATTTTGACGAAAATGTGGAATCGTCTGCCAATCAAATTAGCAAAGCGGGCGCTATTGCAGTGGACGGAGTTTCATTAGATGAAGATATAGGCGAGCGAATTGATATTGTCAAAATGGATATAGAAGGTGGAGAGAGAAAGGCGCTTATTGGAATGAAAGAGCATATAAAGGTTGATACCCCAATTCTATTGATCTCGGTATATCATAACAACACCGATCTATTTGAAATTCCAAAATTGATATTGAGTTATAATGAAGATTACGATTTGTATATTAGATATTATGGCGGTTGTATTTTTGCTACAGAAATAGTTTTGATTGCAATACCTAAAAATAGAAAATAAATAATATGACTATATCGCTATATAAAAACAATTTTAATAAATAACAATAAAAAATTTTATATTATTATATTTAGTCATTAGTTTTATATTAAAAATGGAAAATGAAAAATCATAAAAAATTTATAAAAAATCTATTTTTTAATATAAAAATGCGAATTTTTCATTGTTTTTAATAAAAAATAAAATTTATTTTATAAAAAATACAAAAAATAATTTACTTTCCTTTATTTTAATAATGCAAAATTATTTTATAAAATTTTTGGAAATAACAAAATTATAAAAATTATGGCAATAGAAATTTGTTAAAATAGCAAGCTGTTTTATTAAAAAAAGAAAATATTTTTTGTCTTATTTAAAAATTGCGATTAATTTTTGTTTTGCAATATTTTTAATTGTTGGCTGAATTAGTTGAAAAATTTGACACATTCTGATAAAATAAAAGAAAAGGAATGTGTTATGGGATCAATTTATAAATATTACAAAGAGCGCTTGATTGAAATTAGCGGAAAGAATAGAAGTCTTTATGCGCGCAGTATCAGCAAAAAATATTCGTACGACATCGGTGCAGTGATTGGAAATGATAAGGATGAGTTCCAAGAGTTTCTTACATTCCTTTGGAAAGGTAAGCGAACAGGATATTCTTTGATAGGCAAAAATATGAAAGATAGACTGTTTAAAAACTTTAATTTGGAAGGCAAGATCAAACCTCAATTCAAGTCCACAGACGGAATGGAAGCAGAAGAAAAACGCGCGGAAAATTTAAGGCGCGAACGCTTGCGCAGAGAAGAAGGCAAGCGTATAATTTCATCGCAAGTCAATGCTTTGCGCGGGTTGAAAAGGGAGATTGACGAGTTTGCAAAGGAGACGGGTAGATATGAATTATTTATCGGTTATCCTTTTGTGACGGGCGTGTTGAACAAAGATATTGTCGTGAAAGCGCCATTGATACTTTTCCCTGTTGTCATAAATGTGGAAAACGACAATACAGTTTCAATTGAAGCCAAGTCGGATGAGTTGGTTCAATTTAACAAAGTTTTGATGCTCGCATATGCAAAAGAGCATAGATTGAAAAACGACGGGATGATGATGGAGTTTGACAATCTAATTGATTACAAATTCAAAACTGTCAAAGATGTGGTCACTTATCTTGCCAATTATGGCTATAAATTTGATATTAGGGACAATTTTGATTCGCTAAACAAGTTTATAAAATTTGATGACATCCCTGAACCTAATGAAGTGGACGGCTTGAAGATTGTAAATTCTTGCGTGATTGGGCGTTTCCCGCTCGCCAATTCAATATATAATGACTATACCTTGCTTGAAAAAAAGCATCTGACATCGTCTGCTATTAGGCAGTTGTTGGAAGCAAAAAGTATCAAGAAAAATAAGAAATATGATGATAGAATATTCACCATCAACGATTTAGATTATGCGCAAGAGAGCGCAATAGACAAGCTGAATGAATACAACAATTTAGTCATATATGGTCCGCCTGGTACGGGTAAATCGCAAACAATTGTGAACATAATCTCGGACGCACTCTGCAAAAATAAACGCGTGCTAGTAGTTTCGCAGAAAAAAGCTGCGCTTGAAGTGGTGTTCAATCGTTTGAATACACTCAATTCAAAATGTATGTTCATAACGGACGCGGAGAAAAACAAAGTAGAATTTTATGAAAGATGCGCGCAGATGCATCAAGCGGTGATGAATTCAAACACAACCAATGTCGGCACACAAGATTTTGACCGAATAGAAACTGCTATTGAAAAAGAAATTGACGAACTGCAATCTATTTCAAACGCAATGTTTACCAAGACTCCATTTGGACTTTCGCTTCAAGAGATGTATACAAATTCGGCAAAAATAGGAAAAAACAGTTATGACTATGTTTTGTATAAACTGATGAAGAAAAACAAAGATTTGATGGCGATGGATTATCAGACGCTTCATTCTACTTTGCGCATTATTAAGGAGAAAAACAAGGCAAATTTATATTATAGATATATTGAATTGAAGAAGAATAATCCGTTAATTGATCACATCAAAGCGAATGTGGAAATACATACTATCAACCAAATGAAAGTCTATCTAAAAGAGATTGTTCAAAAGAATATTGTCCCATTTGATACGGCAAAACATCCGCACGCTAGGCAACTTATAATTTATATGTTGGAAAACAATGTGGACAAAATTGAAGATATGCAACCATTGATTCATATGATCTCAAAAGTGGAAAACAAAAAATTGCACAAAGATCTTAAAATGTCAAAAGTGTTGTTCCCTGCCTATCCGTTTGTGAAAAACAAAGTTATCAAAAAAGAAGAGGAAATCAAAGCAAATTTTGAACAGACGCTTGAAGATATTCAAAATTATATCAGCCAATATTCTTTGCTAAATAAAGTGTTGGATAGAAAGGGATTTTTGATGACCATTGACAATTTAATCAATGGAAATTCGATATTTTTAAGATTGCTTTTAAATGCGCTCAATGATTATATAGAAATTCGTGATGTTAATGTTTCGCTTTTGGGGCTGACGGATGACGAACGAATTATACTTAATTTTGCTTATGAAAATTCAAAGAATGCGCGTCAGTACAAAGAGATTATTGATAAATTGATGGAAATCAGAATCTATCACGAAACTATAAAGTACGAAGAACTAAACAGAACCGAACTTTCAAAGATTATAGATTTTGAAAATATCCGCAATCGCATATTGTCGCTTAAAAAAGATGAAAAACAAATATCAAAAGAAATTTGTTTGAACAAATTCAAGGAAGAATACATCCAATTTTACAATAATAACGAAGAAAATAAGAATTATTTATATCAAATTACCAAACAGCAAAATCTATTGCCGATCAGGAAAACAATGGATCTATACAATGAATTTTTGCTCAAATTGTTTCCGTGCTGGTTGTTGTCACCAGAGAGTGTATCCACAATTTTCCCGCTCAAAAAAGAGATGTTTGATATCATCTTGTTCGATGAGGCAAGTCAGGTGTTTATTGAAAATACACTTCCTACAATTTATCGTGGAAAAAGTATTGTGGTGGCGGGAGATTCAAAACAATTGCGTCCAACAGCCACTTTTGTGAAGAGATATATGGGTAATGATAGCGATGAAGAGTTGGATATGGCCACGCAAGCAGCTTTGGAAGTGGAAAGTTTGCTTGACCTTGCCACATCTAGATTTACTAGCACAAATTTGACCTACCACTACCGAAGTAAAAGTGAAGAATTGATTGATTTTTCAAACTATGCTTTTTATGACGGTAAGTTGCAAATTGCGCCTAATATTTCAAAAAATGTGGGTTGTAAGCCGATTGAGCGAATCAAAGTCAATGGTCATTGGCTCGCTAGAAGAAATGAAGAAGAAGCAAATGCTGTTGTGTCTTTGCTGAAAAAATTGATTAAAAATAAGCGAAACAAATCGTCTATTGGAATTATAACCTTCAATACCGAGCAAGAAAATGCTATTGAAGATGCAATTGATCTCGAATGCCAAAAAGATCTTACATTCAGAGATGCGTACATTCGCGAACAAAATAGGAAAGAAAATAATGAAGATTGCTCAATTTTCATAAAAAATTTGGAAAATGTACAGGGTGATGAGCGTGACATTATCATATTTAGTATAGGCTATGCGCGCAATGAATATGGCAAAGTTGTGGCGCACTTTGGTTCGCTGTCCGTTGAAGGCGGAGAGAACAGATTGAATGTTGCTATTACGCGTGCGAAAGAAAAAATATATGTTGTGACAAGCATCGAACCAGAAGAATTGATTGTGGAAGGGAGCAAAAATGCGGGCCCTAAAATATTCAAAAGCTATTTGAAATATGTGCGCGCTATATCTAATAAAAAATATAAAGAGGCAGGCTTTATTTTGGATAGTTTCAAGCCAAGTTTGCCTAATTCAAATATGGAAGTCATTAACAATTCTATTGAAAATGATATAAAAAATGAATTGCTAAAATTGGGTTATTTCGTTGAAACCAATTTGGGAAACACTGATTACAAATTGTCGCTAGCGGTATATGACAAGAAAATTGATAGATATCTATTGGGAATTGAATGTGATTATGCGGCGTACAAGAGCAGTGACTCCATTTTGGAGCGAGATGTGTATAGGACGAAATTCCTTCAATCGCGTGGCTGGAATATTATGCGAGTGTGGAGTAGAGATTGGTGGATGAACAAAAATAAAGTGATCACCAACATTGTGAAAGCAATCAATGAAGCAAAGAAAAAATATGTTTAATTAATTACAGGTGAAAATAAATTAGATATCTCAATGAAAAGTGTTTAAAATGTTGATAAAATTATAGACAAATATAAACAATTAAAATAATAAAATATGTAAATAAAAAATTATATATTGTTTTGAATATAATAATATCAGTCTAGGAGATTTAGTTTTATTTTCACTTGTTTTTTTAACCTTTTTTAAGCAATTTCATATAATGATATTGGGAGGGAAATATGAGTAAATGTAATGAGCGCACTCCCGATCCAGTATTAATTGATATAAATGATATGTCGAGCCATAATATTAATTTTGACTATTGCGAAAACAATAAAAATATAGTTCTCGAATCACAAAATTTATCTAGTGTTGGCAGATTTTTAAGCGTATCTACAACGGTAAAAAATGTTTGTCCAAACAAATAGCAATAGGTTTAAGATTATATGAAACAACTGGTGGGTGCAAGATTATTAAAGGGCATAAAATGTTTGCTATTAAACACGATAGAAATTGTTGCACGGACATAACTTTGTCAAATATACATTTTGTTTTGCCCGAAGAGATTGCCGAAACTCAAGACAAGTCAAATGTATGCAGTCGAAGGACATTCGAACTTGAAACGACATCCCATTATATTGACTTGAATAGTGTATCTTAATATACATTGCACTGTCCAATACAGACTTTGGACAGTTAGATATATGTTTTTAAAATTATCAATATTTTGATAATTTTTTTGTCTTATAAAAATAAGAATTGATATATGAATATCATAAAAAAATAGTAATTTGCATTGAAAAAAAACTTTACGATGTTGGCTTGGTTGCCTTGCGTAAAGTTTTTTTAATTGAATTTTTAAAATTTTTTATAAATTTTTTCTATTTTTCTATTTATATAATTTATATTTATTTGAATTTGAATAATTAAAAATATTTTAAAATTTATGATTAAAATATTTATTATTTATTAAACTAATAAATTGTAATATGTATTTTATATATTTTCATATTATAATTATTAATTTAGTTTTATATTTAATCTTTTTCTTCAATTGAATTTTTTAATGATACAATAAAAAGTTTGATAAAAAATACCAATACTCATTTTAATAATTTTTATTCTTTAATTAAAATTAATTGAAAATCAAAAAAAATTGTATTATTATAATAATATGAAAATTAAAATTCTCAATCGCTCTACATTAAAATGGATCGCACTAATTGCAATGTTGATAGATCATATTGCAGCGATTTTGGGTGAAGCGTGTTTTGCCAATTGGAATCTGGATTGGGTGTATACCACATTTAGAATTGTGGGCAGATTGGCTTTTCCTATTTTCGCTTTCTTTATTGCAGAGGGTTGGTATTATACAAAAAACAAAAAAAAGTATTTTTTTTTAATACTCGCTTTTGCAATAATTTCACAGCCAATATATTATTTTGCGTTGAACAATTCTAGATTCAGTTTGAATATTCTCATAACTTTCCTATTCTCGTTGATCGTATTATTTTTGATAGACAAAATTAAAGCGAACAAGTCTATGGCATTTGCAAACTCAATATTGATTTTTGCTGTGGTTGTGCTCGTCATTTTGCTGGAACTATTGAATATTGATGTATCCTTCGGGTTATATGGGGTGGCGCTTCCTGTGATATTTTATTTGTGCTATCACTCGTCTTTTAAAAAACAAGTGCTGATGTGGTGTGTAGTGGCGGTGTTGATTGTTTTGAATTGGTTGGGAAATTTCTTGTTGCTAGAAGATATATCAATCAATAGTTTTATCGAATTGTTTGCTTTGCTAGTTATTCCGCTATTATGTTTATATAATGGGCAAAAAGGCAAATTTAGCTATAAATGGTTGTTTTATATTTTCTATCCCGCACATATCTTGCTGATCTACCTAATTAGTTTGTTGATATAATGAACAATCAAAAATTTCGTGCTAAATATGGTTAATTAAAAGATTTTTTTAGATTCAATTTTCAGCGGTTAAGACGAAAATCTATAACCTATGAATTGCATTATATCTTTTTTAATGATATAATCAAATATATGTTGACGAGCGAAAAAAGATTGCTGATAAAACAGAAAATTAAACAATTTTTTTCAAATAAAACAATTGTATTTTGTTTGTTGTTCACTTTTTTTCACTTTTTAGCGGGTTTTTTTAAATACATTGAAATATTGCAGGGCGGGTTGATAATTCTTGCGTTTGTAATTTTGCCTATTCAATCTGCATTGAATGTATTTTTGTATATCCATTGTTTTACTTTCAGCGCGCTTGGCGGAAGATATCCTATCTCTTTTATCATCCTTTTATCTGTCTTTGTAATTGTTATCACAATAAAATATATCATTGGAGCGAAGAAAAAGGTTTATCCTGTCTACAAGCCATTGCTAATAGCAATTTCAGTGTTTGTGGCTTTCTATTTATCGATTAGTTTTTTCTGCGACATATACGCGGAAGCATTTTGTTATATCGGATATTTCTTTTTGGCATACTTTTTCCTTGCTATGAAAAAAGAATTTAATGTCAAGCAGTTGATGAATTATTTGACGGCGGGTTTGATTGTTTCCTGCATCCTTGCGCTAGTATCAATACCAATTCCACACTATATATATGAAGCGGTGTTTGATGGCACGCGATTCAACGCATTTTTGCATCATCCAAACTATTTATATATGATTGCACTATTAGTTTTGACATATAATTTTTATCGTTATTTGACACACAATTTGTCAAGTTTGAATTTCGTGGCAATTTATGCGGTTTGCGCGATGATCGTTTTATCTACATTGTCAAAAACGGGGATAGTTTTGCTAGTGTTTTTTTCACTCTTGTTCTTCGTCTTGTTTTTGAAAGAAAATTTCAAAAAAAGAATTATAATTGGTTTGATCATTTTGCTCACTATGGCAATTATTGCATTGATTTGTCATAAATTTGTGTTTGCATTGATTGATCGTTTCCGCGTAAATAATGGGGATATCATAAATTCACTTTTGACGGGCAGAGATGACATTTGGATCGCATATTTGAAAAAAATTGTGGAAAATCCGTTCCGCTTTCTGTTTGGTTACGGACTCGTGGCAGAAGAAGTCTTTGTGCCTAGTCAGCATATGACGCGCGCTAGCCATAATTTATTTTTGTTTTTGTTCTATAGATTTGGATTGCTCGGCGTGATTGCGCTAATGGTCATCGCATTTATGTTTGTAAAATGTTTGGACAAAAAGCAACTAAAATTCGTGTCTTGCTTGCCTATATTGTGGTATTTAGTGCAAAGTCTTTTTGACAACACTTTCAAGCCTTATAATTTTATATTTTTGTTTTTATCCGTGATGATAATGTTTATGGATGCAAAGGATAGCAAATCAGAATGTGTGACTGAAAAATCGTACGAGCATAAGGCGGGCAAACTATAACATATCAACAATAAAACATTAAAAAAAACAAAATAGCAAACATTATCATTATTAATAATATAAAGCATTTTAGATTTTGTGTTATAAAATTATTGTTATGATAAAACACATTATATCATAATTTAATGTTATTACACAAAAAATATATCTCAATAGCGTATAGATTAAGGTTATAATCAATAATTGTCTATAAATCAATATAGTATAACACAATATATGTATGATAAATATAAATATAATATTTTAATATAATTATTTATGATTTGTTGATAAAATAAATATAATATATAAATATACCATAATTATAACTAATATTATGATTAATTTAATTATTAATTATTAAAAAATAAAAAAGTAAAAAATATATTATTTATTATTGGTTTATAATATTTTTAGTTTAAAATTTCATTTTTTTATTTTTTTCTATCTAATTTCCATTATTTTTAAAAATTGTATATATTATTGCATAAATTTGTTTGCAATTTTATATAAATTTATTTGTAAACATTTTAAATTTAGTTTATAATAATTGTAAGTGAGGATTTTATGTCAGATATTGTGTTTGGTGTTAGTTTGGGCTTGATCTTATTTTTTTTGGTGATCGGCTTTTTAGTTGGACTAATTAGAGGGGTGAAACGCTCGGCAGTACATATTGCGTTTGTGGTCGTAAGTATTTTGGTGGCGTTTTTCATAACTCGTCCTATCGTAAATGCTGTGCTAGGCATTAACTTTATTTTTGACGGCGAAAGTATGTCTATTAGTGAGTATATTTTGAAATTGATCAATGATAACGCGGTAGATTTATCTAATTTTGATTCGGCGTCTACATTTATTCAGACATTACCATCCGCGATTGCTAGCCCGATCGTGTTTATGGTGGTGATGATTTTGGTTTACTTCGTGATTGATATCATATATCTGATCGTGGCAAGAATCGCGTTTGGCAAAAAGAAAGACGATCTTGCTATGCATAAGGCACATAGATTGCCTGGCGGATTAGTAGGTATTGTGGAAGCTTGCTTGTTTGTATTCGTGCTGTTTGCTCCTATCACTTCGCTTACTAGTACATATAGTGAGATTTTGTCGCAGTCTAGTGCGTCCGCAGTTCAGGTTGATACGCAAAATGGAAAGCAACATCTGCAAACTGTCGGGGATATTCTATCTGAAAATATACCGAGTGAGGTGGCGGATATGTTGGATGCGTTCAACAAATCGGCAATTGGCAGAGTGTGTTCAATCGGCGGAATAAACAATTTCCTTTTCGATGAATTGTCAAATATCAAGGTGGACGGCGAAAAAATTCATATTAGAGAAGAGATAGTTACACTTTTGGATAGCTATGACGAATTTGTGTTTTTGTATAATGATATAGTTGATGAAAATTATGAAAATCTAGATTTTTCATCCTTTAAAAAATCTATCACTTTTGTCATTGAAAACAATTTGTTTAAGGCGGTTTTGTCTGATACCATTGGGGATGTGGTGGTCAATTTCAATCAACTTGATGAAGATTTTATAAAAGATCTTCCTGTGCTTGCAAAGGACATTATTACAACTTTACAAACTAGATTTTCCGCACAAGATTTTGATGCGTATAGCTATCTATCAAATGATCTATTAAAATTGTTGGATATTGCGGATACGATTATCGGCAGTGGAAGATTGGGGACATTTATTGATTTTGAAGCAGGTCAAGATGCGCCACTAGCGGATGTTTTGAATATGTTTGCGGAAAACACGGACATCTTATCTTCTGCGATGATTGATTTTGTTGATTTGAATTTGGTTAAGGATACATTGCCAATTTTGTTAGATTATTGCAATCAAACTATTCAGCCTAATTTTGAAAATGATCAAGGACTGATCGTATCTCTAAATTTAGACATCTCAAACGAAGAATTTAAAAGCGTG
Organism: uncultured Clostridia bacterium; assembly: GCA_944381155.1. Classification (GTDB taxonomy): domain Bacteria; phylum Bacillota; class Clostridia; order Christensenellales; family UBA1242; genus Onthoplasma. The sequence goes on from CALWKA010000008.1 coordinate 32,079, forward strand.
ATAACAAGTTTGTTCCAGGGCGAAAATTCAATTTTGGCTCAAATAAACAACTTGCAAAAAAATCATAACATTTTGGGTATTTTAGAGACAGAAAATGTTTTAGATTTCATTTTGAATATCGAAAATCTTGACACTGTTTTGACTGATTTTGGTGCGATTTTGGATGACTTGAACGGGCTTAAGTTGCTAAATTATACGGACAGCGAAACGGGAGAGCAAATCAAATCTTTTGAAAACATTTTGAAAATAACCGGTATTGATGTGCTGGGCGATACCGTCAAAATTGATGACGGCAATACCAAATTATTGGAAGATTATGAAGACTTTTTCAGCTATATCAGCGCGCCTATTCAAAAAATTGCAGATGCAAATTTGGTGGATCTGATAGACGAAAATATTAGTTTTGATGCTATTGTAGACAGTCTAACTTCGGCTATCAGCGGGGAAACGGAAGAAGATAAAGATCTATACTTCTTGGCAGACATTTTGATGCCTTTTTATGAACTAGATCAGGCTAGTTTTGCAAATCGCTCGTTGAAAGATATGATTTTCGTGCAAGTCACCGATTTACTGAAAGAAAATCTTGGCAATGTGCTCGATCTATCCACCACGACCGAAACAGAGAATTATCAAACTTGGGAAGATAGGTTGATGTCGGTTGCCAATATAATTGACATTTTGAATGACGGAAAAATGACATCAGCTAGCGGGGAAGAAAATTTGACTTATCTCAAATATCTAATTAGCGAAAATGTAGATTATTTTGAACTTGTAAAAGAGATGAACAAAGATGGCACCATTGAAAATTTATTGAATGTGGTCTTTGGCAATTCTATGTATCAGCCATTGAATTCACAAATTTTCTCAATTTTAGACGAGAAGATTGCTGATTTCACTACAGTTTATGTTGAAACAGATATTAGCAATTTATATACAGAAAAGGATAGTTATATCAATTTGATTTGTTCAATTATAACATATTTGGATGAAGGGCAGTTTGATAGCGACGATTTAACCACTAAACTGACAGCAATAGGCGAGATTTTGAATGAGCTCAAAACTTCTGCACACGGCGGAGTGTTGAACGAAGTGTTTGCAAATCTTATTTGGTATATGACAGGAGATGTCATAGATAGCGAAAACGCGCAATTATATGCGGGCAAAACTTCTCCTTTTGAATATACTGATAAGGTGAAAGAATATTTGGATGCTGAAAGTCTCACAAATGGGTATTATGATATAGATTATCTTGCAGAAATTGAAGGCTTGGTTGACTTCATTGAACTTGGCAATCAGATCGTGGAAAGTTTGAATCAAGTAGATTTATCTAGCGAAACGGGCAGGACTCAATTTGTTCAGGATCTGGACGAAATCGTGCATAGTCTGGGAGATAACGCGCAGGAAATCGTAGATACAGCGGTTGATATCGTAAATGTTGTTTTGACCGATGAACAGTTGGGAAAAATTCAAGCGCAGAGCGCGGATGTGATAACTGCGATCACAGACTATGTTTCAGAAAGTGGCGCGCTGACAGACGATATAAAATCTTCGTTGCTAGAATTGTTTGGTCTGAATCAACAATAGATTTATGGCGGTTTTGAAACTAGTTTAATCGTCGTTTGACTAATGCTATGGCAACTAAAATTTTACAGGCTCGGGCAAGTGCAAAATAAAGGACTTGACATCTTGCCGATGTGTGCGAAAAATGGGGTAAGACGATTCTAATTAATTCAAATATCAAATTGAATCGCAATAATTCGTTATAAAAAAGTTGAAGATTGATTTTCTTCAACTTTTTTTATGCAATTTGAAAAACATATTTTAAAATTGGCTATAATTATGCAGATTTTAAATTTTTGACTTCAATGATTTTCTAATTTTGCTACCTTTTGGGAAGAGCAACATTCCAATTTTATATATAAATCGATTATGGATGATTCGCAGTTTCATAGGATAAATTTCACGCGGAAAAGTTAATTCGGAATTCTTTTTATCATTTGATATAGATAATCGCAAATCAAATGCTTTACATAAACTATTCAATCGTAACATTGCGTAACTTTTATTTTTTGCATAAATTGTACTGCTGGGCAGGTCGAATACTATCTGTTTGATCAAACGCTCAATCTCATCTAGATTGCAAGGTAATAGTTTATGTTTTTCATAAACTTTTTGCAAGTTTGACGGCAGTGGATAGATTTTATCCACCGAATAAATAGACATAATTTCATCTCGCATATTTTGAAAATGGGAATGTTTAGCAATAGCAATTTGACTTGATATCATTATGTTTTTCCACTTTGCCAGCATTGTGCATAGATCGTGATATCTATTGATGTTTTTTAGTTGATTTTCCATTATAGAAAACACATTCGCCATAGAGCGCACTTGATTTATGAATTTATTTTGATCGGTCACATAAATTTGTTGGTCATTGTGGATGCGGTAGAAATAATATCCTGAATGTGTGTTCACTATTTTTTTCGCGTGGCAAAAAGCAAAAAACGAAGTTAAAGTATCTTCAGCATATACCATTTTAGGCAAATTTAGGGCATCTATACTTTCCTTTGCTTGCAAAATTGTCTCACGGCGAAACAATTTGTTCCACAAAACATAATATGAATGTTCAGTTCCGCAAGATGAAAAAAATTTGGTCAGAACATCCTTCTCCTCTAGCAGAAAATCGCTATTAATGGTGGTATCGTTTGAACAAACATATTTTGAATGGCTGGTCCAAAGCGCCCAATCGTTGATCACAATATCCGCTCCCGTTTGCTCTGCAGTGCACAACATCGCTTCGTGATAATCAAAAGTTAGCATATCGTCTGAATCGACAAATGTGATATATTCTCCACTAGATTTCTCAATTCCGTACAATCTGGCGCAAAGCGTCCCCCTGTTTTCGGTATGAAATATGTGGAATTGTGGATAACTTTTTTCAATTTCACCATAGTCAACAATAGATCCATCATTTACGATTATCACTTCTAATTCGTTGCGTTTCGCTATAGAAGATTGAGCCAAGCTCTGTAAACATTGTTTGAAATAATCTATATTCGTGTTGTATAGCGGTATTATCGCGGATAATTTCATATATACTCCTGATATTTTATTCTAGCAAATCAAAATGGTTAAGTCAAAAATATCCATAAAAAATAAAAAAACAATTCCATATCTTAAAGTTTGACATTAATCTCAAATAATGTTATACTAATAAAGTTATTCTATATGATATATTGTATATATCAGTATTGAAAGAGGGTGAAATATGGCAAAATTTGAAGATTTCAAAATAAAAAGATATTCAAAAATAATAAATAAATATCCAAATGTAGATTATGTGTATAGATTGTATAAATATCATAATCTAGATTTTCATAATAAAAACAGATTCAAATCGTGGCGATTTTTGTTTAGACTTATTAAGGCGGACAAAGCAAATAAAGATTTGACAAAAATTCAGTTCCCAAAGGGTGCTTATAATCCATTTTTGACTAGGACTTGCAAAGCGGACAATCTTAATATTGTCAATAATGAATGTTTGGCTTTGCCGGATAGTCAGCTTATACCTAGAAAATCTCCATCTGAACTCGTTCGCGAACTAGAAAAGTTTGATGTTATATCTTTTGATGTTTTTGATACTTGTTTGTTCCGTCCTTTTGCAAATCCAACAGATATATTTTATTTGTTAGAATGTCAAAATTCTATCATTAATTTTGGTGACTACAGGAGATCTGCTGAATTTTCTGCTAGACAAAATACTACAAAACCAAATTTTGAAGTTGACATTTATGATATTTATGCAGAACTTGAAAAAATTTGTTATTTAAAGAAAGAAGATGCAGAAAAAGAAATTGCACTTGAAAAACAAGTCTGCTATGCAAATCCATACATACGCGAAGTTTTCAATTTGTTAAAAAAGAAAAAGAAAAAACTTATTGCAATTAGCGATATGTATTTGCCATCAAAAGTGATCAAAGAAATACTTGAAAAAAATGGATTTAATGGATTTGATAAAGTATTTGTTTCTTGTGAACAAGGTTATTGCAAATCTAGTGGTGTCCTTTTTGATATTGCAAAAAAATCATACCCTAATACTAATACATTTGCTCATATTGGAGACAACGAAGAATCTGACATTAAGGGCGCACAAAAGGCAGGTGTGGTTGGATTTTATTATGAAAATTGCAACAATTTTGGCAATGCATTAAGACCGCAAAAACTTTGTTCTCCTGTTGGTCTAATGTATAAAGGTATTGTCAATAATTACTTATATAATGGAACCAATTTTGATAATGCAAGAGAATGTTTTGGATTTCTTTATGCTGGACCAATTGTTGTTGGTTACCTTGAATGGATAAATGAATTTGTTAAAAATCATAATTTAGACAAAATTTGGTTTTTAGCTCGCGATATGGATATTTTTTATAAAATGTACAACAAATTTTACAAAAAATATGATAATGAATATGTTGTCACTTCAAGATTTTCATTACAAGAATGTTTATATGATGATTTCACAAATGAAATTTTATATCATACACTTTTATCAAGAACAGACAGGGGTTATACAATTGAACGCGCTTTTAATGAATTAAATTTATCATTTTTGTTATCAAAACTTCCTAAATATAAATTAAATAAAAAAAGTTTCATTTTAGGTTCAAATTTATCAACAATACAATCAGTTATCAAAGATAATATAAATTTAGTAATGGATTACTTTAAAGACAATAATGAAGCTGCCAAATTATACTTTAAAGAAAAATTGGGTGGTGCAAAGAAAATTTGTGTCGTTGACCTTGGATGGCGTGGTTCTATACTTGCATATCTTGAATATCTTTTGGTAAAAAAATGGAAACTTTGTGATGAAGTTAAGGGTGTTTTAGTTGGAAGCACAAAAAGCACTTCTGCTATTAATTTAATATCTAGAGGTATTGTAACACCTTATGCTTATGATCATATTCATAATAGAGATATGGTTAGACCAGATGGAGATATTGAATTTTCATCTGTTTTAGTTTTAGAATCTATTTTTACTAGTGAAGGAAATTCATTAGTCGAATATCATTTAAATAAAGCAAAAAATGGAGTGGAATTTTTAACATATGAAGACAACCCTAATAAAAAAATTATTAAACAATTTCACACAGGTATAGAAAATTACATTACTGAATTTGAAAAACATCATTCTAAATTTAAAAAATATTTACCTATGTCTGCCGTTGATGCTTTTGAACCAATGAATGTTATTTTAAATATTAATGACTATATTGCAATGATTATTGGCGATGTTTTAGATACTCCATATCAAGTTGCAGGTATAAATATTCCTATAAAAAATTATGTTCCAATTGGTCAAATTTTACTTGAAAAAGGTATTATTAAAAAATGGCCATTATAAAATAAAATTTTGGAGATGAAATGTTTACAAAAAAAATAGAACTAATTAAAAATGTAACTTGCACAGGATGTATGGCTTGTCTTAATGTTTGCCCTGTTGGTGCAATTTTTATGCAAGAAGATGAGCGTGGTTTTTATAAACCAAAAATTAATCTTTCCAAATGTATTGATTGTGGACTTTGTGACAAAACTTGCCCTATATTAAATGAAAATAATCTAAATAACATTTCTCCCGAACTCTATGCACTTTGGGCAAATGATAAAATAAGATTGTCATCTTCTTCTGGTGGTGCATTTACACTTTTTGCAGAAGAAATTATCAATCGTGGTGGAGTTGTTTTTGGTGCTGCTTGGGGAGATAACTTTTCCGTTGTTCATCAAAAAGCAGAGAATTTGCAAGAACTTGAACTTCTAAAAAAATCAAAATATGTTCAATCTTTTATTGGAACAACTTTTAAACAAGTTGAAACTTATCTTCTTCAAAACAGATGGGTTTTATTTGTTGGAACTGGTTGTCAAATTGGTGGACTTAGAAGTTTTATAAGAAATAAAAATATTGATGATTCAAAACTTTTACTAATTGATCTTTGGTGTTTTAATATTCCATCATCAAAGACCCTAAAAAAATATATTAATGATAATTGGGGAAATACATTAGAAAGTTTTTCTTTTCGAACAAAAAAGAATAATAACTATGTTTCTCACTATTTTACAATCAAACAAAAAGGGATGAATCCAGTAGTAATAGAACATTTCTCATACTGGTTTAAAGCATACTTTTCACTTATGTATGAATGTGATGCTTGCACTAAATGTAAATTTCAAAAACAAGAAAGATTTGGAGATATTTCGCTTGGTGATTTTTGGGGTATTGAAAACCATGATAAATCTTGGAATGATGGCAAAGGAACAAGCATGGTTCAAATTAACACTCAAAAAGGCAAAGAATTTTTGAGTGCTATATCAAACGAATGTGCAAGGCTTGAAAAAGTTCCTCTTGACTGGGTTCGTGAAGGTCAAGGAAATGGAAAGAAACAAAATCCAAACCAACAATTATTTTATGACCTTATTGATCAAGGTATTTTATTTAACAAAGCTGTCGAACTTGCTCTTGCTGGCAAAAAATTTGATATTGGTTTTTGTTGCGTTCAAGTGTATAACAATTTTGGATCTGGTATAACAAATTATGCACTCTACAAAACACTAAAAGACTATAACAAAGAAGTCTTGATAATAACTCAACCTAAATCTTCTACAATTTCTCCGTTAAATAAAACATATTTTAAAAATAATCCATTTGCTCGTGAAGATTGTGCAAAATTCTATAATAACAAAGAAGAAATGAAAGAATTAAATAAAATTTGTAAAACATTTTTAATTGGAAGTGACCAAATGTTTAATTCTTATCTCTACCCTTTTATTGATGGTTTTATTAAACTTGATTGGGTTAATGATTCAAATAAAAAAGTTTGCTATGCAACTTCTCTTGGTGCTGATAAATTTGAATCTAATCCAAAAGAAACAGAAAATTTTAAAAAATGCATAAGAAGATTTGATTATGTTTCAGTTCGTGAAGAAAGTGGCGTTGAAATTATGAAGAATAAATTTCAAATCATTGCTGATTGTGTTATGGATCCCGTTTTCTTGTGTGATAAAAAACATTATTTATCTCTTATAGAGCCATTTGAAAATTCTTTTGAAAAAGGTAAATGTTTTTGTTATATTCTTGATCCTGATTTGGAAAAAGAAACATTTTTAAATAAGTTTAAATCAAAATCTAATATCAATTTATTTGTTGTAAGTGATTTAGCAAATTCTCCTGAACTTGTAAAAAGCAAATGGTCAATGCAAACTGAATATTTATCCTATATTGAAGAATGGTTGACCTGTGTTTACAATTCTTCATTTGTAATTGCCGACTCTTTTCACGGGTTATGTTTTGCTTTAATTTTTAATAAACCTTTTATTGTCCTTCATAGTAAAAGACGCGGAGATGAAAGAGTTTTAAATTTATTAAAATTAATCGGTTATGAAAATAGATTAATCGATGTATATAAAGACAATTATAATATACAAAAAATTATTAGCACTAAAATAGATTTTGATAAGATTAATAGTATTATTAATAATTCTATATTACATTCAAGGGTATGGATAGAAACAAATATTATCAATTAAATAATAAACAAAGCAAATATTTAGACATTTTAATTGTGCATATTTTAATATTTTTGATTATATGAAATTTCAATGTGTTATATAATGAGATGGCACTCAATATTTATATAAAAAATCACAGACAACAAATAATCTGTGATTTTTTCGCTTTATTCGCCTGGATGTATCCCTTCTGTTGCTTCTATTTTAGCTAGCCCTATTTCATTCAACTTTTCTGCAACTTCTTCAAGTGAGTTGCAAATGGTTGCTCCATCTTTTCGGCAATCTTTAAGAATTTTTGTCCAAGCCTTTAATTCGTGTGCTTCAAATACTACTCCATTTGCCTCAGGAATGACACAAATCATAGTCCTTTCAGGTTGGGTAATTGAACTTCTTGTAACTTTTGATATGCTATATGGAGATTTTGTTTCAGGTGTAATAACATATAACACAATATCATCGTTTAATTTATGTTCATCTTCAACCGCCTGACATTCAGGAGTCCAATTTGGGACAACCGGGTTAAATGAATCTACTGACTCATTGAGTTTTTTATTTAACTCATTTCTCCATGTTGATTTCCCACAGGTGCCTCCTAAAAATACTGTTAATCTTGACATATATTAATTCTCCTTTTATGTATACATAAACTTTATACTAAATAAATTTTTTTTGTCAATGAAATTAGATAAAGTTAAATTAGTTTTATAAAAAAGTTTTAACTATAAAAAAGGTCCTACTACTTTTATTGAAGTAGTAGAACCTTTTGATAGTGGGTGATTAGAATGTTTCGCTTTTTATTATTTGTCTTTCCAATTGTTGTACATATCGCTGAAGCCTTTTTGCTGAAGTCTTTTTAATCGTATTTTGTTTATTATTTTATATGTGGCGTAGATTATTATGCCTAGCGCTACAATAATCAAAATAATGTCTGTGGTGGAAATGGACATAGTCAATGTCCCGTCAATGAATTCAATGTCATAGTTTTCGTTTGAATATGTCGCTGTTAGGCTATATTCGTTGCCGACATTGGAATATCTTGACGCTGGTGAATTTATCTTTATGTTTAATTCGTCATTATTTGCCACACTGCCTTCAATGACCGTGTAGGATTTTTGATCTATCTTGTATTCAAATAATCTTTTAACTTTTTGGTCATTGAGTTGGATCGTAATCTTGCGTTTGTTTATTGTGAATATTCCGTCAATAAATGTTACATTATAGTTTTTGTCATTATTTATTGCGGTTAATGTATACTCACCAACATTGCTAAATTCATTAGCGTCTACGACTAGCGCGATATCTAAATTCTGAATCGTTGCCAAACTATCCCCTTCAATTTCTATCATATCTGAATCTAAATTTATTTTATCACCATAAGTGCTAGATTGACTTTTTATTGTTACGAAAATTGGTCTTGGGGTGATGGTATAAACGCCTGTGCCCGTTATATTATAATTCGGATCGTTGCAATAAGGTTCGATTGGATATTCGCCCACATCGCTATTTTGGGTTGCGTCAAAAGTTAAGGATATCTTTAAGGAGTCTACATCTTTTTCTAAAATTGAGTAGCCGTCCGCAACGCTAAATAAAACACCATTGAGATTGTGTTCATCGTGGTAAATTCCTTCTTTGCTGTCAATTTCAATCATAACATTTCGCGGAAGAATAGTGTAGTTGCCCGAAACAAAATCAATGTCATAGTTGTCATTTGAATAACTCTTTATATAAATTTCATACCCTGTGTCAATCACATCGCTTGTGCTGGTTGCATCGGTAGATAAAATGACATTTAGTTCGTCAAGTGTATCGTCAAAAGCAAGCGAATTGTTATCGTCTAGTTTGAATGTTAACGCGCTTAACTTCTCCCCATAATAGCTCGATGCGTCATCAATAATTATTCTAATAGGTTTTGATTCTATAGTGTAGTTTGCAGTGGACGAATTTATGTTATAGTTAAGGTTGGAATAACTTTTTATATATATCATATAATTGTCTACATTTTTATTGGTTTCAGCGCTGGTGGCAAGTTCAATACCCAAAACATCAATTGTATCACCAGGCGCCAGAGTGTAACCCTCGGCAAGCGAACAAGTCAACTCGCTTAATTCTTCACCATAAATACTGGACGCTTGATTAATGTTGATATAAATATTCCTTTGATTAATAGTGTATACACCATTTTCATATAAAATATTATAATTTTTGTTGTAATCAGTATTTATACTGATATAATATCCTCCGACAACAGAATTAATTTGCGCGTTTGTCGTTAATTTTATGTCCAAGTCTTGCAACTCATCACACGATGCTAGCGTATAACCTTCTGATAGCGAGAAAGTTAAATCTTTTATTGTATCTCCATAATTGCTTGACTTATCATCTATTGCTATTGCTATTGTGCGTGAAGAGATTGTCAAAACGCCGGAGCTTAAAGTGATATTATAATTCTGATTGGAATAGTTTGTTAGAGTTATATCGTAGTTGCCAACAGGATCATTAATTTTAGCATTTGTTGAAAAGTTTAGCCCCAGATCATCATTGTTTACTACATTGTTGCTAGTTGGAATTAGCGAATATGAACTATTGTCTAATATGATTGCTTCTCCATATACCGCAGTTTGATTGGTGCTAATCGTTATAGGTCGAGCGGATATGGTATAATTGCCACTAATTAAAGTTACATTGTAGTTTGAGTTGTTACTTTTTAAAGTTATGTTATAACCATTTCCAACATTTGATGTTGAAGTCGCGTTTGTTGAGAACGCAAGATTTAGATTGTCATTATTGGCTATAGTTCCTTCAATTATTTCATAAATATTTCCATTAAGAGATGGAGTGTTGCCATAGATACCAGATTGATTGGTACTGATTGTTATAGGTCGAGCGGTTATGGTATAATTGCCACTAATTAAAATAACATTATAGTTTGAGTTGTGACTTTTTAAAATTATGCTATAATCATTTCCAACATTTGATGTTGAAGTTGCGTTTGTTGAGAACACAAGATTCAGATTATCATCATTGACTATAGAGCCTTCTATTGTATCATAATTATTGCCATTTAGTGACGGGCTATCTCCATACACGCCAGATTGATTGGTGCTGATAGTAATTTCTCGCGCTGTGATTGTCAAAACGCCAGAACTTAAAGTGATGGTATAATTTTGATTGGAATAACTTGCGAGAATTATATCATAGTTGCCAACAGGATCATTAATTTTAGCATTTGTTGAAAAGTTTAGCCCTAGATCATCATCATTTACAACATTGTTGCTAGTTTGAACTAGCGAATATGAACTATTATCTAATACGATTGTTTCCCCATATACCGCAGATTGATTGGTAGTGATTGTTATAGGTCGAGCGGTTATGGTATAATTGCTATTAATTAAAGTTATGTTATAGTTTGAGTTGTGACTTTCCAAAATTAAGCTATAATCATCTCCAACATTTGATGTTGAAGTTGCGTTTGTTGCGAACGAAAGATTTAGATTATCATCATTGGTTATAGAGCCTTCTATTATATTATAACTATTGCCATTTAATGACGGGCTATCACCATACACGCCAGATTGATTGGTGCTGATCGTAATTTTACGCGCAGTGATTGTCAAAGTTGCGGGCGTGAAACGAATGTTGTAGTTTTCATTATTGCAAACAGCGGTAATTTCATAATCTCCGACCGAACTTGTCTTTGTTGCATCTGTTTGCAAAGATATATCATAGTTTGAAGCGGGCAAATATGAATCGTCAATATATATGTTAGAGTTGAGTATAATATCTTCGCCATACACAAAGGTTTGATTGTCTATTCTTATGTCTAAAATTTGTGCTAAAATTGTCAAAATCCCTTCTTGCAAAGTTACATTATAATTTTTATTATTATAAGTCATTGTTATATCATAATCGCCTATTTCGCTTTCCGAATTGGCAGTTGTAGAAAATGTAATATCCAAGTTGGTATCTCCGCCCGCATATTCGCCTTTGCTGATAGTATAATCGTTGTTATCTAAAACAATAGACTCTCCCCGTTCAGAGTATTGATGAGTTGAAATTGAGATAGGGCGCGCTTCGATAGTAAATGTTCCGCTTGAAACATCTACCGAATAATTTTTGCTGTTTGATTTGGCTGTTATTTCATATTCACCAATAGGATAATTGCCATATTGATTTTGTGCTGGAAGGTTGATTGAATATTCTATTTCAAGCGAATCTCCGTTTACGATATTGCCACTAATAGTATAAAAACTATTTTCTGTTTCTAAAACATCCTCGCCATAAAAACTAGAATTATTATTGATGCGAATTTGTATGTTTCTTTTAGTTATTTGATATGTTCCGTTTTGAATTGTTATATCATAATTGTTATTTTCGCTGGTCGTTGCACTAATAGGATAATTGCCAACATTGCTGGTCCTTGTCACTTCACATTTCGGAGTTATTGTCACAAACTTGGACGGGGTAGAAATTTCTTCTTCATTAGAATACAATGTGTATGTCAAGTTTTTAATTGCGTCCCCATATACGCTATTTTTGTCATCAAGTTTGATTGTTACCTTTTGCGGAGTAATAATAATTGTGCTGGATGATAATGTAATATCATAATTTCTATCATTATCCTTTAAGCTAATAGAATCGTCATAACTTCCTGCGTTGGTAGACGAATTAAGATTCGTGCTAAATGTGATTGATATTGTGTCGCCTTCCAATATATCTAAACTTCCTATTGCTAGTTCATATTCGGTATTGTCCAATACTATATCTTCGCCATATTCAAAAGTTTGAGTTGTGGTTATAGAAATTGGTCTAGCAGAAATTCTATAATTTCCCTGCGTATAACTTATGTCATAATTGCTGTTGCTGTAAGTTAATACGATGCTATATGTGCCTGGCGTGCTATTTTGAGTGGCATAAGTGGTCAATTTTATATTCAAACTGTCATTATTTACAATGTTTCCCGAACTGATTTCATATTCCAATTCTTTGACCGGATCCCCATATACTGCAGATATATCGTTTATAGTTATTGTTATTGAGCGTTTGGTTATATTGAATGAACTTTCATCGTCCAATGTGACAGCATAATTGTCATTAGAACAATGTAAAGCAGTTATAAAATTTTTGTAATTCCCTACAGGCGTAGATGAATTGATGACTGCGGTGTTGAAATCGGCAGTTAAAGTTATGTTATCAGTTGCAAGAAATTTATAACTACTAGTGACAGAATAGTCGAGCGCGGTCAGAGTTGTGTCTGGATTGTCGCCATATGCCATAGATTTTGTCAGTTTGATCGTGATTGGGCGGACCACTATATTATAGTCGCCATTTTCAATGCTGGCAGTGTAGTTTGAATTGCGGATAGTGGCAGATATACTATTAGGATAATTGCCTATGTTTGTAGATGATGTTATGCTGGAAGATATGCGGTATGATATGTTTAAATCAGATTCTGTGTCGCCATTTACGAGCCCAGAAATTGAAGATGAACAACCTGTCACATTCGGTGATGTGCCATAAATTTGCACTACATCATTTACTTTAATATTTATTGATTTCGCTTTAATTGAATATGTACCATTTGTGAATGTAATATGATAATTTGAATTTGTCCAGTTGCCAGTGATTGGGTAGTTGCCTACATTGCTTGCGCTCGTTGCGGTTGTTGACAATCGAACGCCTAATGATGATGAATTTTCGCCACTAGCATAGCTACCTGAAGTTTTCGACCAAGATAGAGATTTTAAACTATCTCCATAAGTGGCAGACACATTATTTATAGCAACATTAATATTCCTTGGGTTTATTGTAAGAGTTGCTGAACCATATGTGGTGGAGTAGTAAGAATCTGAAGTTGAAATTTCAAAGTATACTACCATATTTGATGTCGCGTTTTTAAAAGCATTGTTGAATATGCTAGATTCAATATCAGTGTAAAATTCAGATACTCCATCAATTCTATAAGCCACCGAGTATGATGGTATGTTTACAGACAAATTTATGTTGTGATATGTTCCGTCGTATGTGAAAGATGTGTTGCTAACTGAATAAGGTATGTTGTTCATATCGGTTAAACACACCATTCCCCAACCAAAATATATATCTTTTCCCGAACTTCCTATATCCTTAGCGAGTTCATATAGTTTGCTTTCTATTGAGTCACAGGTATACATATTTGAATTGTCATATATTGGATCCAAACACAATAGCGCGACCACTCCCGCAACATGGGGGGCAGACATTGATGTCCCTGTCATTTGAGCATATCCACCGCCAATATATGCAGAATTGATAGCCACACCTGGTGCGGTGATATCTACTGTATCGCCATAATTGGAACCTGTTGGACCAGAATAAAGAGTGTAGTCTGATGTCATATTTGATACTACAATAGCCGTTTCATCGCAACAAGCGGGAAAATAATTTGTGGTAATGTCAGCGTCGTTACCTGCGGATACAACACAAAGTGCATTGTGAATATTTTTTATTTCGTTAAACGCATTGTCAAATTGATTTTTAATTGCTGAATATTGTCCAGAAGGTATATTTCCACCTATACTCATATTTATAGAGACTATGTCATATTCGGTTAAATTTGCCAAATATTCCAACCCTTGCAACATTGTGAGATTAGTTCCACCACCAGACGAATCTAAAACTTTTATTGGCAAAATTTTAACATTTGATGGCGTCAAATCACAAATAATTCCAGCCACATGCGTGCCGTGCCCATTATCATCTTCAAATGAAGTTCTGCCATCGTCTAAAAATCTAGCGCCTACGATTTGATTGGATCCATTTCGCAATAATCGATTCGAAAACATAGAGTGGTCGGTGTCTATGCCCGTATCTAATACAGCCACTACCACCGTTTCAGTTGAATTTTCAGATATATAATTTAAATACGGATCTACATTTATGTAATCTTCACCCGCTCCCCAAGAATTATGTGTATTGTTTGTGCTGACTATTGAGTAGTCACTAGCATACATCACAGTTTCTGCGCTCACAATAAGATCGTTGTTTTGCGATATTTGATTGAATGCATACTTTGTTTCTTCCACCGTAGAATATTCCAATATCGTATAATCTTCATATCCTGTAATTGAATTGATAGCATTGTATGTGTTTGAAACTTCTCCACCTGTTACAATTAGACGCTTTAGCCCGAAGTATTGGTCAATGTAATATTGTCCGTTTTGAAGGTGCACGCTGTAACCTAATTCGTTACAAATATCTTTTATATCTTCATAACTTAAGATTGCGGGTTCTTCTGCTGTTGTGCTTAAACTTGCAACATTGTACCCCAGAGCATTCATAAGTTCGTCATAATCAACATCTTTTTCTAATATTATTGTTTCATAATCATTATTAGACAACATTTTGTTTATTTGTCTGTTAAATTCTTCGTATGTTATACCAATAGAAATTGATTGATTTTCAAAAATTTTATTCGGCGTCGCATAATACAAAAAAATTATGGCAAGCACAATAAAAGCCATACATAATATTTTAAAATATACTTTTAATTTTGAATTCATAATCTATTATTAATTTTATATAACTATAATTATTTTGTCAACTAATGCAGATTCTATGTTCAAAAAGATAAAAACAAGATTTCAACTATCGCGCTGGGCGCAAAAAAGCGAAAATTTAGCATTTTTCTATTTTGCTTTAAAAAAAACTGTTATCAGTATAGTTAAAAATAAACTTGTTTTATCAAAAAATACAAAAATAGTGCCAATTGAAGCGAAAACCAATAGCAAAAAGGAAAAATTATTATCATCTATTTTGAAAACCAAGAAATGAAAGGAATTTAATCAATAAACGGGAGCGTTCGAGAATCGTCAAAAAGTTACCTAATGTATGGATCTATTTTACGCGAATACTATGAGTGGAAAGAAGAGAATAATGCCACACCAAAAATTTGAATTTGAGTTCTAAAATGTAAGCACTATATTTCACAAAAGACTTCATAAGTTTTTTATTATGTCTTTTGGAATGCTTTTGTATGAGAAAATTTTGATATTGTTTATGGCTGGTGGGGGGGGATAAGAGAGTATGTATACTTTAATGTGAAACTATTATTTATTATAAGTTTGCTTACTGGGTGAAATCTATATTAAAAATAAATTTATCGGTGTTAATCTATGTAAAAGCTTTTTATAAAAAACTTAAAGAGAATGAAATCGATTATCAAATAAGTGAAGAAATCAAATCTGCAACACAAACGGATAAACTAATGAAAAGAAAATCTATATAATAAAAATCGACAGCGTTCACTGGTGGATTTTTATTTATTAGCTAGTTTGAGAATGTCGACAAATTTTTCAGGAAATTAATTGTTATTATTCATAAGATATGTTATACTTTTTTTTAACAAAACAATAAAAAATCAAGACCATTCAGTCTTGATTTTCCAGTGCACACTGCACAATGATTAGAATACATTTATTTGAACTCGTTATGTTATTCCATATATAGTATATCAAAATAAACTAAAGGAGTCAAGCAAAAATGGAAAAAAATTATTATTTAGGTTTAGATATAGGCACTAATAGTTGCGGATTTGCGGTAACTGACGAAAATTATAACATAATTAAGAAAAAAGGTAAGAAACTTTGGGGTGTTCGACTTTTTGACGAGGCGGTGACAGCAGAAGAAAGAAGATTTAAACGCGGAGCACGAAGAAGGTTAGATAGAAGAAAATTAAAATTGGATTGGCTTCAAGAAATATTTTTGAACGAATTGAATAAAATTGATCCTGGTTTTATTTCAAGGTTGAAATACAGCAATCTTTATTTCGAAGATAAAATATTATTAGATAAAAAGATAACTTCAAAAGATTCGCTATTTTATGATGTGAGTGATAAGGTTAAATATACAGATAAAGAATATCATAAAGAATATCCAACAATTTTTCATTTAAGAAAAGAGTTATTAGAAAAACCGGCTAAAGATGTACGCTTTTTATATCTTGCGCTACATAGCATAATAAAAAGGCGTGGAAATTTTTTGTTTGAAGGCAATTTTAGTTCGTCACAATCTTTGATGAATGATATAAATGACATTATAGAACTTTCACAATCTTTGCAAGAAGATATTTACACCATTAATCTAAATAAAATAGACAACGAGCAAGAAAATGCCATTATTAATTTATTAAATGAAAATAAGGGAATTAAGTATACAAAAAATGAATTGTATAAAATTTTCAACACAAATTTTAAGCAGGATAAGAAGTTGTTAGACATTTTAGTTGATGGTAAAATTGAAATTGATTTCATTTTTCCAATAAAGTTAGAAGAAAAAATAAAAATTAATTTCAATGATGAGAATATAGATGAGGAAATTGAAAATTTGTCCAACACATTAAGCGAAGAACAGTTTTCATTTTTAGAAAGTTTAAGAAGAGCATATTCAAATATGCAATTAAAGAAAGTTTTGGCAAAAAATAATTATGTGTGTGAAGCAATGGTTGATATTTACAACACACACAAATCTCAACTAAAAATGTTTAAAAAGTTTATTAAAGACTATTATCCAAGTTTGTATAATCAAATGTTTAGAGATCCATTAAACGATTCCAGCAAAAAAATAACTAATTATGCACTCTATGCAAACATTGATTCAGTGAATGGCAAAAAAAATGTTGTCGGTTTATCTTATGGAGATTTGGCAGATAGGTCAAAAGAAAGTTTTTATAAATATGTGTTGAATATTCTTTCTAATGCACCAGAGAAACTAGAAAGTGACGAAAATGAGTTTATATCTAGAAAAAACAATATAATAGAATTAATAGAAATGGACAACTTTTTACCAAAATTACGAACCAAAAACAATTCAATTTTTCCAAATTTCCTTTTAGTAAATGAAACACGAAAGATATTAGAAACAAATAAAGAAAAATTTTCATTTTTAAGTCAAAAAGACGAATCTGGGCTTAGCAATATTGAAAAAATAATAAGTATTTTAAAATTTAGGATTCCATATTTTGTTGGTCCAATTGGCGATAGTAAAAATGCGGAAAGTGATTTTAGTTGGGTTGAAAAGAAACAAAATATAGAATTGCGTCCGTGGACATTAAATAAAATCATTGATTTTGACAAGGCTGAAGACGCTTTTATTAATAAAATGACAAATAAATGCACTTATTTGTATACAGAAGAAGTTTTACCTAAACATTCGCTAGTTTATTCAAAATTCAGAGTGTTAAATGAACTAAATAACCTAAAATTTAATGGAAATGGAATATCAGTACAATTAAAACAAAAAATTTATAATGATTTATTTAAAAACAATAAGAAACTGACCATTAAAATGTTGAAAGATTATCTTTTGGCAGAAGGTATTTATACCAAAGAAGAGATAAATAATCTTTTAATAAGTGGTATTGATAAAGAATTTGCAAACCAATT
The DNA here is from genome assembly GCA_944381155.1 of uncultured Clostridia bacterium. Classification (GTDB taxonomy): domain Bacteria; phylum Bacillota; class Clostridia; order Christensenellales; family UBA1242; genus Onthoplasma. The sequence goes on from CALWKA010000008.1 coordinate 50,060, forward strand.
ATCCGCATATGTCGACTTGAAAAACAAAGGAGTTTTTAACGAAACTTTTATTGAAAATAATTTTGATGTGTTTGAAAACATTATAAAATATCACACGATTATTTCGGATAAGAACAGACTAATTGAACGAGTAAAGCGTGAATATCCTAAATTGTTTTCTGACGAACAATTAAAAGTAATTAAATCTTTGAACTATTCAAATTGGGGAAGGTTGTCATACAAATTTTTATGCGGATTGCAGTTTGTTGACAAAACGACTGGTGAGTTAACCACAGTTATGGACGAATTGTGGAATACTAACCAAAATCTTCAACAAATAATTTATAACACTAATTATACTTTAAATGAAGAACTTGCTAAATACAACAAAAACAACAAAAATAATTTAGATTATCAAGATGTTGAGCATCTTTATTGTTCTCCGTCTGTGAAACGCGCAATATGGCAAACATTGCAAATTATAAATGAAATTATAGAAGTAATGCAAGGCATACCCAAGCATATATTCGTTGAAGTGACACGAGATGATGATAAAAAAGGCGATGATGGAAGAAAATTATCACGCCAAGATAATTTAAAGAAAGTATTTTCTTCAAAAGAGTTTTTGTCAAGCGTAGATACAGTAAAGTATGACCTAGATAAATTGATGGACGAACTAAATAAAACAGAAAATAATAGTTTGCGAAGCGAAAAATTATATCTGTATTTTTTGCAATTAGGGAAATGTGCATATTCTGGCGAGCCTATTGATTTGAAAGATTTATATGACGAACACAAATATGATGTTGACCACATTATTCCACAATCAATTTTAAAAGATGATAGTTTAGACAACAAAGTATTAGTTCGTGGAGAGTTGAATAAACAAAAAAGTAATTATTATCCAATTTATTCAAGATTTCCTAGTTGGGTAAACAATCAACGGCCATTTTGGGAACTATTGTATAAACAAAATTTAATGAGCAAAACAAAATTTGAAAGATTGGTAAGAAAATCAGAATTGACAGATAGTGAATTGGGCGATTTCATTTCAAGGCAATTAGTTGAAACAAATCAATCTAACAAAGCCGTAATAGATTTACTAAAAAGTAAATTTGAAAATCAAAACATTGTAGTTTATTCAAAAGCACGATTTGTAAGTGAATTTAGAAATAAATATAAGATATACAAGTCAAGAGAAGTGAATGATTTGCACCATGCAAAAGATGCATATTTAAATATTGTTGTTGGAAATGTGCTGTATTCCCGTTTTACTATGGATCCACGCAATTTTTACAGAACTGAAAATGCAAACAATAATCTTACAAAAAATACAAAAAAACTATTCGATACTGAAGTAAAAACAATCAATGGTGATGAACTGGTCTGGCGTGGTGAAGCGGATATTGAACATATTAAACAAGTATGTGAAAAAAATGATTGTCTCGTTTCAAGAATGAGTTTTACCAATATGAATGGCGCATTCTATGATGAAACAAGATATAAGAGTTTAAATAACAATCCTGATAGCAAGGCAAAAATTCAATTGAAAGGAGATGTTAACGATCCATTAAGCGATGTGTCAAAATATGGTGGTTATAACAATCTTAGGTCTGCATATTTTGTGGTTGTTGAAAGTGAAAACAAAAAAGGAAATATAATAAAAACTATTGAAACTGTGCCTATAATTTTGATTAGGCAGATTAAAAATTTAACAGACAATGAGAAACAACAAAAAATACTTGAATATATTGTTAAAGAAAATAATTTAAAAAATGCCAAGTTAATTGTACCAAAATTAAATATTAAATCTACATTAAAAATAGGAAACGGTGAATATCTATTGGCTGGCAAAACAGGAACAAAATATGTTTTGCACAATTTCAATGAGTGGTTTATAGACAATAATTCTACAAATTATGTTAAGGCGATAACTAAATATATGGATTTGAAGAAAAATAAAAAAGATTCATCATTAGAAGAAAAGAATGGTAAAGTTGTAATATCAAAGCGTACAAAGGAAAATAATGTTGAAATTGTGTTAACAAAGACGGACAATATCAATCTATACACATTAATTTTAAAACAATTATCAAAAAATATTTATGATGACACTTCATTAAAAAGTGCATTTTATCCAAAATTAATTAAACATCAATTAAAATTTGAATCTTTAACTGTAAAAGAGCAGGCTGAAGTGTTATTTAATATTGTTAAAAGGTTATCAACTGGTGCAATGTTAGCGGATTTGTCTCTTTTAGGCGAAGGTAAAAACGAAGGAATGATAACACTTGGTAAGAACATCACAGGAAAAGATATTTCGTTAGTAATTAGGTCGGCAACAGGTATAAAAAATAAAATAATAAAATTGTAGGGTTATATGGGTTTTAGAATTGTTGTTATAAAAAATCGTTCCAAATTAGATTTAAAAATGGATTATTTGGTGTGCAGAAGCAGTGAAACATATAGTGTCTTCATTCCTGAAATTTCAACATTAATACTTGAATCTACTGCAATTTCTCTAACCTGTGCACTTGTGAGTGAATTAATAAAGAATAATGTTAAGATTATTTTTTGTGATGAAAAGCATAATCCTGAAAGTGAACTTGTTTCATATCGTAATAGTTATAATTCTTCTAAGAAAATTAAACAACAGATTATGTGGTCAGAAGATGTGAAAAAGGAAGTTTGGTCTAGAATTATAAAAGATAAAATTATGAAGCAATCACAGCTTTTAAGCGAACGCAAACATGAAATTGAGAGTAAAATGCTTATAGATTATTCCCAACATATTTTAAGTAATGATATCACAAATAGAGAAGGACATGCAGCAAAAGTTTATTTTAATGCACTATTTGGAATGAGTTTTTCAAGACGAAATGAACATCAAATAAATAGTGCATTAAATTATGGTTATGCAATAATTTTATCTTGTTTTAATAGAGAAATTGTAAAAATGGGATATATGACACAATTAGGAATATGGCACAGAAACGAATTTAATGCTTTTAATCTATCGTGTGATTTGATGGAACCATTTAGAATTTTGGTTGATAAGCTAGTTTTAAATTTAGATGCAGATAAAGATATGAAAAGCCAAATGCTAGAAATATTTAATTTAAAAGTCAAAATTAATAACAAATTACAAGTGTTAGAAAATGCTATTACTATTTATTGTCAAAGTGTGATTGATGCATTAAATAAAAATGATGCAAATTTAATTAAGTTTTATGAGTTGTAGAATTATGAGATTAATATTATTTTTTGATTTGCCGAGCGTTGATTCTAAAGATTTGGTGGAATATAGAAATTTTCGCCGATTTTTAATAAAAAATGGATTTATTATGATGCAAGAATCTGTTTATAGTAAGTTAGTCACTACAGGCTCTTCATCGGCATTAATGAAAAAACAAATAGAAAAAAATTTGCCGTCTTCCGGTATTGTTCAATTACTTGAAATCACAGAAAAACAATATGCAAGCATCCAATACTTATTAGGTAAGTCAAAATCAAATGTGATAGATTCAGATAAAAGGATTATAGAATTATGAAAATAGTCCATCCATATATTGAAAGACAAATTGATTTTAATCAAAACAATTGTTATGAATTGATTATAGAAAATTCTAATCAATTTTTTCGCCTTAGTTCAGATATTATAAATCAATGTAATAATACGGATGGAGATTTTGTAATATCAGATTATAAAATTTTAGATTTTAGCAAAATTTGTTTATCAATTTATGATTTCTATAATTTCAACACTAACACCAAAAAAATTTCAAATCTTATAAATGCTGAAGTAAGTGACATCTTAAAAAATGGTGATTTTTTGCAAGAATTTTCAGTTATTAACAAAATGTTAATTGATATAAATGATAAGATTAAAGATGAATTAGACTTCACTCTCCAATCAGTTGAAGATTTTGATTATGATAAATTTATTAAATTTTCGAATTTTAAATTAGAAAAATCTGGAGATTTATTAAGCGATATGATTGATTATATCACTGTTATGCAAAAACTATCTGATTTGAAAGTTGTTGTGTTTATTAATGCCAGTTGTGTTTTTAATGAAAAACAAATAAACGACATAATAAAACAACTAACCTATATGCAGCTAAACATTCTATTTATTAACAATAACCAAAAATATTTTTTAAAAGATATTGAGCATATTATAATAGATAACGATTTATGTGAGATCTAATTGACCAAATTAAAAAAATATTCTATAATAATTAAAATTATGTGTATCTAGAAAATTGTCGTAAGCAAAACTAATTTTCAAATTTGAGGTTTGAGAGTTATGTTATTCTAGATACTACTAAAACCGCAACAAATCTTTCGTCCATCACAACTTGGTTTGAGAGTTATGTTATTCTAGATACTACTAAAACTTCAAGAGACAAGGACAAAAAATTAATTTCGTTTGAGAGTTATGTTATTCTAGATACTACTAAAACTAAATATGCTAGAAACATCACCAGTAAGCGGTTTGAGAGTTATGTTATTCTAGATACTACTAAAACTAAATAGTCAATCTTGTCTTTTTTGTCTTCGTTTGAGAGTTATGTTATTCTAGATACTACTAAAACCTTTTTCGCTTGCACTACATTTACTGCGTTGTTTGAGAGTTATGTTATTCTAGATACTACTAAAACTTTTAGTTATTTCCTGGCTTTCGTATTGTTGTTTGAGAGTTATGTTATTCTAGATACTACTAAAACTCTTTCTTTATTTTAGTTATGGCATAATCAGTTTGAGAGTTATGTTATTCTAGATACTACTAAAACTTTGTTCGATTATTTCTTTTAATAATTCCTGTTTGAGAGTTATGTTATTCTAGATACTACTAAAACCAAATTGAAACTTACAAAATCGCAGATGTTGTTTGAGAGTTATGTTATTCTAGATACTACTAAAACTGCTAAATAACAAATATGACATTGATTGTTGTTTGAGAGTTATGTTATTCTAGATACTACTAAAACCGTTAGCAGGCGGCATAGCAAGCGGAGTTGGTTTGAGAGTTATGTTATTCTAGATACTACTAAAACATTCTACGGCGAAGGAAAGAACGCAGATTAGTTTGAGAGTTATGTTATTCTAGATACTACTAAAACATATTCCCCATCTTTTGTAAAGTTGTTCGAGTTTGAGAGTTATGTTATTCTAGATACTACTAAAACATATTTGCCAAGCAGTTATAAGAGAAGGCAGTTTGAGAGTTATGTTATTCTAGATACTACTAAAACATTTTCATAAATATTAACACCGGTGTCAATGTTTGAGAGTTATGTTATTCTAGATACTACTAAAACACAGGTATAGGACAATTAGCAAATATTTTAGTTTGAGAGTTATGTTATTCTAGATACTACTAAAACA
>CALWKA010000009.1 GCA_944381155.1 uncultured Clostridia bacterium
ATGCAGAGATGTCAGAGCGGTCGAATGAGCACGATTGGAAATCGTGTGATGTGAAAGCATCCGCAGGTTCAAATCCTGTTCTCTGCGCCAAGGGCGAATATTCGTCTTTTTTTTATAATTCTGATTTGCATTTTTGACTTTGACACATCAACTATTAAATGGCATATATTTTATTGAAATTATGGTTTTATTTTCGGGTATTTGCTGATTGAATTATATTTTATTTTTTTTTAAATCTTATTTATTTTGTTGTTTGAAATTTTTATATATGATAAAATTGATTTATGTTAGAAGAATTGAAATTGACAAAATATGATAAATCAAACGAATATTCATATACATTCGGAATCTTTCCGACCTTTGAATTAGTCAAAAATCGCTATAACGAAGTGCTTAAAATCATTTTTAGCACAAAATTGAAAATGAGCGAAGATATTGAAAAGTTGGTGCAAATTTGCAAAGAAAAAAAGATAAAGGTTGAATATAATGACAAATTAATTAATAGATTGGCGAGCAAGGAAAATTGTTTTGTCATTGGCGTGTTTAAAAAATTTATTTCTAGCCTTTGTTCAAACAAAAATAATCTTGTGCTCTATCATCCGTCTGATATGGGCAATATGGGGACGATTATGCGCACGATGTTGGGCTTCAATATTAATAACTTAATTATTATCAAACCAGCGGTTGATTACTTCAATCCGAAAGTTATCAGAGCGAGTATGGGTGCAATTTTTTCGCTGAACATTGTTGAATTTGATTCGCTGGAAGAATACCTAAATTTTAGCAAAAACAAAAAATATTTCTTTATGCTGAAAGGAAAAAAAGTGTTAGGGAAATTCAAGATTGAAGATGGTAAATTTGATTTGATTTTTGGCAACGAAGCAAGCGGGTTGCCTGACGATTTGCTAGATTATGACGAAAGCGTGGTGATAAAGCATTCTGACAAAATTGATAGTTTGAATCTTCCTATCAGTGTGGGAATTGCATTGTATGAATTTAGCAAGTCTTCTCTTTAATTAAAAAATGATTTATCAATCTTGCAATTTCAAAATTAATAAAAGGAACTTTATTTTTATAACCCTACGAGTTATTTTCAATATATACTATTTATTTTTATAATGTCCAATATAAGCAAACATACTTCCTTTTGTAGAGTCTTATTTCTTTGCTAGTTTCAATATGTTTTAGCAATTTTTTGTTTCAATACATTAAAAAAATTAGCCGATTCGGTTTTATACTTTTTGTCCAATTGTTTGATTTAAAATTATTTTTTATGATAAACCAAAATAATGAGTATGTATGTTTAAATTGTTGAAGTTGTTGTTTGGTGCTAAATCGCAACACTTTATGTTGCTACCAAAAGATTAGGAAACAAAAGACAAAAGTGTGAAACTTGGCGTGCAGGGAATTATTTTATCTGTTATTGGACTCATTGGCGTGATTTTGTTTGTCTTGATTGCAACGAATTTGGCAGATAATGTGCTCGCAACTCAAAGAGGTGAAGGATATCAACTTCCCGTTATGTCATTATTCGGCGCTATTACATTTTATGCTTTCGCATTTGTGTTTTTGGGTTGCGTTTTTGGCGGGATATCCTTTTCTATTTATCAAAAGAGTATCAACAAACGAAAATTTGGCAAAGTAGCTCTCGCTATCTGTTTGAGTTGCCTGGTGGCTGCAATTGTCGCAACAATATTAATTTTGGTCATAATGTTGTAGTTTAAAATTTGCAACAATCTTTTAAGTTGACGATACCATACGATAGAAAAACGATCAATTATAGAAAAAAGAAGAAAACGGACTTGAATTTAAGTTCGTTTTTTACAAAGAAAAGCGAATATTTAATTTTTCATCTAAAATACAACGGCAAGCATTAAGCAAAATTAATGAAAAACTAACTTTTCATATAAAAACAAAAGATTTGCGTAGTACTTTTATAACAAGATGTCAAGAAATGAACATCCCGGAGTTTATAATTCAATCGTGGGTTGGTCATAAAATAGGTAGTCGTGTTACATGCTCAGTTTACACCAAACACAATGATGAAATTGATTTTAAATATATAAATATATTTAATTCTAAAATTTAATGCTCGTGCATTACTCAACATTATTTTTGGCGTTAAGTTTTTATATTTATAAAATCAATATATGATTCAATAATAAAAAAAACACCACAATATGTGGTGTAATATGGTAGTCCCAAGGGGAATCGAACCCCTGATACCACCGTGAAAGGGTGGTGTCTTAACCGCTTGACCATGGGACCAGATATAATTGGGTTGTTTATACTACTGAATTATCTTAATATCTAATTTATTATAAATTCATAGTATTTTTGTTTTGTGATAGGGAATTAATCTATCAATTGAAAGATATCTTAATTTCAAGTTTCATTGTTTTAATTCATAGCCAATGAATGTGGCTTGATTTTGAAATTACTTTTCGCATTCGATTCATTTGAATTTTGCACCTTTTGCTAACAAAGTTGCACATTCACATTGCTATCATTAAAACAGCGATTTTATCCTATATTAGAGCTGTCCGAGCGGTTTTCATACCGACACTAAATAATTTTAATGCCGGTATATTCTCGGGTTTATTGATACAAAATCAATAATAAAACAAAGGAAGGTTTTTATTATGCAAAATGCATAACCGACCAAATTAATGGTCTATAGGATAAAAGGAATTTTTGTAATCTAACGCTACATAGATTGGAAGAAAAAGCTGTAGCTGGTGGCGGTGGGTAGAATTGAACTACCGATCTATCGGGTATGAACCGATTGCTTTAACCGCTGAGCCACACCGCCAAGATTACTTTCCTAGTATATATGAAAAAAAAATGATTGTCAAGATTTTTTCTACAATTTTTCTCTTTTTATCAAATTTATACCTTATATTGTGTTGAAATAGTCACAACTAGGGCATATTATGAAGATATGTTTTGGGGAAAATATATATGGTTTAGAATTTTATTTTGATAAAAATTGATGTTTTTTACAATTTAATACTTTTATATTTAAACAATAGTGTAGTGGGGAATTGATAAAATTCATTATTTTTCAATATATTTAATTATTTTTTCTTTTCAAAAGATTAAAAAATAGTGATTTTCATTATAAATTAATTAAAATCAAATTTTCAAACAAACTGAATGCTTTATTGCCCTGTATTATAATTTTCTCTTATACTGATTGACTGGATAGAAAAATAGAATTGATTGCGTATAAAAAACTCGTCACTAATTGGACGAGTTTGCTTTTGTTTGGTCATTCATATTGTGAGTTTTATTCTTATTTGGATTATATTTCAAAGCACGAAGGCTGTTTAGTATGGCAAGCAGAGTGACGCCAACATCGGCAAATACTGCACTCAACATCCCTGTAATTCCGAATGAACCAAGGAGCAAGAAGGTTGCTTTCACCACTGCTGAAAGAATTATGTTTTGCCAAACGATCTTCCTGGTATATTTCGAAATCTTGATAGCGGTTGCCACTTTGTCTGGATTGTCGTCTACCAGCACCACATCAGATGCTTCGATGCTCGCTTGCGATCCGTTTATCCCCATACTGATTCCAACATCCGCTCTGGACAAACTAGGGGCGTCGTTTATGCCATCTCCAACATATCCGATCAATGTTTTGCTTGTGCTTTTTACATTGTCGATATAGGCATATTTATCTTGTGGAAGGAATTGGTATTTTATTTCATCTATACCGATTGAATTGCCCACTGCTTCAACCGATTCTTTGTTGTCACCTGAAAGGAGAGTGGTCTTTATTTTCAATGCTTTCAAATCTTCAATCGCTTGTTTTGCTGTGTGTTTGATCGTGTCTGCGAGTTGGAAAACGGCAATTAACTTTTCGTTTTCGTATAGTTCTACAATAGTAGATTTTTTGTCCTTATTTTTTCTACCTATAAAATAGTTCTTCCCCTTGTACGAATAATATACGCCTTCTCCCGCTTGTTCGCGCACATCATCCACTTTTTCTAATTCGCGCGTGTTCAATGATAGAATTGATTTTGCAAGCGGATGAATAGAAGATTGTTCGCCCAAACACGCTAGATATATGACATCTTCTCGATTTTTCGTTTTGTCTAAAATTTCAATGTTTTCCACTGAAAATTCACCCGTGGTGATAGTGCCTGTCTTGTCGAACGCTATCAAGTCCAATTTTGCTAACGCATCTAGATAGTTTGATCCTTTGATTAGTATTCCATTTTTGGACGCGTTGCCCAGCCCTGAAAAATAGGACAGCGGAACGGATATAGCAAACGCGCACGGGCAGGATACTACCAAGAAGATCATACCACGATATAGTGCGGTGGAAAATTCGTTCGTCACAGCATAGACTATTCCAAACACGGTCAAAGATAGAAGCAACACTCCGAGCGTGTACCAACGCGTAATTTTTGAGATTATGGTTTCAGTCTTTGATTTTTTCTCTTGCGCGTTTTCAATCAAATTGATAATTTTGCTGACTGTGCTGTTTGAATATTCTTTTTTTGTTTCAATCGTGAGAACGCCGTCTAACACAATACTGCCAGATAGAATTTCATCATTAGGGTTTATAAATACGGGCAAACTTTCGCCTGTCAAACTTTGTGTGTTTAAGCTCGCTTTGCCGGTCAAGACTATTCCGTCTAGCGGTACGCGTTCGCCCGCACGCACAATTATGGTGGAGCCAACTACCACATCTTTTGGATCAACGCGCGTTTCTTTTCCGTTCACTAAAATGTTTGCATATTCGGGTTGCAAATTGGTCAAATCTTCAATTGATTTGCGCGATTTATTCACCGCCAAGCCTTCAAATAATTTTCCTATTGAATATAGCCATATCACCATTAGTCCTTCCGTGTGTTCGCCGATAGCGGTTGCACCAATTACAGATAGGGTGATCAATAGATTTTCATTAATCGTTCCCTTGAAAAGTAGGGTGATCGCTTTGTAATATGTTTTATATCCAAGTATGAGCGCACTCATCACAAACAAAGTCCAAAATAGAGCGGTTGGCATTGGAATGAATAGCGCACATATCCCTATAATCGTGCCAATGGATAAACTGGTTAGATCGGTGATAAAATTTTTATTCAATATGCGCGTTTTCTTCTGCTCTAAAACAATTTTTGCATTTGGTTCGAGCTGTTTTGTGAGAGAAATTATCTTTTCGGTGGCGGAATTTGGGTCCGCACTTTCAAAACTCAACTTTGAATTGATAAAATCTATTTCCGCGTTTTTTACATCATCCAATTTGTTTATTGCAGTGCACAGACTGCGTGCGCAGTTTGGACAATCTAGTCCCTCAATTCGTACTGTCGTTTTCATACTATTTTTCCTCCACATGTTCACGCGTTATTTCAAAGACGATTTTGACATGTTTGTCTGCTAGGCTATAAAACACTTCTTTGCCTTGGCGCCTTGATTTGATGAGATTCAACTCTTTTAAATTTTTCAGCTGGTGCGAGATTGCAGATTTGGTCATATTCAGCAAAACGGATATATCACATACACACATCTCACAAATGTTTAAAGCGTTGATTATTTTTAGGCGCGTGCTATCCGAAAGTGCTTTGTAAAAATCGGATATATCTATCAATGTTTCATCTGATAGCATCCCCGTTTTTACTTTTTCTACCGTGTCTAAATGTATGACATCACAATCGCATCTATTAAGGCAGTGGCACGATTGTTCAGTGCAATCGCAATTTGATTTTTGGTTATCTTGTGTTGATTTTTTTAAATTCATAATATCTCCGTACAGTTGAATGTCTGTTCAACTATTTATATGATTATAGTTGAATATCTGTTCAACTGTCAAGTGTTTTTGATATATATTTTTTTAAAATTTTGGAATAAAAAATTGATCTATACGAACGCGATTATGTTGCATAGATCAATTAAAAATTAATATATGTTTTGTTTATGGAGCGAGTGATGGGAATCGAACCCACCTCACAGGCTTGGGAAGCCCGCGTACTACCGATGTACTACACCCGCACATTGAAATTATAACAAATATATGTTATCATTTCAATCTTTTTTATCGTTTTTGTTGAACAAAATTTTTTTAATTTTTCAGCGCGTATTGATAAATTCAAATTTATCAAAATCAGTTTAATTATGAATATGAATTTTTAATTGTCTAACAAAATCTGCTTTTTATATTCAAATATAAAACGATTGAGCTTGTTTTGATTTAAATAAATTTTGTTTAAAGTTTTTATATGTCTAATAATTTTATGCTAGTTTATTTGTTTGCAATCTTGACTATTAGAATATAAATTTTAATTAAAGAGATTTATCCTAACAAGTGTAGCTGATGGGTGCGAGTTTTCTATATTCGTCTGGTGTGCCAATATCATAGAAATTGCCATATATTGCGAAAGTGTAGGCAGAAGTATTTTTAATCGTATCGTTTATGAAATACCCTAGAGAATCGCGTTTTTTCTTATCCAATTTATTCTCTTCCATATAAGGTTCAATTCGGTCGAGATCTGCGCGGTTGAACATATAGATAGCAAGGGATACATTGTTTGATTTCAAGTTTTCAATCCCCGGCTTTTCGTCTAATGATATTATTCGTCCCGATTTGCTAATGTTCAAAATTCCGAAATTTTTTGCAATATATACACGATCGCTGTCTGGATAAGCTTTTGACGCCACCATATTGATAGGACGAGAAGATGCGGAAGAAAGTTCATCGTAATTTTTCACCATATCGGCTAGGTCAAATTCAAAATAATTGTCACTTGCCATTACCAAAATTTTGTCATCATAACTATTTGGGATAACGCTATTTGCTTTTAGCATTGCATAGTTTGCGCCTTTTGCTTGTTCTGGACAGTTTGAGCCATCCGAAACTAAAGTGATGTTGATTTTTTTTTGATATTCCTGGCACGCACTCTTTATTTGATCGTGATACTTATCGTTTACGACCACGATTATCTCATCCACATTTTTTAGCGAGTGTATTTTGTCTAGCAAAAAATATAAAATTGGTTGAGTTTTTCCCTCTGCTTCTATTGGTAAAAGTGTCTTTGCAATTTCACCATTGTTTGTCACCGAACGAAGACGATTGGCATATCCGCCTGCTAAAATAACTGCTTTCATTTTTCTCTCCTTGTTTATTTGTAATTTATATATAGTTTATTTATATTGTTAAAAATATTTTGAATTAATTTAGTCATTTTGTTGAATTATGAAGGTTGATTGTGAATTTGACATTTGTGAATATGTATTATGAATTTCATTTGTTCGATTCTTTTTTGCGTTCAAATCGCACGAATAGGTAGGATATCACAATTCCTACGATCAGCACAGCTAGCCCGATTGATAGATCAAGGGCTAGTCCGCCGTTTGCCCAACTCGAATATATTTCCATAACTTCAGGGTTGAAGAACATTGTCACGATCGAGCCTAATGACAGACCTGCTATGCAATAAAATGCGGGAATTTTGTATCTGTTTAGCAACTTGTTCATTCCTTTTGACACGACTATCAGCCCAATTGCAAATCCGACAATCAAACATAGATACACCAAAAATATTGATGGATTTTCTTTGAAGTTGGTAATGCTCACCGAATTCATCAGCGGAGTGAAATATCCAAAAGACATTAATAAAGCGGTGGCGCTGAGCCCAGGCACTAATTGCGTGATAGCCACCAGAAAACCAATTATGAGAAACAATATGTAATGATAAAATTTTAGATTCGTAAGTGAGTGTTGACTCACATTCGAAAAGACGGATACGCACGAGATCAATATAGGTATAATAAGTCCAATGATAAACAAGAGAATATATTTTGCTTTAGGCTTTGTGCCCTTGATCTGATCGGTGACGGCGGGGTAGGCGCCGAACATCAATCCCGCAAATAGACATATTATAATAAATGGAATTATATTTAATAAAGATCTTACGCCAAAAAATCCGAAAACGAAACCTGCCACCACTCCAATCAATATAGGAAACAAGAATTTGAAACATTTTTTGAACTTTTTGAAAACATTTCCTATTGCGTAAAGGAGTTTTTCATACATTTTGAAAATGATAGCCACTGCCGAGCCACTGACTCCTGGAACAATCACCGCAAGCCCTATGAACAAGCCTAAAATTCCACCTTTTGCAACTTCAGTTTTGTTTTTGTAATTCAAGTCCATTTCTTCATCTGAAACTTTTTTTGCGTCTAGATTCGTTTTGTCCGCGCCGTTTTCGGCAATCTGTGGATCTGACTGTTCAGAATTGTTATCTACAGAATTCATCAATGAGCCCCCTTGACAATTTATTATATTTATACATTATAAAATAATTTCATTATATTGTCAAGATATTCCAATAAAACGGACAAAACTGATTTTGATTTTATGAAAGTGTAAAATTTTAATTTTCAATAACTTAAATTGACGACAGATAGCGTATTAAAAGATTAGCAGTATCACAAACGATTTCAAAACTATCAGCACAATACAAAACAATATTGATATCACTATTAATGATAGATTGAGTATCATCAAAGCGGAATTATTATAAGAAAAACAATTTTTAAAATATCCGAAACTATCAGTATAATTCAATAAAAACAGCAAAAACAACATCAGCAATACGATTTCTAGCAATATATAAATAAGAAGCAGAAGCATTAAAATGAGCGTGTTGAAAAAGCCATATAACAATATTATACTCGTGAATATGACCACTTGACTATAAACAAAATACAAATAAAAAATTATTGCAAATGGCGTCAAAAAGCGTTTGCAACAAAATAACAATATTAACAAGTAAAAGATCAACAGATTCAATATGGTGCCGAATATTAGAAAAAATACTCCACAATCACCTTTCAAATATTTGATGAAGGCAATATTTGATAGATCAATTGGCAATACTCCGCCGTCAAAATTGATTGCAGACATCACCCCTAGTATTATCACAACGATGGCGGATATGATTAAAACTATGAATAACAATTTCCGCGCTCTAATCTGATTTAATATGCTATCAAAAAATAGTTTCATATAGCATTTTATGAAAAAATTGTTTAAAATAGTATTATTTTGTAAATTTATCAGATAAACATTTTTCGTTTTTTATCATAATATGAGATAAGTAGAACATTCTACTGAAAGGAGTATTATGTTTTGGTTTAATCAACAAAATAATTGTTGTGATCGTCCATTTCGTCCAATACATCCTAATCAAGGGAACATAGATAGAATTATTTACACGGGAGTGACAGGACCTACTGGTCCACAAGGTCCGCGTGGATTAACTGGTTTGACTGGAGCGACTGGGCCAACTGGTCCTACAGGTCCAACCGGAGCCACCGGTCCAATCGGTCCTATAGGATTTACCGGACTCACGGGTGCAACAGGTCCAACCGGAGCGACAGGTTTAGCAGGCGCAACTGGTCCAACCGGTCCAACCGGTCCAATTGGAGCAACAGGAGCCACAGGAAGCACGGGAGCAACCGGACCAACCGGACCTACTGGTCCAGCAGGCGGTCCGACAGGTCCAACTGGTCCAACGGGACCAACAGGTCCTACAGGTGCAACCGGCCCAGCGGGTAGTACAGGAGCCACCGGTCCAACTGGTCCTACAGGTCCTACAGGTGCAACAGGAACTGAAGGCGCTACCGGACCAACTGGCCCAACCGGTCCAGCAGGCGCAACAGGTACAGCGGGTGCAACAGGTCCAACCGGTCCAACTGGTCCTACAGGTCCAACCGGCCCAGCGGGAGCCACAGGTACAGCTGGTACAACAGGAGCAACCGGTCCTACTGGTCCTACAGGCCCAGCAGGCGCAACGGGTACAACGGGAACTACGGGAGCAACCGGTCCAACTGGTCCTACAGGTCCAACTGGCGCAACTGGAACGACAGGAGCGACAGGTCCAACCGGTCCAACTGGCCCAGCGGGAGCAACAGGAGCTGAAGGTGCCACAGGTCCAACCGGACCAACCGGACCTACCGGTCCAACTGGTCCGTCAGCGATCACGGCGGCTGCGTTATTTACAGCGGGATCCACTTCAAATGCGCAACCTACATTGAGCGAAACGACAACATTTGCAAAAGACAGTCCGATCAATTATCAACTAGCAGGCAATCAAATCAGTTTGCCAGTTGGGGTGTATTTAATTAGTTATGGCACGACTGCCACCAGCACATCCGCAGACCAACCGGCAATTAGTCTATCGGTAAATAGCAGTTTACAAAGTTTGACGACAAGGACGGGTGCAGGGAATGCCACAAGTACCTTATCAGGAAACTATCTATTGACTGCTAGCGGGAGCAATACCACACTAGCGTTGCTGTTCAGTCCAAACGCGAATGTGACTTATGACAACAATTATATGATAGTGCAAAAACTTTCATAAAAAGACGAGCGGACTTTTAATTTCAAAAGGGGAAATATATTTTCCTCTTTTTTGTAAAACATCAAATTTTTGCTGTTAAAATATTTTAATTTTATTTTAATTTATAGATTATTATTTAATGAATTTATAGAGTATAGGCTATATTTTCATAATTGTATAGATTATATTTTATAAAAATATTATATTGTTTACTATCAATTCAAGAACGATTGCATTCGTGCCACGATTAGAGATAAAGGTACATTTTAATAACAACCATATTAAAAATTACATAAAATAAAAATCATATTATTTATATAGTTAATAGTTTTTATATCTATATACAATAGAAGATAATAGTTATATTGAAGATAATGAAATATAAAATGTATTAATGTATTATTATATATTAAAAAAATGAGTTATATTAATATAAATAAAATAGTTTTATTAAAGGTAATGGCATAATTAATAATATTATTAAAAAAGTCCTTTTCAAAATATCTATTATGATTTTATCAATCGCAAAAATTCCAATTCATTTTGATAAAAATTGATTTTTTTAAGTTAACTAATCGATTATTTATGTTTGCACGAAAAATTTTTGTAAAATATGTTGTAAAAACAACACATTTGTAATCACTAATATGTTATACTCCAATTATAGAGGTGAATTATGGAAAATTCAAATGTAAACATTCAAGAAATTTTGAATTCTGCGTGGAAGGGATTTAAGGGGCAAGATTGGAAAGACAAAATTGATGTTGCAGATTTTATAGCATCAAATTATACCGAATACCGCGGGGATGATAGTTTTTTGATGCCTAGCACAAAGCGCACGATGAAAGTTTGGAACAAATGTATGGCATTGTTAAACAAAGAGCGAAATGTTGGCTTGCTAGATGTGGAATTGAACCGCATTTCAGGCATCGACTCTTTTGATGCGGGCTATATTGACAAAAAGAACGAATTGATAGTCGGGCTTCAAACGGACAAGCCTTTGAAACGAATCGTCAATCCATTCGGCGGATTAAGAATGGTGCAGAACGCACTCAAGGCATATAATTTAAAAATGGATCCAAAACTTGAAAAGATATTCAGCGAAGGAACCAGGAAGACGCACAACGACGGAGTGTTTGACGCGTATACTCCAGACATTAGAGCGGCGCGCAGTGCGGGGCTGATCACGGGGTTGCCAGACGCATACGGGCGCGGTAGAATAATTGGAGATTACCGCAGAGTGGCGCTGTACGGAATTGATAGATTGATAGAAGAAAAAAACGCGGATCTTTTGACTGAAAAAATGTTGAATATCAATTCGGAAGAAATCATTCGTTTGCGCGAGGAAGTGCACGAGCAGATTCGAGCATTGGAAAAAATTAAGAGTATGGCAAAAAAATATGGCTATGATATTTCTTATCCTGCAACCAACGCGCGCGAAGCATTCCAATGGACATATTTTGCATATCTAGCGGGAGTGAAAGAAGACAATGGCGCAGCGATGAGTCTTGGCAGAGTGTCAACATTCTTGGATATCTACATTGATCGTGATATGAAAAAGGGATTGATTGACGAAAGCGGAGCGCAAGAGTTGGTGGATCAGTTCACCATAAAATTGCGTTTGGTGCGCCATTTGCGCACGCCCGAATATGACGAAGTGTTTGCGGGGGATCCTACTTGGGTGACTGAAAGCATTGGCGGAATGCTGAACGATACAAAAAGTTTGGTCACCAAAAATTCATTCAGATTTTTGCATTGTTTGATCAATCTAGATACTAGTCCAGAGCCAAATCTGACGATTTTATGGTCGGAAAAATTGCCTATGAACTTTAAGAAATATTGTGCCAAAATATCAATCTTGACAGACAGCATTCAATATGAAAGCGATGATGTTATGCGTCCAATATATGGCAACGATTATGCTATCGCGTGCTGTGTGTCTGCTATGAAAGTGGGCAAGCAGATGCAATTCTTTGGCGCAAGGTGCAATCTCGCAAAATCTCTACTTTATGCTATCAATGGCGGAGTGGACGAAAAGAGTGGAAAACTTGTCGTTCGCGGTGTAAAACCTATCAAAGATAAAATATTAAATTTTGAAAAAGTGAAAAAAGCGTATTTCAGCATCCTCGAAAAAATTGCGAAAACTTATGTGGACGCACTTAACATCATTCATTATATGCACGATAAATATGCGTACGAGGCGGGGCAGATGGCGTTGCACGACAGTTTCGTAGAACGATTGATGGCGTTCGGAATTGCGGGGTTGAGCGTGGCTACAGATTCGTTGAGCGCAATAAAGTATGCAAAAGTTACGCCTATCAGAAATGAGCAAGGCGTGGCAACAGACTTTAAAATTGAAGGTGATTTCCCTAAATATGGCAACGATGACGATGCAGTGGATCAAATTGCGGTTGATATAGTGAAACATTTCATTAAATGTTTGAAGAAACACAAATTGTATAGGAACGCAAAACACACCCTATCCGCACTCACTATCACATCAAATGTTATGTATGGCAAGAAAACGGGTAGCACGCCAGACGGAAGACGCGCAGGAGTGCCATTTGCGCCAGGAGCAAATCCTATGCACGGACGCGATTGCAATGGTGCGCTTGCTAGTCTAAATTCGGTGGCAAAGATACCGTATTGTGATGTTTGTCAGGATGGTGTCAGCAACACATTCTCTATCGTGCCAACCGCTTTGGGTAGAGATGAAAAGGATAGAGTGAAAAATCTAGTATCCATTTTGGACGGCTATTTCAAGCAGGGCGCACAGCATATCAATGTGAATGTGTTGAATCGTGAGAAATTGATAGACGCGATGAACAATCCAAACAAATATCCAACTTTGACAATTCGTGTGTCGGGATATGCTGTGAATTTCAACAAATTGTCGCGCGCGCATCAAGAAGAAGTTATATCGCGAACATTCCACGAAAAGATTAGATAAATTAAAACTTACATCTTGAATAGATTGAATAAATATTGATATTTACTAAAAATTAAATTGTAGAATAAAAAATTATAAATAATAAATTAATCAAAAAATTAAAATGATTATATAAATAAAACATTGAAAATTATTATAAAATAATCGATAAAAATATTAGTAAAAGGTAAATCAATAGATTAACAATCAATTATGATTTTAATTACGATTTTATTGTTTAATGAAAAAAATTAATAAAAAATACAAAAAATATTGAAAAAAATTAAAAATATATGCTAAAAATATGTATTTTTTCGAATTTTTTAAAAATTTTAAAGAATAAAAATATTAAAATAAAATTTTAAATAAATGATTGTTTGTCATTTTTGCCTTAATAAAATAATTGATTTTAAAATTAAAAATTCATTTTCTAATTCATAATGAATTCTCAATTTAAACAAAAATAGTGTTTTGATATGAAAAAAATTTTGGGTAGAATCAGCAGTGTAGAAAGTTTGGGATTGTTGGACGGACCGGGGATTAGGTTTGTGGTGTTTTTGCAAGGGTGCAAACTCAGGTGCAAATATTGCCACAATCCTGAAACTTGGGATATTAACGGCAAAGCAGAAATTATCTCGCCGGAAGAATTATTGAAAAAAATCGCTAGATTCAAAAATTATTTTGGATCGGACGGGGGAGTGACTTTTTCGGGTGGTGAACCTTTGTTGCAACCTGAATTTTTACTAGAATGCCTCAAACTTTGCAAAAAAGAAAATATCCACACCTGCATAGACACTGCAGGAGTAGGATTTGGCGAGTATGACGAGATCTTAGATTACACCGACTTGGTCATTCTAGACATCAAGGCAGTGGATGAGGGAGAGTACAGAGAACTCACTGGGCAGGATATAAAATATTTTAATCAGTTCCTATCAGTCACCCAACGCAAAAATAAAAAGTTGTGGCTAAGGCAGGTGATTGTGCCGAATATGAATGACGACCGAGAGCACATCGTGGCACTTTGCGAGTTTGCGAAGAAACTAAAAAACATAGAAAAAGTAGAGTTGCTCCCATACAAGACGATCGGAGTTCATAAATATAGGGATCTAAACATTCCATACCGCCTAGACGGCGTTCCCGAACTTAGTGAAGAAAAACTAGACGAATTGAACAAAATCTTAAAAGAAAATTTATAAAAAATTAGTAGAAATAATTTATTTTTTATTCAAAAATTAAACACTTATACCGTTAAACTCATTTATGGCGTCATCAATTTTCCCATTTGTTATCAAAGGAAGTGCTTTGCTAATATTCATATTAATGATGTCAATAGTTTCTAAATCTTTTTCTGATAGTTCCATTATTACCCAATCTCTCATATCAATATCATTTGGGCAATTACCAACACCTATTTTAATACGTTTAAATTCAGAAGAGTGTATAGATTCTATAATACTTTTTATTCCATTATGTCCACCTGCACTACCTCGTTTTCTTATGCGCATTTTACCAACAGGAAGAGATGTGTCATCTTGAATAACAATTAAATGGTCTATATCAATATTAAAATATTTCATACAAGTTTTAACGGCTGTCCCACTAAGATTCATATAAGTAATAGGTTTCATCAAATAGCAATTTGAATTATTGATTTTGATATTTGCTATTTGTGCAATATTTTTAAATGATGAAAATTTTATATTATTAATCTGCGAAAAATTATCTAGGCAACGAAAGCCTGCGTTATGTCTAGTTAAATTGAATTTATTTCCAGGATTTCCAAGCCCTACAATAAGATATAAATTATTATACATATTTACCCCGCATCAAATCTTTAAGACTATCTTTTATAAAAAATTTAATTAATTTGCATTGATCATTTTTTTCTTGAGTGTTATTTGTATGCATATAAGAAACCGCAGGACATCCACATAAACATATTTTGTTAAATGAACAATTTATACAATCATTATTTTGGGTTCTATTTCTAATTTTTTTTATAAATTTCTCCAATTTTGTACTGATTTGATAAATTATACATAATAACCCTTTTTGA
This sequence comes from uncultured Clostridia bacterium, assembly GCA_944381155.1. Lineage (GTDB taxonomy): Bacteria > Bacillota > Clostridia > Christensenellales > UBA1242 > Onthoplasma. Next base: position 15,338 of record CALWKA010000009.1, read on the forward strand.
AAAAATATATATTATTTTAATAAATTTGTCAAGAGAATTTTAATTTTTAATTGTCGATCATCCAGTCGATGTAGACGCCGTATCCGCGCGTGGGATCACTTAAAAATACATGCGTCACTGCGCCTATGAGTTTGCCATTTTGCACAATTGGACTTCCGCTCATACCTTGAATAATACCGCCCGTTTTTTTGAGAAGTTCTTTATCTGTAATTTTGATTGTCATACTTTTGCCGTCTGCACAATTTTGCTTATTTGCTTTGATTATTTTTATGTCGTACGCTTTAACTCCTTCTTCGCCAATTGCACAATAGATCTTCGCGTCCCCTAATTTCACAGATAATCTACCGCCTAAAGTGGCAGTTCTGCTGGCATCTATTATCGTTTTGTTCAAAATGTTTCCATACACGCCATATTCACAATTTGTGTCCGCAATGCCAAGCGAACTATCGCTCAAATTTATTGACGAGCGAATTTCGCCCGGATTGTTTTTTTCACCTTTCTTTATTCCTAATAATTTGCATTTATATATGTTACCCGAATCCACTTTGAAATTCGTGCCTAGCGAATCGTCTATGATAGGGTGGCCAACCGCGCCAAATCTGAAATCTGACTGCTTTATATATGTGAGCGTGCCCACTCCGCTAGCATTATTTCGCACCCAAAGACCAAGTTTGTATTTTTGGCTCAATATGTCAAAAACGGGTGTGATCGTGCTGTCGATGATTGAATCATTTCTATTGATTGTGACCTTCAACTCTTTTCCCGCCTTGCTGGGTAGATTGATAATTCTATCTATATCTTGGATGTTTTCAATCTCAATATCATCGATTTTTAATATGGCATCTCCGTCCTGAATCCCGCTTTCCACAATGGGCTGTCTTGCGCCAGACTCGGTCTGAACGGGGTTGCTCCCTACACAAATCACCCCTTCACTAAACAGATTGAATCCCACAGTTTCACCGCCCACATAGACATCGGTATCGTTTAGCAGGCGAACATTTACTTTCTTTATGGTAAATAGATTAAAAAGTTTTACATTCAAAGTGGTGTCTAATAATTCGTCTGTGCTTGAAACATCTAAATTTTTGGGTAGTTCCAAATTGATAAGGGGAGAAAATTCGTCCGATTCGTTTGCTTGCAAAATGTCGCTATATGTCACCACCATATCGTCGGGCAGGCTATTTACCTTTTTGATTGACGGCAACAAAAAAGCAGTGGCAACCATTACAAATATAATCGACAGCGAAAGAATTAATATTTTTTTCATATTTACTCCTAATCTAGTGTGCGTTGAAAATTGTTTTATATACGAAAAAATCTATTGACAAATTCTAGAAAATGGTTTATTATACAACATATACCTTGGCAATAGTCGAACGAATGCTCAACGGCGACATTGTCATAGGCGAATTAAAAGGAGAGAGTATGAAAATCAACAAAGCGGAAATCGTAAAAGAATTCGGCAAAGACGAAAAAGATACTGGTAGCGTTGAAGTGCAGATTGCTTTGCTCACTGCTAGAATCAAAAATCTAACCGAACATTTGAAGCAAAACAAGCAAGACAAACATTCTACTCGTGGACTAAACAAAATGGTTTCTACTAGGAAGAAATTGTTAGACTACTTGTCAGAGCAAGACATCAATCGCGCGCGTCAGATCAAATCAAAACTTGGCATTCGTGGTTAATTGGAAAGCAACATATCGTTGCTTTTTTCTTTTTATAATCAGGATGAGATCATTATATTCGGTTGTCAAATTTTCAGATAAAAATTGAAAATTTCATTAAAAAATTTATTTTTTTGCATTCAAAACTATTTATTTTTGATTCGTTATAATAAAAATAATATTTTTAATTTATGATAAAAATTCTATTTGATATGTTTAATAGTTAGTTTAATATTGATAAAAAACCGATTATTATTTTATACATATTTGCGAATTTGTTCTAAAATATAGTATTTATTCGAAATTTTTAGCAAATTTTTTCAAAAAAATTTTATTTAATTCAATATTTTGTTTGAAAATAAAAAAAATTATGATATTATATTTATATATTTTTGAACTTTTGTTACACTATATATAGTATTTTGTTTAATTTTAGGGGTGGTTATGGAGACAAATACAATAGAGTTGTATCACCAATTGAATAGATTCAATTTTTCGAGCGAGTATGACTTTTCCATTTTGCATTCGTTTATCGGCATTGTGGAAAACACGGTGGGTAAATCATATTATGAAAATTTGTTTTGCATATATGATGCTTTTTTTGAACTGATTCAAAATTATCCGAATTTTAAAAATTTGAGAAATCAGAACAATTCGTATCTCACATCGTATAGCGACTGCGTGCAAAGCGTAAATGATATCGCGTCCAATCCAATATATAAAAAATCTTTGAAGTCGACGATTGAAAGTTTGATGGACATACACTATCAAGCAGATTTGAATGAACGGGTGGAAAAGATTAAGCAAGATTTAGATGCGGTGATGGATATCGTTTTGCAAGCGAACGAAATTATGCGACCAACTGAAAGTATTGAACCTGCGATTGCAGAATTGAAATCAATGTTTAATCGTGATATCAAGTTGATCAAATCGTCCTATGGTAAATTGAGAGTGATTGGTGAATTGGAGTTGTATAGCATAGGTTGTCAAAATCAGTGCAGAACAGAGTTTTATAATTTTATCAATGAAAATAATCTCGCTGGGCAAATTTCTGCCGATCTATTTGATCAGCTTTGGAACTTGCTTTCAGAAGAATCAAACATTTTGATTAATTGTGCAAATCTTGCTATGAGTTGCGTGATCAAGCCGATTCTGACCACGGACGAGATTTCAGATCAAGAGATTGAAACAGCACAAAATCTTTTTGCTCAATATCAGGCATTGGCAAACACATTGATACAAATGAAGAATGACAATTTGATGTAATCTACATAATCTATATATATTATATTGCGACTTTTTTTGCAATACTAAACGCACAACTTGAAGTTTAAAGCAAACGAAACATATAAAAATATAAAATTTGATAATTTATTTCAAAATTGTTTTTAATTTTGATATCTTTTTTTTGTCGAATATGTTATAATTCTCTTTGAATTAAAGGAGAATTATGAAAGAGTTTAATTGCAAATTAGAAATTGGCGGAAAAGAAGTCGAAGTAGAATTGGGCAAATATTGTGGACAGGCAAATGGACATTGTATTTTGCGTTGTGGGGACACGGTGGTTATGGTGAATGCCACGATGTCAAAAGCACCTCGTCCTGGTATGGACTTTTTTCCACTCAATGTAGACTATGAAGAAAAAATGTATGCAGTGGGCAAAATCCCGGGCGGGTATAAAAAACGCGAGGGCAGACCTAGCGATCAGGCAATTTTGCGCAGTAGGCTGATAGACAGACCTTTGCGTCCGCTTTTCCCAAAGGGATTTTATAACGATGTTTCAATAATCGCTACACCATTATCTGTAAATAATGACATTCCACCTGAACCATTGGCGATGCTAGGCAGTTCAATTGCATTGACCATTAGCGATATTCCGTTTGACGGGCCTACAGGTGCGGTGAAAGTGGGATGTGTGGACGGAAAATTTATCGTCAATCCTAGCGTGGAAGAATCTGAAAAGAGCGTGATTGATTTGACCGTCAGCGGTACGAAAGAAGCTATACTTATGGTGGAAGCAGGCGCAAAAGAAGTGAGCGAAGAATTGATGCTTGACGCTATTATGTTTGCGCACGAAGAAATCAAAAAACAAGTCAAATTCCAAGAAGATTTGGCTAAAAAATTGAAAGTGGTGAAAACTGACAAAATTGAATTTGAAACGATTGACGAAAATATAGATAAAGATGTGCGCGCGTATGCGGACAAACGAATGGATGAGATTTTGGAAAACTTTGACCGTCATATTCGCGACGCAATGGAAGACGATTTGTTGCAAGATGTGGAAGAACATTTTAGCGAAAAATATCCAGACAAGCAAAAAGAATTTTCTCAAATTTTGTACAATATGAAAAAAGAGAAAGTTAGACACAAAATTTTGTATAAGGGCATCCGTCCAGACGGAAGAAAGACAAACGAAATTCGCCCTATTTGGTGTGAAGTTGGCTTGCTTCCAAGAGTGCACGGTTCGGCAGTGTTTACGCGTGGCGAAACGCAAGTGCTCACGACTTGTACTTTGGGTATGATCAGCGAAGCGCAAGAGTTGGACGGCTTGGAAAACGAAGAATACAAAAGATATATGCACCAATACAATATGCCGGGCTATACCACAGGAGAAGCAAAACCTTTGCGCAGTCCTGGCAGGCGCGAGATAGGTCACGGTGCATTGGCAGAGCGCGCATTATTGGCAGTTTTGCCTAACGAAGAAGAATTTCCGTATGCAATTAGGACGGTGAGCGATGTGTTGAGTTCGAATGGTTCAACTTCGCAAGCGTCTGTTTGTGGCAGTACGCTAGCCCTTATGGATGCGGGCGTGCCAATCAAAGCGCCTGTGGCGGGCATCGCTATGGGGTTAATGAAAGATAAGGATAGCGACAAAGTGGCTGTTTTGACCGATATCCAAGGGCTTGAAGATTTCTTGGGAGATATGGATTTCAAAGTGGCAGGAACGCAAAAAGGTATCACCGCGATTCAGATGGATATCAAGATTCACGGCATTGATAGGAAAATATTGACGACCGCGCTAGAGCAGGCAAGATTGGGAAGATTGGAAATATTGAAAATTATGGCAAAGACGATCAAAGCACCTAGAAAAGAATTGAGCAAATATGCTCCAAAGATCGTCACTTTCAAAATTGATCCAGACAAGATTAGGGAAGTCATTGGTTCGGGCGGTAAAGTGATCAATCAGATCATTGCAGAAACGGGCGTAAAGATTGACATTGAAGATGCGGGCGATGTGTTCGTTTCATCATCTGATAAAGAAATGATAGAAAAGGCAAAAGCGATGATCCTTGCAATCGCTACCGACTTTGAATTGAATTGCGAATATGATGGAGTGGTGGTCAGGACCACGCAGTTCGGCGCATTTGTAGAAGTCGCTCCAGGAAAAGAAGGTATGATTCACATTTCAAAACTTGCTAAAGAACGCGTGGAAAAAGTGGAAGATGTGGTCAAAGTTGGCGACAAAGTGCGTGTCAAGACAATCAAAATTGACGAGCGCGGTAGAGTGGATATGAAGCTCATAGCGAAATTGTAAAATCAAATTTTATAAAAATTAAATCTAAAGTTTTATTATTTGTAATAATATAAATTTTTAACTTTGGTACAATTTATTTCAAATGGTGTTATTTTAAAATATTTATATTGATATTAGGAGAATTATGGAAAAATTTGAAGATATTCGAGTGCTTGAACCTATCACGCATAACAAAGATAAAGTTTATACTACTCCACCTATTGAAAAGTTGGTTACTCTAGATTTTAATGAAAATACAAAATGGAATGATGATAAACTTCCTAAACAAATTCTAAAATATGGGAAAATTCCACCTTTCGATATATATGATTTGCACGCAATGGGCATAGATGGCACGGGCGTCAATGTGGCAATAATTGATCAACCGCTTGCTCTCGCTCATCCCGAATATAAAGACAATGTGGTGAGCTATAAGACTTATGCACCACAAGGGCGCACGCTGCCAATAAGCAGTATGCACGGACCCGGGGTGGCAAGTTTATTGGTTGGAAAGCAAATTGGCACAGCACCAAAAGCAAAATTGCACTATTATGCTGTTCCGTCTTGGTTGAGAGATAGTATATACCCAGCACGCGCATTGGAAGATATTGTTGAACAAAATAAAAAATTGCCGGATGAAGAAAAAATTAAGTTTGTTTCTGTCTCTGCTTGCCATTCGGGAAAAGCCAGCGTGTTTAAAAACTCAAAATATTGGGACGAGGCAATGGAAAAAGCTAAAAAAGCGGGTATTTTGGTGCTGGAAGTCACTGCTGAAAATGGATTTATCAGTCCGGGTTATATTGATTATATGGATAAATCTTTCAAGTATGGTTATCCAAATGCACATAAAGATAGGAATAAAGACAATGTTTATATTCCAAATTCTTTGCGAACAGTGGCAGAATGTTATGATAATAAAAATTTTTCCTATACATATTGGGGTGTGGGCGGAGTGAGTTGGGCAATACCCTATGCGACAGGTGTGCTATGCTTGGGTCAGCAAGTGAACCCTAATCTGTCGGCAGTAAGACTTAAACAAATTTTTATTGAAACGGCGAAAAAGAATGACAATATTGTGGCACCTAAAACTTTCATTGAAGAAGTAAAAAAAAACGCTAGAAATAAATGCTAACGAAGAAGATATATATACACCATAAAGGGAAAACAAAATTTAACCTATTTGTTTGAAATTAAAAAAAGAACACTAGTTTGCAATGAAGTGTATTCCAAAAGTTAGATACTTTTTGGGTGTAACTCACTTTGCGATAGTGTTCCTTTTTTTCGTCAAGTTTAAAACAGTGCAACCTTATTTCATATTATTTTAGACTTGTATGAAAATGAATTTTGATATCTAATTATTCATATTAGTTGCAACTATAATATTTTATATTTTTGCCATTTCGAAAGGTTTTGATTGTTTGCAAAATCACATCATTTTTAATTAAAATTTAATAGTTATATTCAGATTTTCAATATATCTTTTGTAAAATTTGTACAAATTATTTATTTTGTTTTTATGAAAACGAGATGGTATTTAGTTGGTCGCCAACGATTCTTTCTTTGAAAATTTATAAATTTAATATTAATTTGATATTAAAAAGTTATTCCGCTGTCATCCAAGTGTTTGGGCGTGTTGTATGCGAATTTAGTCAAGTATTCTTTCAATGTAGGATAATCTGATAAATAATCAGACAAATTGTTTAATACATCCTGTTTTGAACGGCAAGTGCCAAATATTTGTTTGGGAGGATATTTATCAAAAAAACTATTTTTTAGTCTTGTGATTACTTCTGGGCATTTAATAATGGCTAGACCAATTTGAGAAGGGGAATTGTCTGCTATTAATTTAATTTCGTCACCTGACATATATTTTAAGGTTTTTGGAGATTTTGTAAGAAGCAATTTATAATTTCTCATATTGTTTACCATAGCACTAAAACTAGGGCACTCTTTGAACACTTTGTACATTTCAGGTTTCTTTGATAGTGCATAAAATATATCATCAATGTCGGTCATACTTTTGATATAATCAGGAAAAAACTTTATATATTTTCGTTTGAAAGATTCGTTTGAAAATAGGTGGTTTTCTTCCAATCTTTTTTGCAAAACTTGAAGTTGATTCTTGTTCAATGCGTCCAAGCGCAATGTCTTGCTTCCTTTGGTGAATATGGACACAGGTGAGTGCATTATAAATTCAGGATTTTGAAGCGAGATATTGTAAAAAATATCTGCATAAGAAATGGAATATAGTGGATATGATTGCTTTACAAGCTCATCGTATTCGTCGTGCAAGACTTTTAATTTTTCAATTTCTGACATAAAATGAGCAATTGACGCTTCTGCCGAATGAGTCTTTGAATATTCCAGAATTTCATTTATCAAGCGTTCTCTTTCCGCCTCAACTATCGGTTTCAATTCTTCGCGCCTTGCTTCTGACTGTTCCTTGGTTTCTTTTGATGTTTTTCTGCGCTCTTGAAGCACTGGATCTTTTGCTATACGCTCGTTAGTTTCTCTTGTGCGTTCAATGCGAGCGTGGTATCTCTCTTCTCGTATGATGGCGCCCATTCCGCGATCAGGATAGATTTCTCTTGCGGTTGGTAATCGGCGTCCGTTAGGTGTTTTTTTCATAATGTTCTCCTTTATTAGTAAGTGTATCACTCGCGGGCAATATTGTCAATAGTAAATTTAAGATTGAAATAGTTTTATCTAAAAATTTTAAACATATTATGTAAATAAAAGTATAAAAGTTTATTAAAAAATTTTATATCTATATATAGATAGATTGTAATAGAGTATAAAATTGGATAGAGCAAAACAATCTAACGGATATTGCGTAAACGGGCAAAATTTAATCATAGAATTTTCATTTTTATAATAGAATATCGTATGAAAAAAAGTTTGGTCATCGCAAATATTATAATTGTTGCTATGTTCATAGCGCTCATTGGACTATCTTTTAGCAATTCGCTCGCTATCAGAACGAGCGCGGACAGCAGGGTGATATATCAAGGGGATAGTTCGAAAAACAATGTGTCGTTTATGATAAATGTATATCAGGGCAACGAGTATATCAGTCAAATATTAGACATTTTGGATATCTATCAAGTGAAAACTACATTTTTCGTTGGTGGATCGTGGGCGGTGAAAAATTTAGACTTGGTGAAAGAAATTTATGCGCGCGGTCACGAGCTGGGCAATCACGGATTTTATCATAAAGATCAGGACAATTTAGATTTCGATGCCAATTGTCAGGAAATTGAACTTTGCCATAAAGTCATTAGCGAGAATTTGGGGATTAATATGTCTTTGTTTGCACCGCCCAGCGGAGCATACAACATCACAACTGTGGATGCCGCGGTGAGCTTGAATTATTCCACAATTATGTGGACAAGGGATACAATAGATTGGCGCGATCAGGATAGCGATTTGATTTTCAACCGCGCGATTAAGGATCTATCTAATGGTGATTTAGTTTTGATGCACCCGACTCAAAAGACCGTGCAAGCTTTGCCCGACATTTTAAAATATGCAAAGGAGAACGGCTTCAATCCCACCACTGTATCAAATTGTCTATAATGGAAATTATTATATAAGGTCATCTTGATTGATTATTGCGTATATTCAAAAATTTGTTTGTGTTTTTTGAAAAATATAGTTATAATCATAACAAGGATGTGTTATGGCAATTTATAAATCATCGTTTAATAAAAAACCAGAAAAGAAAGAGAAAGAAAAAAAACCTGCAAAAGAGCAAGAATACAAAATCAAAACTTCAAAACAAAAAAAGAAAATCAATGTTCCGCTCGTTTGCTTGATCGTTTTTTCCGTCATCTTTTTGGTATGTATATTGCCATCAAATTTTATCAAAAATTTCCTTTTGGGCGTGTTTGGATTGCTCGTTTATCCTGTTTGCGTGCTTGCCATTGTGATGTCCGCATTTTTGATGAAAAAGAGAAGTTTGGTAGTTAAAACTAAATATATGGTATACCTTTCAATATCATTATTTATCGTTTGGTTCATCTTTCATCTGATTTTGACTTCGCGCTTGCCTATGGATAGTTATGGCACATTTTTGGCAGAAACTTATAGAGCAAAGACTACCGCAGGGGGATTGATATTTAGTTTGTTGTCCTACCCTGTGGTGAAATTGCTCACAACGGTTGGGGCGTACATTTTCAGCGCAATCGCACTTGCAATTTTTGTGGGATTAATCATCGACTATATTATGCTTGACAAAAATCAAGCGAAGAAAGAAAAGAAAAGCCGATTCGATTTTTCAAACATTGAAGATTTTGATTTGGCAGTAGAAAAGCCCGCTATTTCAAAAGAAGAACAGGCAAAGAAAATCGCAAAACAAAAGTTGGGATTAGAAAAGGGTGAGAGCACGATCATTTCTAGCAGTATGCCAAACCTTAATCTCAACAATAGGCAGGTTGAATCGCGTCCGATTTCAAAACGCGAATATATTTTGACACCATTAGAGCCGGTCATTCCGCCAGAGAATACGGACGATCTGTTTTTGGACAATTCTACAGGTTATTATAATAGCAAAAAATTGAATAAACCGCAGGAAAACAATTTTGATAGCGCCTTAAATTCAAAGGGCGGAAACACGATTAATCAAAATCAATCGAATACATTTGCTAGCACGAATAATGTTGTTAAAAATACTAATGTTTCGGGCGAAAATGTTGCTCTTTCCAATGCAAACACGACTGATAAACTAAAAACAGCGAATCAATCTAATTATGAATCAATTAATGCAAACTTGCGCGATGAGAGATCGTCCGATGCGGGCAGTGCACTAGAAGGCGAAACGACTCAAAGCACGCAAACACAAATTGAAAACGCTTATGAAATTTCTTCAAATAAAAAATTGGACAGCATAGATTCTGCCTCTTATCGTGAGGAGATAAAACCTGACAAATCGTTTGCAGACAGTGCGGACAATAAGTCAATTATGCAAGAATTGGACGAAAAAGACGAAGATGACAATTTGTTTGAAGATCTCGACACGGACGATTATAGCGACATTATACTTGACAATAGCAAAAATTATGACGAAACGAAAGAGTATAAAGAATTAAATAATTCGCAAGCAGAAGAAAAAACGGACAAACTTGATTATTCCAATCTTGAAAATATGAATGAAAATTTTGTGGGCAAGACGCAAAGCGTGGAAGAAGTTAACGCTGATTTAACAAACGCGGAATACAAAGACGAATATTCGTTGAAGCAGGAGACCAATTTGGGTAGCACGGTGGATAGCGAAGTGGTGCGTCCGAGCGTGGATATCTCTAGATTCCATTTGCCTAGTATCAAAAAACCTATTGAAAAGCCAGAACAGGTGAAAATGGAAATTGAAAAACCAAAGCAAGAGATTCCGCCTTATGTTGCTCCGCCGGTGTATTTGTTGAATTATGTAGAGAACCCTAGCAGAATTTCGGATGAAGAATTGCAAGACAACATCGACCGCTTGGAGCAAGTTTTGGAAGACTTCAAAGTGCCAGCAAAAGTCAATAATGTGCAAGTTGGCCCTGCGGTGACCAGATATGAGCTGACTATGCCTAGGGGAATATCTGTCAATAAAATTGCGCAGAGGGCAGACGATATTGCTATGACATTGGCATCCAACGGATCAATTCGCGTGGAAGCACCAATACCGGGGAAAAATTCGGTAGGAATAGAAGTGCCAAACAATCAAATCAGTTCGGTCAGCCTTCGTGAATTGGTGGATAGCAACGAATTTAGAGTGCGCGGAAATCCACTATCCTTTGTGCTGGGAAAAGACATCAATGGCAATATAATTTTCTGCAATCTAGATAAAATGCCACACTTGCTCGTTGCGGGTAGCACGGGTAGCGGAAAGTCAGTTTGTCTAAATTCTATGCTTTTGAGTATGTGCTATAAAGCAGGCCCGCAAGATTTGAGATTGATTTTGATAGATCCAAAAATGGTGGAATTTTCTACCTATAACGGACTTCCACATCTGTTGATACCGGAAGTGATCACCAATAAGGAAATGACGATCAATGCGCTAGATTGGGCAATAAAAGAGATGGAGAGAAGATATGCACTGTTTGCAAAAAATCATGTGGTGAATATCAACGAGTTCAACAAGAGTGAGCAGGTTAAATTAAAGAAAGTGGACAAACTGCCATTTATAGTGATCGTCGTGGATGAGTTGGCGGATCTAATGTTGGAAGCAAAGCGTGAAATTGAAGATCGCATTGCTAAATTGGCGGCAAAAGCGCGCGCAGCGGGTATCCACCTTGTGCTTGCTACACAGCGTCCGAGCGTGGATGTGATCACCGGTACGGTGAAAGCAAATCTTCCTAGCCGTATTGCGTTCGCGTTGACAAATTATATGGATAGCAAAACGGTGCTAGATGGTGGCGGAGCAGAAAAATTGCTCGGCAAAGGGGATATGCTTTTCAAACCACAAGACAAGCCAGAACCTAGGCGTGTTCAGGGCGCGTTCGTGTCAAATGCTGAAATTAGCAAAGTGGTGGAATATATCAAACAAAATAACAAACCTGTCTATGATGACGACACCAGCAAAGCAATTAAAAATCCATATCAAGAAAAAGATCATTCAGCTGACGGAGTGTCTGTGCGCGATCAAGAATTTGATCCGGTGTTGAAAGAAGCGTTGCGAATGTTTATTCAAACTAAACAAGCGAGCGGAAGTATGATATCACGCAGGTATTCAGTCGGATTCAATCGCGCGGGTAGAATTATGGACCAAATGGAACGCGCCGGCTTTATTGGTCCGCAAGAGGGTAGCAAGCCTAGACAAGTGCTGATCACAATGGACGAATACAATGCAATATTTGGGGAAGACGAAAATTAGTTTTCAATCTGATTTATTAAACCAATTTTAAATAACAATATCAAACTAGCTTTGATTTACAACAACTGTTTTAATACAAAGTATTATTTATATAAGACAATAAATTAACAATGTCAACATTCTATAAATTAATTATAGATATTAAAACATATTCATCAAAAAATATTAAAACAAGTTAAAATTTTAATAAATCAAAATCGACAAACCTAATTGATTTTCTTTAAAATATAAAACGCATAAAAAAATAATAAATAGACTCAATTTTCAAATTGGACTAGCAATTGTTTTATCTTTATTCTAGACATTTGCCCTGATTTCTAACCTTAATTTTTGATAGAAAAATTAAAATTATCATATTATTAAACATTTATAAAAATATAAAAACACCTGAAATCAGGTGTTTTTTGTTATTGGTGCGGATAACAGGATTTGAACCTGCAAGGTGTTACCCACAAGATCCTTGTCTTGCGCGTCTGCGCGTCGCAAGCTTCATTTTATTTCACTTTTTGCTTGAGTGCAAAAAGTTTTAGTTTTATTCGCTTGCTCCTTTTCCCCGAAAACATAGTCAATTTTCGGGGACCCCTACTAGCGAAATTGTCATCCGCTATCAATATTTATGCTGGTGCGGATAACAGGATTTGAACCTGCAAGGTGTTACCCACAAGATCCTTAGTCTTGCGCGTCTGCCAATTTCGCCATATCCGCATATTTGAATTCAGAAACATATCTATTTTATCAAATTAATTATCTTTTGTCAACATTCGTTTTTAATTTTATTCTAACTATTGAAAATTTTTAATTAAAATATATTCAATTCAAAATATCTTGTTGTATGTTTGATTGAACAATTTATTATTTAATATTTAATTTAGAAATTAATTTTAGTTTCGGTAGCAACTTGTGTGAGATTATGTTTGCTAGTTGTACGAGAATATGTTTGCAATCGCACGAGATTAAGTTTGAAAAATAGTGAAATATTATTTTTTAGTCAATAAATTGGAAAGATAAATTTAAAACAGAAATAATTATTAGTTCGATTTGGTGCATAATAATATGAAACACGCGGTGAAGTTTTGAATAAATTTATGATTATTAAGAATTTATGTTCAAAAGGTTGTAAAAAAAAATTGAATATTATATAATGAATTATTAATTAGTATAATATATTAATGGAGAAAAAATGAAAGAAAAGAAAAGACAAAATTGCATATTTGATTGTGATCCCGGGGCGGACGATGCTGTGGCATTATCATTGTCTTTATATGACGACGCTTTGGATATAAAATTGATAACTACAGTTTGTGGAAATTTAAGTTTGGAAAAAGTGACAAGGAACGCGTTGCACATATTGGAAAAATTCAATCGAACGGATATCCCGCTTTCTAAAGGTGCGAAAAAGGCAATGGAAAGAATCAGTCCAGACGCCACTTTCATCCATCAAAATGAAGGTATGGGCGGATACATTCCACCAAAAGTGGTGAAGACCAAACCAATAGAAACTGACGCGATTGAGGCAATGTATGAAACGATAAAAAAATACAAAAATGATATTGTAATTTTTGCACTTGGTCCGCACACAAATCTTGGGCATTTATTCACGCGTCATCCAGACGCAAAGGATATGATCAGTCATATATATTGCGAAGGATGCGCACCATACGGATTGAAGAGCGAAGGTAGATGGGTGGAATACATTTCGTTTAATGTTTCTAGCGATCCCGAAGCTTTCAAGATTGTGATCAATAGCGGTGTTCCGATCACCATAATTCCGTCTAGAATGGGCAGAGAACTTGCCAATTTCACCGAAGAAGAAGTAAATTATATCAAGACAATCAATGATGTGGGCAGATTCATATATGAGATCTATTCGGGATATTGGGAGCACAATTATCCAGACAGGCGAATTGCCACAAACGACACTTGTGCGTGTATGATTATGCGTCATCCAAAGTTGTTCAAAACGAAACGCGCCTTTTTTGATGTAGACACGGATAAACAACCGGGCAAAACACTGATCACATTCAATCGTAAGGGGAATATCAATTATGCATATAAAGTAAATAAAAAGAAGATGCATCAGATTTTCTATAACGAAATTAAAAAATTGGATAATTTCAAATTTTATGATAAATAAACCCTTTTTATTTAGAGTAATTTTATGATAAATAAGTGCTATTTTATTTATAGTAAAAAGCAAATTTTATACCACTTTTATAGCGTAAATTTAGTTTTGCATTATACAAAATGTGGTGAATAAAATTATTAAATACCATATATGTTGTGTTTGATGATCTCTGAAAATAAAATTTTATTGCTTTAAAATATCAAGGCTAATGCTAGAAAAAGTTTAATCTTGATAAGGTAATAAAAAATATAAACATCATTATTGCCTTAATTCGTTTTGATAATATAAAAGCGAAAATGTCTTCGTAAACAAATGCGAAAGGAATTGTTATGTTCTATGTTTGGCTAGTCATCATTGTATTGGGGTTGATTGCCGAATTGATAAAACCTATGTATCTATTCGGCGCTTGTTTTTCGCTCGCGGGTGTGTTGCCATTTTTCTTGAGCATTGCTTCAATAGAGTCGTCTTGGTATATAGCGGTTCAAATTTTGTTGTTTGCTGTGACAGTATTGCTTTTGATATTTTTATTAAGAAAAAGAGCGATTAATTGGATAAAGCAATATAGCGAGCAATTAAAAACAAAACGAACCGAAAGTGCGATGAATGGCGAAAATTCTAGCGACAAAAAAGTGGCATCTTCAACGGAAAATGAAAAAGAAAAGGTAAATAAAAAGCGTGAGATTGAAGGCGCAGAAGATCGTAAAAGTGTGAGCAAAAACGCGGAAAAAATTGTAGATAAAATTGATGGTGAGAAAAATAAGACGAGCGACAAAAAAGACACCAATTAAAATTTATCTATTAAAAAATATATTGACGCCGATTGAAAACACTAATTGAGCATAAAAATTTATATGAAGATAAATAGACAAATATTTTTTGACAACTAATTTTATATTATATGGTATATTTTATGGTATAATATTTAGGTTATTACATAGCAATATATTGATTATTTACAACATATAGACAGATTGTTACATAGCAACTATAGATTATTAAACGACAACATTTAGATTATTATATAACTTTTAAAATAGTATCTAATTTTAGTTGTCGTTTTTTGTTTGCTTTGGTATAATAAACTTGGAGAGAGAGTTATGAATTTACCTAACAAATTGACAGTGATGAGAATATGTCTAATACCATTTATGATGTTTTTTTATTTTGCCGATTTTATACCATACGGAATAGGCAAAATCGTGGCATTAGTGATCTTTATTGTGGCGGCATTGACCGATTTATTAGACGGAAAAATTGCACGAAGCAGAAATTTGGTGACCAATTTCGGTAAGTTTTTGGATCCAATAGCGGACAAGATTTTGACTTCTACCGTGTTCTTTATGATAATTGCGGACGGCACTATTCCTAATCCGTGGGGTGCTATCATAGTGACGATCATCATTGCGCGCGAGTTTATGGTGAGCGCGTTGCGTTTGCTGGCGGCTAATAGGGGAGTGGTGCTTGCGGCTGACATTTGGGGAAAGGCTAAAACAATGGTTCAAATGATCGCACTTCCTGTTTCAATATTGCTCGCATTTATATACACTTCGGGAATCAGTTTCAATGGAACTTTTGTGTTTGTGTTTGAAATTGTCACCTATGTGATGTTGGGCGTGGCAACGCTATTGACCGTGATATCTGGCATAAATTATCTGGTGAAAAACAAAGATTGCTTGAAAGAAGACAAGCATACAGAAGAAAACAACTAAAAATAGTAAACTAAAAATGTCGAACAAATGTTTGACATTTCTTTATATATTTGATAAAATTAAATTGAATAAAAAGTTAAGTAAAAGGAGAAATATTTTGACTGACGATAAGAAAAAAGCATTGGAGCAAGCTATTGCTCAAATTGAAAAACAGTATGGCAAAGGCTCAATCATCAAAATGGACGAGACGAAAATATATGAAGGAACAGAAGTGATTCCGACCGGTTGCTTGCCTCTTGACATCGCTTTGGGGGTTGGCGGGCTACCACGCGGAAGAATCGTGGAAATTTATGGACCAGAGAGCAGTGGTAAAACGACGGTGGCACTACATGTGATCGCAGAAGCGCAAAAAATGGGGGGCACTGCCGCTTTCATTGACGCAGAGCACGCGCTTGATCCTACATACGCACAAAAATTGGGCGTTGACATTGGCGCTATGTATGTTTCACAGCCAGACACGGGCGAGCAGGCGCTTGAAATAACCGAACAATTGGTGCGAAGCGGTGGAATTGATATCATTGTAATAGACTCGGTGGCAGCACTCACGCCAAAAGCTGAAATTGATGGCGAAATGGGAGATAGTTTCATAGGCTTGCAGGCAAGATTGATGTCGCAAGCATTGAGAAAATTGACGGGCGTGACAGCAAAGAGCAAAACACTAGTGATTTTCATCAATCAGTTGCGTGAAAAAGTTGGGGTGATGTTTGGCAATCCAGAGACGACCCCAGGTGGAAAGGCGTTGAAATTCTATTCATCCGTGCGCTTGGATGTAAGGAAACAGGACACGATTAAAAATGGTCAGGACATTATTGGTTCACGCACGAAAGTTAAGGTCGTAAAGAACAAAGTTGCTCCACCATTCAAGACGGCAGAATTTGATATTATGTATGGAGAAGGCATTTCAATTTTGGGTTGTTTGATCGATACCGCTATTGATATGGGGATAGTGGAAAAAAGTGGTTCGTGGTTTAGTTATAATTCAGACAAAATCGGTCAGGGCAAAGAAAATGTGAAAGCTTATTTGACTTCGCACCCTGAAATCGCAGACGAAATTGATCAAAAGATTAGAGAAAAAATGGTTAAATAATGTTAAATACATTGAAGATCGAAAATGTGGCTTTGATTGACAAAGTCGTATTAAATTTTGATGATGGGCTCAACGCTATCAGTGGAGAAACGGGCGCAGGGAAAAGTATCATTTTGGATGCGTTGAGTTTTGTTTTCGGTGGCAGAGCGGATAGATCACTCATACGCTCGGGTTGTGATCGTATGCGGGTGGAGGCAATTTTTTCTAATCTATCACATAATTTGATCGCGTATATTGAAAACGAATTGGGCATTTCGACAGATGTCGAGATGTTTTTGTCGCGCGAATTGGATCTGAACGGAAAAAATATTTGCAAAATCAATGGGGAATTGGTGCCTGTTGCGGTGGTGAAAAAAATATGTCAAAAGTTAATTGATTTGCACGGGCAGTCTGAACATTTGGCAATCTTGGACAATAATTATCAACTTGAAATCATCGACCTTTTTGGAAATGGGATAAAGTGCACTTTACAAAAATTGGCAGAAAAATTGGATAGCTTGAAAATCATTGATAACTCTATAAAAGCATTGGGCGGGAGCGAGAGTGAAAAACAAAATTTGATCGATCTATACACATATCAAATCAATGAGATATCTAATGCAAAGTTGTCTAGCGGTGAGTTTGAAAAATTGAGCGAAGAAAAAAAAGAGATGCAACAATATGAAAAAATCAATGAGAATTTGAAAACCTGCTATGAATCCAATTGCAAAAACAATTTTTCACCGAGTGCAGTGGATAATGTTTATTCTGCAATCAAAGCGATGCAATCAATTGCGCAAATCAATGATCATTATGCAAAAATTTTGGATAGATTAAACAGCTTATTAATCGAATTGGAAGATATCAATGACACCGTTTTAAGTGATCTAAATAACAATGTGTTTGATCAAGACAGATACGATTTTTTGGATAATAGACTTGATTTTTTGAAAGGATTATTTAGAAAATATGGCGGGAGCTATGAATCTACAATTGAATACTATCAAACAATTAGCGAAAAATTGGACAATTTGCTAAACAGCGCGGAGAAATATCAGCAATTGAATGCGCAACGGGATGCACTACTATTAGAGATTGACGATATTCAGGATCAATTGACCGATTCTAGAAAGAAGTCGGCAAAAGATTTGATTTCAAAATTGCAATCCGAACTCAGATCGCTGGGTATGCCGAATGCGCGCGTGGATGTGGAGTTTTCGCGCATTCCTGAAAGGTATTCGTACAATGGTGCGGACAGAGTGGAATTTATGTTTTCATCCAATTTAGGATTCGAACTGAAACCATTGAACAAAGTTGTGTCGGGCGGTGAGATGAGTCGAGTCGTGCTGGCATATAAAATCGTGGTCAGCGTGGTGGATGAAATTCAAACAATTATTTTTGACGAGATTGATAGCGGATTAAGTGGAAATATTGCTAGCGTGGTGGCGGAGTATATGGCGCGACTCAGTTTGAAAAAGCAGATAATCGCGATATCTCACTTGCCACAAATATGCGCTATGGCAGACAACAATATCAAAGTGGAAAAATATTCGGACGAGTCCACTACGCACACGAAAGCAAATATTTTAAATGGTGAACCTTTATATGAAGAAATCGCGCGGTTAATGGGTGCCAATTCGAAAAACGCGTTGAGCGTAAGTAGAGAGTTGAAAGAAAAATCTAATGACTATAAGTTAAAAATACGCACAAAAAAATAATTTGATAAATCTAAATTGCAATATTTTGATATAAAAAATGCTAAAATAAATTAGCATTTTTTGTTTTATTGTAAATAATAAATATTTAATTTTGTGACATTTAATGTTTGTTTTTAATGTTTATTAATTGATATTTTTATGTTTATTTAATTAATAATTTTATTGTTATTTATTGTTATTTATTGTTATCTCAATTGTTATTATATCAATTGTTTAGTTAAGCGTCGTTTCAATCTTTATTTTATTAGTTTTTTATTATTGTATTTTTTATGTAATTCTATCTATTTATTTGTTTTTTTAGGCGTCTTGTCACTATCTTCATCCATTTTTATCTCGATTGCGCCTACAGGACAAAATTGAGCACAACTATTGCATTTAATGCATTTCTTTGGGTTGATAGTCGCCTTGCCGTCCACAATTTTGATCGCGCCTACCGGGCAGATAGACACACAAGCACCACAAGTAATACACTTCTTTTCGTCAACCATATTTTCTCCTTTTTAACTCTTTTTAATATACCATAATTCTTTTCGAATGTCAACCGATTTCATTTTATGCTTGTATTTTACAAAAATTGTATAAAAAACAGATCAATTTATGTTAAAAATTTACAATATTTATTTGCTAATTTTATCCACTTATTTTTTTATTTGTTTAATTCAAAAAAATACGCACGAAAACTTATACAATTTGAATGAAATTTTATGTGTTTATTATTAATAAATTATTTATTAAAAATATTTGATTTTGTTTGGAAAAAAATCTTTTTTGAGATATAATATATATATGAAGTCTGATAAGTCTGATGTGCTGATCATTGGTGCTGGTCCAGCGGGGTTAACTGCGGGGATATTTACTTGCCGTGCGGGGCTTGGTACTACTTGCGTCGAAAAGTTAGCAGTGGGCGGTCAAGCGAGTTTGACATATAATGTTGCAAACTATCCTGGATTTGAGTCGATCTCCGGTTTTGACCTGACCGAAAAAATGGCTAATCAGGCAAAAAATAATGGGCTGAAATTGGAGTGGGGCACGGTGAAAAGTCTTACGAAAACAAAGTCGGGCTTTTCCTTAAAAACGCAAGATCGTACCTACACTTCGAAAAAGGTTATCATTGCGACAGGTTGCAAGACTAGGAAATTGGGTTTGAAAGATGAAGAGCGCCTGACGGGTAGAGGCATCAGCTATTGCGCTAGTTGTGACGGAGGATTTTTCCAAGACAAAGTGGTCGCAGTGGTTGGTGGCGGAAACACTGCTATCACAGATGTGGAATATCTATCCAGATTGGCAAAGAAAATTTATCTCATCAATCGTTCGGACAAGTTCAGAGCGGGTGATTATGAAGTTGGCAAAATTAAAAAATTTAAAAATTTAGAGATTTTGACAAACGCACAGGTCGTGGAACTTTTCGGTGATGAAAAATTAGATGCTATCCTAGTAAAAGACAATCTTGGCACAAAAAAATTGGCTGTGGACGGATTGTTTATAGCAATTGGTTCAACTCCAGATCTTGATTTTGTGAAATTTGATCTTAAAACGGATAAGGCGGGGTATATTGTCGTGGATGATAATATGCGGACAAATGTTGAAAATTTGTTTGCTTGTGGAGATATTACAAATAGGGATTTTCGGCAAATTGTGGTGGCTTGCGCACAAGGTGCAATTGCAGGAAATTCTGCGATAGGGGAAAAATGAAAAAGAAAGTATTTAGTTTAATTTCAATGATTTCATTAATGATTGCCTCACTGTTGGTTTTGTGGTCGGTGGGCAATGTTTACGCGTATGAGCCAGAAGATGTGGTGGACAGCAATTGGCTGATCAGCGCGGGTGTTCCATACGAGTCGAATACGAAAGCAGGTTCGACCAGCGGATATGGAAATTTCCTTTTAGGTCAAGAAAATGTCACCCTCACCACAAATGCAGAGGATGGCTTTGGTTTGGTGGGTTGGCAGATCGTTTATACGGACGAGCCTAGCCAATCTACATATATTGATAGTTCGGACCTGACCGTTGGGGAAGATAATGTCGCTAGCAAAACTATTCAGTTTGGTAGCGGAGAAAATCAGGTGGACATCAGATTCGATTATTTGGATACCGACCTTGATGGATATTACGATCAAGGTAGTTTTAACATATCTAGAGTGTTTGAAAATCTGCAAGTCGTGTCCGTTTTTGATTTTATCTACTTCAATGTGGACATTAGTGAACTAAACGAGATTAGCACGATTAACTCATATTCTTCCGAAGCAATTGGCAATTCGGACAATACAATTTATTATACCAGCAAATCAAGCAATGGCAGTTATGATGTCTATTCGGATGCGGTTGTATCATTCAATGTGGATGGTGTGGATAAATTGTATTATTACGGCGAATTGTATTCGGACGGGACTGAATACTTTACATTACATAACACTTTGACCGATCTGCCAACTGAACAAAAGGTAGATTACACTTTGGGCGCGTATAGACTTTTGGACGAAGTGGAAGCGACATTTGAAATTGATGCAAAAGAAGATTTGTACGCGAGCAAAAATATTGATGTGCAAGGAATTTCTGTGGCTAGCGATTCAAACGAATTAGATCTGGTGCTAGACGGAGAAGAAAGTGCATATTCGATTACTAAAGATCAATATAACCGTACTACATCATTGAATTTTAAATTTACTATAAATAATTCTTCCAATCAAGAATCTGTCCTAAAAATTGATTATGACAATCTATATTTGGCAGACATTGAAACATTCATTGACGATGTAGCGTGCGAGGGTGAAGATATTAATGTGGTATTGAATGTGTTGACTATAAATTTCTATTATGCACAACTGACGGATAGTTCTTATTTTGTTAAAAATGCAACGGACAACAATGGCAACTCATTTAAACTGGTCGCTACACCAAAAATCAGCAAAGTGGTAGACGCGCGAAGCTATGACTATTATCAATTTGGTTCAATTGATGGCCGTGTGGAGATGACTAGCACATATCCTAATGTTGATCAAAATATCACTATCAAAGTAAATTATAATTCGATAAATTATAGCGTAAATTTTGAATTTAGATTGTACGATTCTGAAACGGGAAATATTAGTGCTCCTACAGGTGACTTCAATCTTGAAAATCCTATCTATTTGACTAGGGGAGATCAATTCACGATTGAAAAATCGGACAATTCAAATAATGTTGGATATAGTTTTTATGGATTTGCATTCAGCCAATTCCAAGTGGGCAAAAATACTTCTATAGATGTGGAAATTGATGCGGACAAGCCTGAAAATTATACTATTTTAATGCTGTATGAATATATAGATTATTCAATAAAATTCGTAAATTTTGATCAAATTAGTTTGAATTATGAGGCGCAAGAATATTATCCTATTTCTTCTACCACTCTGTCTATTACGCACGCTGGTGTGCCTTCTACTGACACTATTGGTGCGGACGAATTAAGGCATAATGCGGAAAAATCAATCACCTTTGATCTGGTGGCAAATGTTGGTGATAATTTGGCTGTGACTTCTGAATTGGTGAACGGATTCTATCTTTTAGGATACAAAATTGGCGGAGTTGGAGATTATGTTATCAATAATAACAGCATAGAACTTTTGTTAAATCAAGACGCTATTACTCAATATGTTAATGATAGCAACGAAATAGAAATATATGTGTATGAAGATTATACAAAATATTCACTCACTTATTATATCGAAGCGGGAACGGACACATATCTTGACCAAGATGTAATAATGGCAGATTTGACTTATGAAACTACTAGTTCAAATATCCAAGTTGACGAGAGCGATCCGAGTGTTTATAAAATCGTCATCAATGATTTGAAATTGTACGACACGGTCAATTTGAAAGCAAAAGGTAAGTTTGTTGACAATGTCGAAGCACAAGACGATTATACTTATATGTTCGTGCGATTCACTGAAAATGACAAGATAAATCTTACATATTCGTACGATTTAGACACAGATACTTATTCGCATACCGAAGTCATTTTGCGTGATATGATCAGCATTAAAGTTGTGTATACTATGCCTAGCGCACGACTACTTATCTCACAAGATAGAGAAAATGCATACGATTTGAGCAATTTAGTCGTTTATCAGGACGGAAGTCCGCTGACTATCAGCGAAAACGCTGTCATTGTTGAGGCGGGTAGAAATATTCAAGTGATGTTGAATCCTAACAATTCGGACGATGTGGTAGCATTTGGATACAGATTGACAGGATATACCTTAACTTCTGAAGGAGATGAGATATTCACTTCGGTAGATTCTCTAATGGATCCTTATACATTTTCGTATAATGTCACGAGTTCAAATATGCAATATTTGGTGATCAATTTTATTGAAGTGGAATATCATTTGTCCGTATTGCAATCCGGTGGCGGAGCTGGCTTCAATGGTCAATATGTTAACTTTGGTGGTCAAAATTACAAACTTTTGACTATTGACGATAGATCACTAGAATTTAGTATGCCACAAGGCTATTATGCTTCTATCGTGTCATTCGTGGGTGCAGACGGATTTGCTTATCAATACGAAGAAATGGGTCAAACAAATGATTATCAAGCAAATTTGTATTCATACACTTTTGAAATTCAAGAATTTAATGATTTGGTAGATCAATATGGAGTTTTGTTTGACGATTATGTTGAACTAAATATATTGGTCAACTATCAGATACACACATATTCTATTACGATAGATTTTGAACTCACGAATCCGAAAAATAATGATTATGATAGCAGAGTGATTTATCCAGTTATGATAATTCAATATTCGTATCAAGGTGTTCCGCAAGAAATAACAGGAGAGATTGAAAACAATCAAGTTGTCTTTGAAGAAATTCCTTATCAGTGTACAGTCATCATATCTGTTTCTGGCAATATTCAAAATGGCTTGACTGCTTTTGGTTGGACGAATGTACTAGATGAAGCGCCAAATTATTCGCATAACAACTTAAGTTTGACAGTTCCAAGCATTACACAGAACGAATATTTTAAATATAAATTGAGCTATGAATCATACACTGTCAATCTCATTTTGGATGATATCAATAGAGGAAATCCTAGCGTATTGGTAAATAACATTGAAATAAATCAAGTCGCTTTATATGACAATCTGAAAATACAAACAAAGGCAAATAAAAACAATGGATTTAAATTTAAGAACTTGTATTATTATGTATATTCATACCAGCCATATATTTATTCTGATGATACTTGGATACAAAAATATTCCACTCTTTACACATTTTCAAATGAAACTGGATATTTTTTAAACACATCCAATCAATACAATCCGAACATCACTTATTATGAATATGCTTTGACTCAAGTTAACTACGATGAGACTACCACTTATGAAGACGAAATGTTCAATGTTGATAACTATTACATTGAGAACGGAATTATCACTTTCTATATTGAATACGACTATATTGAGATTTTACTTGTTAACGAAAGTCAGAATTATACAGATGTTGGTTTTGATCGCGGAGATGTATATATTGATCCTAACAATTATGCAACATACACTATCATGGTGACGACAGATGGCGAATCTCACGAATTGCAAGAAGGCGAAACTATTAATTATTTGGATAGCGTAGAAGTGTTCATCAAATTCAACGATGTCAGTTTGAATGAAAATGAAACATACAATTTGAGCAAAGGAGTAAATCTTGTTGATATATTAATTTTGAGTAAAAGTTATATATTTTACGCTACAGAGCAAGAAGGCGAATATAAATTCAGTTTCAATGTCAGTGAAATTATTTCAGAAGTGGCAGAAGAAGGGAAAGTGGTCATATTGTATAAATATTTGGTGAATGAAAAAATGATCACGCTCACCACAAACATTGATGATGCCGATTTCTATCAAATTAATAATGTGCCACGCTTTATAATGAGTTATGACAACAACATATTTGGTTTTGATGCGCAAATTTACTCTTCATCTGGGCAATCTTATCTTACAAATAATCTTCAATTCTTGGGCAAAACTCAAATTAATTATAGTTTCCAAACTATATCAGGCACAGATTATTCAAAATTCTTCTATATAAAAGAATTTAAGATATATGACGATCAGGGCAAACTGCTTTTAGATTCACAGACTGCTACGCGCGAAGATTATAATAATTATGGTTTGGTCGTAGCGTACGACGATCAGGGCAATATTAGAAGTATCGATGTCCGCTTTGTAGACAATATTGTGATTCAATTGCAGGTTCAACCACAGATTTTATACAATGGGGCGACCAATATTAATGGCGTGTATATATTTACCACCACATTTATTTGTGACAATACTGGTAAGGGTATACCACAAAGTTTAACTGTAGGCGCAGGTCCAGAATCTAATATACAATCATCTGAATTCATATTAAATTTCTTGATGAATGACGATAATGAATACAACATTTACTATTATGATGAAAATGGATACTATGAGGATATGCCTGTTGAACCTACAGATGTTGGTGAGTATAGGGTAGAAATTGAATTCAATGATACGGGCGAATATTCGTGGCTTAATACTATTGAATTGCAATATGAAGTGCTATTCATAATTCAACCTCGCTCAATTAGTGCTACTTATACATTGAATGAAACATTTAGCAAGACTTATGATGGAAGTTCAAGTTATGACGCTATCAGATTATTGCAATATTTGCAATTCACCGATGGTACGACAACTATTGACTATATAGGCAGTGGCTTTATGCTTACGCAGAATTATTCTGCCAACATAACATATCTAATCAACGGAGTGGAAACGCCTATTTCTACAGCAAACGAAGATATTTATTACAATATTACATTTTCAAATATCAATCTATCCTATTCCGATTTCAATAATAATTTTATGCTTACAAACAATAGTGTGACTTTGCTAAATTGTATAAAAATTATGAAAAGACAACTAAATTTAATCGGTGTGGAAGTCAATGATAAAGTGTATGACGGCAATGTCTCCGCCCAGATTAAACAAGATGCGGATGTTAGATTGCAGGGCGCTTTGCCTGATGATGATGTACATTTGTTTGTAGACCAATTGACAATTTCATTTGCAGATGCGACGGTTGGAATAAATAAACAAGTAACTATCAATTCGGAAGATGCTTTGGTGGGTGAAGATGCACTAAATTATAATTTAAATACTGCTACAATTTCTGCTAGCATTTATCCATATAGTGTAAGTGCAAATATTGAAGGTGTTGGAGATGTGACAATAACCAATGAAAGAGGTTTGACCGATCCGAGTCTTGTGAAGCTGATTCCAATTGGTGTTGATCTAAAAATTGAAATTATCGAATTAGATTCAAACGAATATGTAAATATTTATGATAAGATTGCAAGTTATTTGTCAAACGATAGAGTGTTTGCAATTGGTTACAAACTATCATTTGAACTTGATGGTATAAGTCAACTAATTGATAATAATCTATATTTAACACTGCCTAATGAAGATCGTTTAACTAGCGCACTTTGGCTTACAGGCGATCAGGCGGGCACGCTGGAATATGAAGTGAAAAATGATAGTGTGACTATTGATTTGGCTCAAATGAATACCGATGTAAATACAATAATTCTCACTCAACAGCGTAGATTGCTCAAACTGTGGCAGATAATTTTGATTATTGTATTGCTATTGTTGTTGATATTGATCATAATCATCATTCTATTAATAATTAGGAAAAAGAAGAAAGATAAATATAGCGAAAATGAAAAGATTTAGGAGACAGGATGTTTGAATGCAAATACAAATATGAGCTTGAAGATTGTTTGACAAGTGCAACTTATGTGTACAAATCGCAGAAAAGAAAGCAGGACAAAGTGATAGCAATTTTGATTCCAATACTAATGCTTGCTATGGTGGCAATGTTGATAGTTGATATTGTGACGGGGAATTCATATACGCTAGATATAGTGTTATTAGTGGCGTTGGTGATACTAGAAATTGTTTATTTGTTGATTCCTGTCACGCTTAAAAAATCTCAAAAGAAAGCATATTTTAGTCAAAATCTTGACAAAATGGATTATCTTCATATCGTGATAGACAATGCTCTTTGCACCGAAACATTGATTAAAGACGAGAGTGAACAGGCAAAAAATGTTCACTCTCTAAAATCATTGACTAGCTTTTTGGAAGATAGCACGCGTCTAATTTTAGTGTTTAACAGAGCAGAGTATGTCTGTATCCGCAAAGACAAGTTGACGGGCGGATTGGACAAGCTCAAAGCGCATTTGCAAAAATGTATGAGCAAAAATATTAATGGTAAAAAGTAGGTAATATGTTTGAATCGCGTTTTAATTTTACACTTGAAGACAATATAGCGGGCACTATGTATACCACGAAGAAAAAAAATAAAAAGTTGGCAATAGTCGTATACATTTTATTGGCTATTTGTTTAGTGATGTCGATTGTGACGCTAGTATTGGATATAATTTCAGGAGCTAGTTTTGCTTTTGATATCTTTTTGATTATATTTGTGATTGCTGTAGGGACGATGTACTATTTCTCCCCTAAATTTTGGAAAAAATCGGCAATCAAAACTTATCAAGAATATATTGCTCCTAATAATTATTGCGTAGTGATAATTGATGAAGACAGTTGCAAAGTTTCGTTCTTTAAAGAGCAAGAAGAAGTGAGCAAAATGGTACTTGATTTGAACAATATCACCGCCTGCTTTGAAGATGAGTTTAGGTTGGTGATCGTGTTTAACAAAACTAATTTTGCGGTGGTCAAAAAAGAGGGACTGAAAGGGAATATCCAAGAGCTAAAAGACTTGATTGAAGTTCATCTTAAAGAGAATGAAACTATAGAATATATGAAGAAAATCTAGTTTTGAAAAGTTGCAATATGCGTAAATTACCTGATTTAATTAAACAAAATAAAATTCAAGAAAAGAAGTTTAGTTTTTATTAAACTTCTTTTTTAATTAATCTAAATAAAAATCTTGAATTATTTTGATTTTGCTTGAATTAAGAAACAAAAAATAATATAATAAATATATGAAAACTGAAATCTCGGTTCAATTATATGAAAATATAGACGACTTGTTGACTAAATTGGCTATGAAAAATGCAAAATTTGTTGAGCAATATCAAGTCATTGATTATTATTTTACAAAATATTCACCAATAGAACTGAAATCAAAAGAGTATATTGAAATTTTAGATGCTTCATTTTTGGTGCGCGAGATTATAGAAGAAAATTCAAAGAGTGCAAAAATTGTGCATAAAGCAAAGAAATTGGACGAAGCGGGTAATGTCCTAGCAGAAGATAAAACTAGCGTAAATATTGAAGATGCAAAGAAGGCGGTTGCTTTATTCAAAAAGTCGGGGTTAAATTGCTGGTGCGAGATGAAAAATCATTCGTTTGTTTACTCGGTTGACGGAATAGAATTTGCTATTCAAGAAGTGGAAGATTTGGGCACTTTCATCGAGTGCGAAGAAAATAATTCTATTGAAAATTTATCCGATAGTGAAAAATTTGAATTTTTAAAGAGATTCGTATATAGTCTTGATTTCAATATAGGGAATAATTTTAGCGTAAAAAAAGTGTATATGAAATATTTGCAAGATAATAAAAATGCTCTTTCTCACTAAATGATAAATTTTGTTTATGATTTTCAAAATTGCAAATTGTAAAATTTTTAATATTATTTTAAAATAAACATATTGAAAATTTGTTTATGGGGAAAATAATATTTAAGTAGTAATTTATCAATTTGTAAATCTGAAAATATCTGTAGCTATATTCAGTATGAAATTATAAAATTCATACTGATAAAATTCTGTTTATAAATTATTTTTTATTTATAAATAGTTTTAATTTTGATATTGTTTTTTATTAGATTGAAAATTCAAAATTCTATTAAAAATTTATAAAAAAATGACCTATGAAGTCTATATTTTAGAACATCACAATGGTCATTTTTCTTATTTTTTCATTATTTTTTTTGCGGTGCGCTGGGCTTCGTCTGGCTGGTAGTATTGAAAGTATTTATTCCCGTAGGGCGATTGATTGTTTGTGAATTGGTTGCTAGATTTTGAGTGGTATTTTTCGTTTGATTATTTACAATTGGATTGACCACTTTTGGCGAAACACTTGGATTATGATTTTGCGCATTTGGCTGAGGTTGATTGTTAATTTTTGGTTGAACAGCTGGAGTTTGCACATTTGTAGCGGTGTTGCTGTTTGCGTTGTTTACATATTGCATTTTTGGTGCGTTGCTTGTATTATAATTGTTGAAGTTGTCTGCTTGCTTTGAATTTTGTCTTTTGATATTTGATTTCTTCACTGTCAGTCCGATATCTTTTCTACAATGCAATTTATATTCAAATATCCTAGCTTCACTGATTGGCGCATTGTTTTCAATCGCAAGACTGTAAAATTCATCCGCTACATTGACATCACTTACCACGCACAACAATTCATTATATACCTTTTTTGCGCGTTCGTTGAATTCGTTGTTCAAAATGATCTGCCCACCTTTTTGCAAAATTTCATCCGCAATTTTGAAAGAATTTTCTATGGCAGTCTTTTTTAGTTCAAAGTTTCTACTGAACAATATGACATCTTTGTCTAAAATGTCTAAAATATTTTTCCTAGTCAAAAATAATATGATCACGGCAAAAATTGAAACAATCAGCCCTGCAACACCGCCCCACATAGCAATTGAAGTCCACATATTTACCCCCTGAATTTAATAGTATTATATCAAATAAATTCGAATTTAACAAATATTTAAAAAGAAAATAAAAGAAAAATCGGCAGAAAAATATTTTTTATGAATTTTCTATATCTATTCTGCTATATTTTTTCAAGCAAAACAAAAATTTAATTGATAAATTTAAAATCAATTGAATTGAGATCTAATATATTGAGATAAAAAAACGGCTAAATAGCCGTTTGATTATTTTTTCAACAATTGTTTGAAAGAAGCGCTCAATTTCACCGTAGGAACTTTGCAAGCAGCAACTTTCACTTTTTCACCTGTGAAAGGATTGAGTTTCACACCTGCTTTTTTAGATTTGATGCCAATGTTGAAATATCCAATGAAGTGCATTTCTTTGCCTGCTTTGAGATTCTCTTTAATCTTTTCGCCTGCAGTGTTTAAGATTGATTTGATTTGGGTCTGTGTAAAACCGGTTGCTTCTGCCACCTGTTTAACAAAATCCCCTGCGCTAATTGTATTCATACTTTTCTCCTTTTTATCCGTTGAAATATCAACTTATAAAAATGCTATCAAATAAATAATAAAAAATCAACTATTTTTAAGGCAGTTTTTAAAATTTTTATTCGCCTATTTTTTACTCTTTTATTGCAATTTTTTTATAACTATGTTATTATATTATTTGTAATTATATCGAGGTTATTATGATAGACATTAGAAACATAGCAATTATTGCGCATGTGGATCACGGCAAAACAAGTTTGGTTAACGCACTGCTCAAGCAGGGTGGTATTTTCCGCGAGAATCAAGAGGTTCAAGATAGAGTGATGGATTCAAACGCGTTGGAGCGCGAAAGGGGTATCACGATTTTATCAAAAAATTGTTCCGCTTTTTACAATGGCACAAAGATTAATATTGTGGACACTCCTGGGCACGCAGATTTTGGCGGAGAGGTAGAGCGCGTTCTTAAAATGGTGGACGGCGTGCTACTAGTGGTGGACGCATTTGAAGGCCCTATGCCACAGACTAGATTCGTCCTTGAAAAAGCGCTCGCGCTTAATCTGAAAGTCATCATTGTGATCAACAAGGTTGACAGGCCAGATGCGCGTCTTGATGTAGTGGCGGACGAAGTGCTCGAACTTATGCTCGATTTGAACGCGAATGACGAACAATTGGATAGTCCTATAATCTATTGTTCTGCGCGAAACGGAGTGGCTAGCACGGACTATAAAATTCCAGGCAAAGATATGAAACCGCTATTTGAAGCAATCATAAATCATATTGATCCGCCAAATATGGATATGGATGCACCTTTTCAGATGCTGATTTCATCTACTGAACAAAACGATTATCTAGGCAAACTTGCAGTAGGCAAGATTGAAGCAGGGAAAATCAAACTTAACCAAACGCTATATATTTCAAATTATTTTGACGAAAGTAAACACTACACGGGAAAGGTGGTGAATATTTTCAATTTCAACGGATTGAAGCGTGATCCGATAGAAGTTGGGTGCGCGGGGGATATTATCTGTATTGCAGGTATACCTGATATCACGATTGGGGATACGGTGAGCGAAACGGCAGATATGAAGCCAATTGAATTTGTGAAAATCAGCGAGCCTAGCGTAGAGATGACTTTTATGGTGAACGATAGTCCATTTGCGGGTAAAGAAGGGAAATATGTCACTAGCAGGCACATAAAGGATAGATTGTATAAAGAAGCGGTGAAGGACCTATCATTGCAAGTGGAAGACGGAGCGACCGCAGATCAATTTAAGGTGCGCGGGCGTGGAGAAATGCATCTATCAATTTTGATTGAAAATATGCGCAGGGACGGATACGAATTTCAGGTGAGCAGACCGCGTGCGCTATTCAAAACTATTGACGGAGTGAGATGCGAACCTATTGATAAAGTAGTTTTGGATGTGCCAGAGGACTGTGTCGGTACAGTTATGCAATCAATGGGCGTGAAAAAAGGCGAACTTTTGGATATGTCGCCAATTGGTAGCAGGATGCGTCTACAATTTTTGGTGCCAAGTCGTGGACTGTTTGGATATAAATCACAAATGCTCACGGATACGCGCGGTGAAGGTGTGATGTCATCCGTATTTTATGATTATGAGCCATACAAAGGTGAGATCGCAGGCAGGAATTTTGGTTCACTTATCTCGTATGAAACGGGAGAAGCGGTGACCTATGGGCTATTCAACGCGCAAGGCAGAGGACGATTGCTCATTCGTCCAGGCGATAAAGTTTATATGGGTCAAGTGGTGGGCTCCAACCCTAAAGGCGATGATATTGTGGTCAATGTGTGCAAGAAAAAGCAGTTGACCAATACGCGTAGCAGTGCAAGTGACGAAGCACTGAAATTGATCCCTATTCAAGACCTGTCGCTTGAAGGTGCACTTGAATTCATAGCGGATGATGAATTGGTGGAAGTCACTCCACAATCTATCCGTATCAGAAAAGCAATTTTGGATCATCAGTTGCGTGCTAAGTCTAAAAAACCTGTTGTGGAGTAATATGAGAGATAATAGGAATGAAGCGTATGACAACGCTATGAAAACTGCAAAGCGAATCGCTATCACAATGCTATGTTGTGTGCCATTTTTGATAGTGTTTGCCTACCTTTTTCGAAATGTTATCCACTCAAACGGCTTGCAAATTTTCTTGTTTGTATTGATTATGGGAGTGGCAGTGCTGATTGAAGAATTGATTTATAGAATGAAGGCAAAGAGCAAAACAGAGATTGATGACGATAAAAAAGATGTGTTCAAATAACAAAAACAATTCAGTTTCATTGTTTGAATTGTTGTAAAATTATGATAACTTTTGAAAAGATTATATAAACTAATTTTATATGTATGCAAAAATTTGGCAATCAAAGTCAATATTTACAAACTTTAGTCAAATCATATTCGCGTAAAAAGGAGAAAATTTATGGATAAAAAACCTAAGATTTTACCGAACGATCTAGAGGCAGAGCAAAGTTTGCTCGGCTGTCTATTCTTGTCTGTGGAAGCGTGCACAGATGTGTTTGTAAGTTTGGTGGCAAAAGATTTTTATTCTATTGCGCATCAAAAAATCTATCAAGCAATGTTGGACAATTATTTCAAAGATGTTGCAATCGACTACATTACAGTTAGCAAAGTGCTTGAAACAAAAGGCGAACTAGAAGAAGTGGGCGGGCTTGCATACATTATAGATTTGACAAATTTTGTGCCAAGTGCGGCGAACTACAAATATTACAAAGACATTGTAAAAAATGATAGTATTTTGCGTCAAATCGTGGAAGCTTCGCAACAAACTATCAACGATGTGTTTGATTTAGGCAGTGCGCAAACCGTGTTGGAAAGTGCGGAAAAGCGTATTTTTGATATATCTCAAATGCGTAGAGTGGGCGATCTGGAGCATATAAAAAAGGGAGTCAGCGAAGCTATTGACCTTATGGAAAAAATCTCGATTGATCCAAACGCAAATATGGGAGTGAAGACCGGATTCCCAACTCTTGATAAAATCACAAATGGATTCAAACCGGGCGAACTCATTATAATCGCAGCGCGCCCCGGTATCGGTAAAACTACGCTGGCAGTCAATTTTGCCGTAAATTCGGCGCTGAAATATAATAAGTATGTGGCGATGTTTGACCTTGAAATGTCTGCGCTTCAAGTGGCACAGCGTTTCATTTGTTCGACTGGTCGCGTGCCAATGGATTTCGTAAAGGGTGGCACAAAAGATAATAATGTTTGGGCAACACTATTTGAAACAAAGAAAATACTCGAAAATTCAAATATTTATATAGACGATACCACCACGATCACTCCGTCCGAGATTTTGTCTAAATGTAGAAGGCTGAAAGCTCAATACGGACTAGATATGGTGATAATCGACTATCTTCAACTGATGAAAGGTGAACGGGCCACCAAGGACAACAATCGTCAGCAGGAAGTGGCAGATTTGACGCGTAGTATCAAACTTGCAGCGCGCGAATTGGGCGTGCCTATCATATTGCTATCTCAACTCAATCGTGAGAGCGAAAAACGCGCGGACAAGACTCCGCAATTAAGCGATTTAAGAGAGAGCGGTAGTATTGAACAAGATGCAGATATTGTTATGTTCATATCAGATGTCGCGAGCGAAAATGCGACTGAAAGTACGGACGGCGCATTAGATTATTCGCTAGTTATAGCAAAGCATAGGAATGGTATGCGTGGCACAATTCCTATCAAATGGAAGAGCGAATTTACGCAATTTTATGAGCCTGGCAAGGACAATTTGTATACGAAGAATACTAGCAAGGTGCAAAAAGATAAAGATGTCGTTTTGACACCTATGGAAAATAGCGAAATAGAAGACATTTTCAAGGATGAGTAAAAGGAGAAAATATGTTGATAGATCAAATTAAAAAAGACAATGTTCAGGCAATGAAAGACCACGACAGCGTGGCGCGTGCAATCTTTGGAGTGGTGATGAACAAGGTGCTGTTGAACAGCATTGAATTGAAAAAGGATGGAAAAGAGCAATCGGACAACGATGTCATTCAGATTATTCAAAAGACAATCAAAGAGTTGACGGAAGAAAAGGAAAGTTATCTGAAAGTGAAAAACGAAACAGAAGCTGGAAATATTGAAAAACAAATCAATATCATCTCAAAATATCTTCCAAAAATGATGAGCAAAGACGAAATTAAAGAAGTGATCGATTTGCTGGAAGATAAATCTATTCCTTTTGTGATGAAATATTTTAAAGCAAATTATGCTGGCAAAGTGGATATGAGTCTGGTCAACAAAATCGCACGGGGTTAGGCTATGAGAATGGTGATTCAACGAGTAAAGTATGCAAAACTTTATGTTGACGAAGAATTGAAAAGCGAGATTGGCGCAGGGCTAATGGTGATGCTGGGAGTCACGAAAGATGACGACTATGGAAAAGTCAACAAAGTGGCAAAGAAAATTGCCACTATCCGCATATTTAGGCGCGACGGCAAACTAAATGATAGTGTTTTAGATTTGAATTATCAAGTGTTGCTAATATCAAACTTTACGCTATGTACGAGTGCAAATAGTGGCGCTAGACCAGACTTTTCGCTATCCGCGGAGAAGGATTTGGCAAAAAAATTGTATCTTGCGGTTGCAAAAGAATTAAGGAATATGGGCGTAGATACAAAACTTGGCGTGTTTGGCGGAAATATGCAGATAGATTGCCACCTTGACGGACCGGGCACAATTTATAAAGAGATATAAATTGAGATATTGGAAGCGTTATTAAATTTGAAAAAGTTTAAACTGAAAAATTAAGGAAGCGTATGGAAAGATTGGTGAACACATCAAAATCAATTCACGATAAAATCGTCCGCGTAATGACGAAAAAATTGAAACGCGACGAATTCAAAAAGGTGATTGATGCGGGTAGCGGGAAAATAAGTGCAAGTATTGCACTCAAATATTTTCCGAATTCACGCGTGGATGCAGTGATTTTCCCGGGAGATAACAGGAAGAAAAATCCGCTAGAAAACGCCATTGGAAGCGATAGATTAGAAATTATGGAAGCGGATATTTGCAACACCACTTTTCGAAAACAATACGATTTTTGCTTGGTGCATTGTTCGCTAGGCGAGGCACTGCGTTGGGGAAATTCGTTTGAAAATATGTTCCATCACATTATGGATATCAAAGCCGATTATTTTCTTATCATAGATATATTCGAAGATCCGTGCGTACATTTTAGATATATTGAACAATATTTGAAAGAGAAAGGATTCAAAATTATCAAGAAAAAGAAATTCAAAAATCCGAATCCAGAACATTATCCAAAAGTAAAATTCGATAAATACAAACTAGAATTTGATAGCCGTCACTACATCGCATATCTAGTGAAAAACAACAAATCGTAAAGTGCAAAATCATTGATTTTAGGAATTAAACTGAAACATTCGTTCAAAAATAATTTATTTTTAGGAAATTAAGGAGAGAGTATGAAAGACACTTTTTATATCACAACACCAATTTATTATCCTAGCAACAAGATGACGCTAGGCAATTGCTATACCACGATCCTTTGCGATAGCATAGCGCGTTTTAATCGTATGATGGGGAAAGATGTGTTTTATCTAACAGGCACAGATGAGCACGGTCAGAAGATTGAAAAGATTGCAAAAGCGAAAAATCAAAGTGAGATGGAATATTTGAATGAAATCGTATCCGACACTCGTGCACTATGGGATATGCTTGATATTTCGTATGACAAATTCATTCGTACGACAGACGATTACCACATCGAAACCGTGCAAAAGATATTCAAAAAATTGTACGAAAAAGGGGATATATACAAATCTTCGTATAAGGGCTTGTATTGCACCCCGTGCGAGTCGTTTTGGACTGAAGAACAATTGGTGGACGGCAAATGCCCTGATTGTGGCAGAGCGGTTGAACCAATGGAAGAAGAAGCATATTTTTTCCGTTTGAGCAAATATCAGGACAGAATTGAGAAATTGCTGACAGAAACAGATTTTTTGCGTCCGCATACGCGCGTCAATGAAATGATAAACAACTTTATCAAACCCGGGCTGAAAGATTTATGTGTCAGCAGGACAAGTGTGAAATGGGGGATCCCAGTAGATTTTGACCCAAAACACACTGTCTATGTCTGGATAGACGCGTTGCCAAACTATATCAGCGCGTTGGGTTATCTTCAAAAAGACGATTCGCTATTCAAAAAGTTTTGGCCGTGCGATGTGCATGTGGTTGGAAAGGAGATCGTGCGCTTCCATTCAATCATTTGGCCGGCAATTTTGATGGCGCTTGACCTACCTTTGCCTAAACAAGTTTATGGGCACGGTTGGCTGTTGTTTGACGGCGGGAAGTTGTCAAAATCAAAAGAAAATTCGGGCAGTGTGATCGATCCACGAATTTTGTCTAATAGATATGGAATTGATGCTATCCGATTGTTTTTGATAAAGGATGTAGTCTTTGGTCAGGACGGACCATATACGCAAGAATTATTCTTAAATTCATACAACACGAATTTGGCAAACGAATACGGCAATTTGGTGTCTAGGACAATCGGAATGATAGGAAAATATTTGGGCGGAGTGCTAAACAGGGCAACACAATTGAGCGAATCGGACAAGGAATTTCAAAACGAGATTTTAAACAAGCGTAAGCAAGTGTTTGAATTTATGGAAGATATCAATCCGACTGGCGCACTGAATACGATTTTTGAAATGTTTTCACGCGCAAATAAGTTTATAGATGAAAATGCGCCTTGGGTGCTAGCGAAGAATGGCGAACGCGAAAGATTAAATACAATTTTGAACATCTTATCTGAAACTATTATCATTGCAAATAGTTTGCTTTTGCCATTTTTGACCGTGAAACCAAAACTCGTCTATGCTAGTTGGGGGCTAAATATTCCTCTTAACTTCGACGAATACAAAGAGTATGGCTTTATTGCGGATAATACTATTGTGACCAAAAATGAAAATTTGTATCAGCGTTTGGATATCAACAAGGAAATTGAAGAATTAAACAAGATAAAATCATAAAATATTTGCCACCAAAATTGAATTTTAGCAAAAATGCAGAAAAATATTGATTGAAAACTAAATTTACAAATTGTAAGAAAATATTGATAGGAAAACTAGATTTATTATCACGATTTACGCGTGCAATATGCCACTCTTGTCATCAACATATATAAAGTTTAAACAAATATTTATCTATTTATTTTAGGATGCAATTATATATTTATAATGGCAACTAACCGCCATAAAAAGAATAAGAGAAGAAAAAATTTGCTTGAAATTTGAGCAAATTTTTTTATTTTATACAGTCAAAATTTGATAGTTAAAATTTAGGCAAAAATATGGCAAATTTCCCTATTTTTTAGGGTGATAAACACTTGTTTTTTTCCCTATTTTTTGGTAGAATATATTATATATTTATATATAATATATTTTTTATAAAGTATATAAAACAATGTCAATTTTAATTATTGAAAATTAAAAATTAAAATTGGCATCAATAAGGAGAAAATATGACTGAAGATTTGAAAGTAAAAGGCGAATATAGCGCGAGCGCAATTCAGGTGCTGGAAGGGCTTGAACCTGTGAGAAAGCGCCCAGGAATGTATATCGGTTCCACGGATGAAAAGGGCTTGCATCATCTCGTCACCGAGATTGTGGACAATTCCATTGACGAAGCGCTGGCGGGCTATTGCAACGAAATCAATGTGACTATCAATGATGATGGTTCAGTGAGCGTATTGGACAATGGTAGGGGAATACCTACCGGTATACACGAAAAAGAAGGTATCAGTGCGGCAGAACTAGTGCTCACCAAACTTCACGCGGGTGGAAAATTTGGCGGTGGCGGATACAAAATTTCGGGCGGACTGCACGGCGTGGGGTTGTCTGTCGTGAACGCTTTGAGCGAAACTCTGATTTTGGATATTTATCAAAATGGTAAACATTATCACCAGGAATATCATCGCGGAATACCTAACGATAGATTGGCAGTTGTGGGCGATGTTCCAATGGAAAAAACGGGTACAAAAGTAACATTCAAGCCAGACGATGAAATTTTCCCAATCACTGAATTTAATTATGACACTTTAAAATCTCGTTTGCGTGAAATTGCCTTTTTGAATAAGGGATTGAGGATTCATTTATCAGATTTGCGAGTTGGCAAAGAGCAGGAAAACTTGTATCAATTTATGGGTGGCATTCAAGAATTTGTGGCTGACCTTACTGAAAATAAAACTTGCGTTTTCCCTGAACCTATATATGTGGACAAAACATATAAATACAAACGAAAGGATGAGAACGGAAAGAGCGTGGACGCAACTTGCGAAATTGAATTTAGTTTTCAATATACCGACACTTATACCGAAAATATTCACAGTTATTGCAACAACATCAACACGGAAGAAGGCGGAAAACATTTGGACGGCTTCAAAAATAGTTTGATGAAAATAATCAACGATTATGCGATTGAAAATAAATTGATTAAGGACAATAAAAAATTGAGCGGAGAGGATACGCGAGAAGGCATCGTGGCAGTGATCTCGGTCAAGGTGGAAGAACCGCAATTTGAAGGGCAGACCAAAACTAAATTGGGCACGGACGAAATCAAGACCTTTACTTCAAAGGCTATGGAAGAAACTTTCAAAGACTATTTGGAAGAGCATCCAAAAGAGAGCAAAGATTTGATCAACAAATGTATGATGTCACAGCGTGCGCGTGAAGCAGCGCGAAATGCACGCGAAGAAACTAGGCGAAAAAGTGCGTTGGAATCTACCAATCTACCTGGGAAATTGGCAGATTGCAGTTCAAAAAATGCTAGCGAGTGCGAGATATTCATAGTAGAAGGAGATTCGGCAGGCGGTACAGCAAAATCGGGTAGGGACAGGCGCTATCAGGCAATACTTCCATTAAGGGGTAAGATATTGAATGTGGAAAAGACAAGGCTGGCGCACGCTTTGGAGAATGCGGAAATCAACGCTATGATCACAGCTTTTGGTTGCGGTATATATGAAAATTGCGATCCAAAGAAATTGCGTTATGATAAAATTATCATTATGACAGATGCCGATGTGGACGGAAG
>CALWKA010000010.1 GCA_944381155.1 uncultured Clostridia bacterium
CTAATAGCCAATGCATAGAGATAGGAGATTATTCATTCTATTGTCCAAATCTCACCAGTATCACCATACCAGATAGCTTGATCAGCATTGGAAGTAATGCATTCTATGCTTGCACCAATCTCACTGAAATTAACTTCAATGCTACAAATATGTCAGATTTATCTAATGGTGATAATGTATTTGCTTATGCAGGGCAGGATGGAGCAGGTATAATAGTGAATATAGGAGCGAATGTCACTCGCATTCCAGCATATTTATTTGATTCTTTTCCAATTTCACCAAATATCACCAAAGTAAACTTTGCTTCTAATAGTCAATTAAGAGAGATAGGAAGTTATGCATTCTCAGATTGTGGCAATTTCACAGGCATCACTATACCAGAAAGTGTGATCAACATAGGAGATTCTGTATTTGATGGTTGCACCAATCTTACAGATGTGTATTATACAGGGGATATTAATGATTGGGTATCAATCTCGTTTAGTAATGGCTCATCAAATCCATTATATAATGGAGCAAATTTATATATTAATGATAAATTAGTGACGCATGCTAATATAGATACAGCCACTTCAATTAATGCATATTCATTCTATGGATCTTCTATCACTCAGGTGACAATAGGCAGCCAAGTGTCTAGTATAGGAACTTATGTAGTCTATGGTTGCAATAATTTATCTACAATCACATTTGAAAACCCAAATGGGTGGTGGCTAAGTTCTGGATCTGGTGCTACCCAAATAAGCTCAGATGAAGTCAAAAATACTGCTACGATGGTAGAATATATGAATTCAAATTATGATAGATTATATAGATCAGATACTACAATTCCATTTGTAATATCAACAAATGGCGTCATAGTTACATATACAGGGTCAGATAGCGAAGTGGTCATCCCTAGCACATATTCAATTTCTGCCGATGGTGAAGTGATAGAAGGAGATGATTATGTGGTTACAGGCATAGCATCAGGTGCATTCATAGGTAATACAAATCTCACCAGTATCACCATACCAGAAGGAGTGACCAGTATAGGATATGGTGCATTCCAAAATTGCAGATATCTCACAGATGTATATTATACAGGAGATATTAATGATTGGGTATCTATCTCATTTGATAGAGAAGATTCCAATCCATTATGCTATGGAGAAAATTTGTATATTAATGGTGAATTAGTGACACACGCGAATATAGATACAGCCAACACGATTAACGCATATTCATTATATGAATATGATTTTATCACTAAGGTGACAATAGGCGATCAAGTGACCAGCATAGGAGAGAAAGCATTTTACAATTGCACTAATATTGAAAGCATAATTGTTGAAGAAGGGAATACCATATATCATAGTGATAGGAATTGTTTGATAGAGACCGCTAGCAAGATATTGATAGCAGGATGCAAGAATTCAGTCATACCAACCGATGGCTCTGTCACCAGTATAGGAGATTATGCATTCTATGGTTTAGGAATTACTAGTATCTCCATACCAGAAGGAGTAACCAGCATAGGAGATTATGCATTCTGCAATTGCGTCAATCTCACCAGTATCACAATACCAGACAGCGTGATTAGCATAGGAGAAGCGGCATTCGATCGTTGCGTCAATCTCACCAGTGTAATCATAGGAGAAGGCGTGACCAGCATAGGAATGTATGCATTCGCTTATTGCACCAATCTCACCAGCATCACCATACCAGATAGCGTGACCAGCATAGGATTTAATGCATTCTCTAATTGCGACAATCTCACCAGCGTGACGATAGAGAGCAATTATGTGTATGAAAATGCAGGCACGGCATCTAATGAATGCGGACGGTTATTGGAAAATGCTACAGAGGTGCGGGTGCTCAGGAGTTGCATTGGCACTAGCACGAACAGCTACCTAGAAAATACTTCTAGATTCACCGAAACAACCGACGGCGACTACACCGTCTACACCAAAATCTAACATTATAAATTAATCAAAATTAAAGTTTATTAGCAAGAGAAAAAGAACATATTGACTACGATTTCAATATGTTCTCTTTTTTTTTATTTTTGTTCATTTCTATAAAAGGAGAACAATTTAGTATATATTTTTAATTTTAGTTTAATCTGGGTTAATCTTTTATGCTTCCATTTTCAAGATAAATTCGAGAAAAATCAGCGAATGCAGTTAAATTTTTATCATTAGGTTCGCACGCAAGAATTATAGAATGAGATTTTAATTCTTCAATAATTTTATTAGCGCAGGCAATCAAAGATTGATCAAAATCAGAAAACAGATGCTCAATAAGTACATATTTAGGTTTCCGCACCAAAGCGCGCAACAAACAGACGATTTTTTGCTCGGAAAATGATAAATTTTTAACTTTTCTATCCAAATTTTCGATATAAAATTGCTTGCAATAGTTACTAATCAAAGTTTTGGCAACATCTTTTTTAACCTTTCTAATTTTTAGGGGATAATATAGATTGTCAAATATAGATTTATTTTTAAA
This sequence comes from uncultured Clostridia bacterium, assembly GCA_944381155.1. GTDB lineage: Bacteria > Bacillota > Clostridia > Christensenellales > UBA1242 > Onthoplasma. Next base: position 2,491 of record CALWKA010000010.1, read on the forward strand.
CAAAAAAGGATAAGTGCAGACATAAGCAAGATCTAATTCTTTGTCTTTAATTTGTTTCAAGTTTTTGTCATCAACATAAATTTCGCCCGCATATTTTGTATCAATTTTGGCAATTAGACGAAAAATCGAATTAGTTCCGTCCGCGCAGTCGCCAACGAGCAATGTGTTGTCATTGATTTTGAAATTTATATTATATAGGGTGAAAAAGTCTTTTATATATTTTAGATACACATTTTTGAATTCTATCATACAATTATTTTATCAAAAAAAAGGAAAAAAGCAATCAAATATTAAAGGTCAAATATCCCGCACCTTCAGTGTCAATATCTCCGCTAATTTTTTTGCAATGAGATAGAAGGAATTTTTTAATTTCGTCATTGGTGATATCTTGCCAGCGCGATTTTATGTCCGCACAGATTCCAGCCACTATTGGGGTGGCTACGCTTGTGCCAGACATACGGGTGTAAAAAGGGGAGAAGGTGTGGCAAGAAATGATATTTACAGCTGGGGCGAGAAGGTCGGGTTTGTGACCATAGATAGTTGGTCCACGGCTAGAAAAATCGGCAGTTTGCATACTATTTTCATCCAATGCGCCCACTGTGATTATGTAAGGATTGTTGCCGGGAGATTTAATTGTTCGGCTGTTTGGCCCGCTATTGCCCGCGGCTGCGACCACGGTGATTCCGCGTTTCCAAAGCGCCTGCGCCCCTTGTGATAGCGGATCATTGTTTTCTATTATCTCCGCGCCAAAACTCATACACACCACTGTAATATTATACACTTTGTGATTTTCATATATCCATTGCATAGCATCTAGTATCACATTGCTATTGCTGTTGCCGGTTTCGCCCAAAGCTTTGATTGATATAATATTTGCACGCGGAGCGAAGCCGATATTTGCGCGATCAATTATCCCTGTTCCGCAAGCAATTCCTGCCACAAATGTGCCGTGTCCGTTGTCGTCATACGGCGTGCGATTATGGTTCAATAGATCAATGAATTTAATTATTCGAGTTTTTGGATATATGAAATCAAAATGTGGATGTATGCCCGTATCTATAAAACAGATTGTTTGACCTTGACCTAAAAATTTGTTTTCTGTAAGACGCGAAATATTGATGCTGTCAGTTTGTGCGCGTTGAATTTTTACTATTGGGTTTGAGTGTAAAAATTTTACATCCGTCTGGTTTGATAAAATTGATATGTCATCAAAATCTAGATTTAGCGCAAAACAATTGGCAAATTTATATGGGGTGTATGAATATTTGAATCTATCCAAAAAATTTTTTGTTTTCCAAAAATCGGATGAGGATAGCAAAACAGAGTCTGTTTTTCCCTGTTCCATAACAGACACTTCATTCAATAATTTAGGAGAGATTTTATTTTTGTTCATTTATGGTGTCTATGAGCGAATTTAACATTTTTTGTTGATCGCCATTCAAAAAAGGAGATATGGTAGATTTGAGATTCATCAATTGATTTGAATCTAATTTTCCTTCCCGCTTTAATTTGCTGGCTTCACTAAATAGATTTGCCATAAGATCATTGTTGCTCATATTTTTATATTTGTCTAAAATGTTTTGATATTCGTTTGCTTTTTCTGAATTTTCTTGAATTATGTTTTTGTTTTCTTCAATTATTTTTTTTCTATCTTTTGAAAAATTTTTGAAATCTCTTGGCATTTTTACCTCTTAAATATAATTATGAGCGAAGAAATCGTAATGGTGACAAATTAATTTTAATTTCATAAATAATAATATGGAGTTTGAAGATAGTAGAAACGCGCTTTTTAGCGAACCAAATGCTTATATTCAAAATTTTGGAAATGATACAAGGCAAAAGGACAAATCACATCCAAAAAAGATTGTTTTTCAAGAGCCGTATGAGAATATGCTAAATTTTTATATAGACAATAATTTTAAAAAGGGGGAGTGTGGTTGCCTGCCAAAATCAAAAGCGGGTGAGGATAAATGTGATACGCCAAAAAAGTCAGCATTTCCTTTCGATCTCAAAAATATTTTACCATTTTTATCGGCATTGGGAAAGAGTGGCGGGCTATCAAATTTGCTAGGTTCAATAATGGGTTCACAAGGAGAAAAAAGCAACGGGAAAAATTCAGGATTTGATCTATCCAATATAATGAATTTATTTAGTTCAAATAACAATGGAAATGGATTGTTGGATCTATTCAAAATTTCAAATTTGGGCAATTTATTTAATAAAAAAAATAAGATAAAAAAAGAAATAAAATCTACTGATTTTTGTATCAAAGATTATAAGCGAATAGAATAAAAAAATAAAAATATGTAAAAATAAGTATAAAATTTGTAAATTTATACTAAAAAATAATGATTTTTCAATTTTTTTCATTTTTTTATTATAATTATAAATTATAAAAATATTTTATTAATTTTAAAAATAATAAAAAATAGAAATTATTTTTTTAAAATTTTCAAAATGTAAAATTATTAGATAATAAGTTTTAAATTTGTTTTGTTTATTTGTTTATTGATTAAAAACAAATCTTTAAAATTTTTTAATGATAAAACAATAAAAAAATACAATCAAAATATGATTGCATTTTAAAAATTCATTTATCAAGTTAATCAAGAATATGTTTTATTCCTTTTTTCTCGCTATGTCTAAATAATACTATTTTTCTACCGATCGTAGTTACCACTTCTGCGCCGAGTTTTACTGCCATTTCAGTCAATTCAAATTCGGTCGGTAAAGTGGTGTTTTCCTGCATACCAATTTTTATCAATTCGTGATTATAGAGCGCTTCATCAATTTGTTTAAGAACATTTTCTGAAAATCCATCTTTTCCTACCAATACATTAGGCTTTAGAGTTTGAGCGATGCTTCTTAATTTTATTCTTTCTTTTTTTGTTATCATAAATCTCCTTTATTTTTAAATTTTTAATATGGCTATTCTAAAATTTTAATTATTTTTATTAATATATTTTAATTTGTTTTTGCTTTAATTAAAAACGATTTTAATTAAATTCTTGACATTAGAAATATATTTCGTATTGCAAATTGCCAAACACCACAGTATCTCCATCTTGGACACCAGCTTCTTTGAATTTATCCATTATTCCGTCTTTTTGTAATCTCATTTGGAAATAAGCGAGTGACTGGGTATCATTGAACACGATTCCGCGTTGAAGATTTTCGAGATAACCACCAGATAATTCATATATATGCGGTTCTAATTTTGTAATTTTTACCGAACTAGTGTCAATTTTGGCAAGTTCGGTTTGTTCAATTGGCATAGGTTTTGATTTTGGCAATGTTTTCAATTTTTTATACACGATTTTCATAAGAGTATCCACATTTTTGCGTGAGATTGAACTGATTGGCACGATCTGTACATCATCCTTTATTTTGGAACGAAAATATTTTATCTTTTCATCAATATTTTCAATCATATCTAGTTTTGTAAACACTATGATTTGTGGCAATTTTGCAAGTCGTTCATTATACTTTTTCAATTCATTATTGATAATTTTATAATCTTCCACAATGTCGTTGCCATAATATCCTGAGGCGTCTATAACATGGACGACCAAGCGTGTGCGTTCTATATGGGCAAGGAATTCGTGACCAAGCCCAGCACCTTCGCTAGCACCGTCAATTAGCCCAGGGATATCTGCCACGACGAAACTATCATCAAAATATTTTACCACACCCAGATTTGGTGAAAGAGTAGTGAATTCATAATCTGCGATTTTTGGTTTAGCGTTTGAAATCACGCTTAACAAAGTAGATTTTCCGACATTTGGTTTTCCTACTAATGCAACATCTGCAATAGTTTTCAATTCCAATATGACTTTATACCATTTAGTGCTTTCGCCCAGTTGACTAAATCTAGGAGCTTGACGAGTAGGAGATTTGAAAAAGTTGTTTCCTTTGCCACCACGCCCGCCTTTGAGCGCTAAATATGTTTGTCCATCTTCATATATGTCAGCCAATATTTGATTAGTTTCAGCGTCTTTTATCAATGTGCCTAGCGGTAATTTAATATATATGCTTTTTCCGTTTTTTCCGTTTTGCAGATTTCCACTACCGCCTTCGCCATTTTCTGCTTCGAATTTGCGTTCGTATTGGAAATCGATCAATGTATTTTTTGATTTATCTCCAACGAAATAAACGGAACCGCCGTTTCCGCCGTCACCACCATCAGGACCGCCTTTTTCTACATATTTTTCGCGGTGGAAACTAACTTTTCCACTACCGCCATTCCCTGATTTAATTGAAATTATTACTTTATCTAAATTCATTTTATTTTCCTTTTTTATCATAATTTTTAAAATTTTTATTAGTATTAGCAAATTTGTAAAATTTACAAATGTTTTTTAATTGGCATTCATCGCATTTTGGCTTGATTGCTTTGCATACATTTCTTCCGAATAAAATAAGTTGATGATGAAATTTACTTCGCTTATCTTCTGGCACGACGATTAATAGATCCATTTCGCATTTTAGCGGGGTAGAATTTTCAGTTGTCAGCCCAAGTCGTTTTGAAACTCTATGCACATGCGTGTCCACAGCAATTGTTTGCCCGTTGAACGCATTGGCAATCACTACATTTGCAGTTTTTCTGCCCACACCTTTTAGGGTGGTCAATTCTTCAAGGGTAGATGGAACTTGCCCATTGAATCTATATATTAAGTCTTGACTTGTTTCGATAATTGCTTTTGATTTTGTGTTGAAGAAACCGCAGGGATGAATTATTTCTTTTAATTTGTCTTGACCTAAAGCTAGCATTTTTTCAGGCGAATCAGCAAGAGAAAACAGATCTTTGGTAACGATATTTACACGCTTGTCCGTGCATTGTGCAGAAAGAATCACCGCAACTAGCAATTCGTAAGGATTTTCAAAATTCAGTGCACATTCTGCGTTTGGGAACAATTCATCAAGATAGGATAATATTTTATCGATTTTTGTCATAACTTTATGATATCAAAATTGAAGCAAATAGTCAATAATCTAATTATTTATTATAAAAATTGATATATTAATTGTGAAATATTTTGATTTGTTAGTTTAATTTTTCTTTTTGTACTTATGTAAAAAAATAATATTTTTATATATAAATACAAAATTATTAATATTTTTGATGTATAAACACAAAATTTTTTAAAATTTACATTTATATTAGTGTAAACAAAAGCAAAATTTGACTTGAAATTTAAAATAAAATACGGAAATGAAAAGTCGAAAAAATATGAAACCATTCTGTTTACAATTTATTAGTTTTTGTGCATTTTTTGTTTTAAGTTTAAACTTATATCAATAAAACTTTTCTATTTTTTCATATAGACCTTTTCTTGTAATTGCATAGACTCCAATCAAGTCTTGACAGTCAAGATTTTGAAGAAGTGAAGTTATTGAATGAAGATTTCTAAATTCTGTTCGTATGCTCAATCCGCAACTTGAATATACCGATTTAGGAGTGTTTATTATGCTAGCGAATAAATTATTTTTTCTCATTATATTTGCAAAACGCATTACGCTGTTTCTAGATTTGAATGATATTATTAGGTATTTCATATTTAGTCCTTTATAACACTATATTTAAAAAATTCATATTCTGTTATATGATGTATTTTGATAATTCAGCAACGAGTTTAACTAAACCAAATTCAGTAAAGAGAGCGGTGCTAGACGCACTAGAAAATTATACTGCCAATCCAGGAAGAAGCGGGCACAAAAAGTCGATGCAGGTGGCAGAAAAAATTTTTGATACGCGTGAAGCGCTGAAGCGATTTTTCAATGCTAAAAATTATGAAGTAATATTTACGAAGAATTGTAGTGAAGCTCTGAATTTGGCAATTTTAGGAAGTTTGAAACCCAAAGATCATATTATAATCAGTTGCTATGAACACAATTCTGTTTTGCGAGCAATTGAGCATTTGAAAAAAGACGGGCTGGAAGTTTCAGTCATAAATTCTGACTTGGCAGATTTTTCAAATCATTTAGAGCAAAGCATAAAGCCAAACACAAAAATGGTAATATGCACTCTTGTGTCAAATGTTACAGGCGAATATAGTGACAGTCAATCAATTGGAAATTTTTGCAAAACTCACAATTTAATCTATCTTGCAGACGGAGCGCAGGCGAGCGGACATATCAAACTAGATTTAATGAATTCAAACATTGATCTATATTGTTTTGCTGGGCATAAAGGAATGATGTCCATATCTGGAGTGGGAGGCTTGATTATAAAAAAAGGACTCAAGTTGAATCATATTATGTTTGGAGGTACAGGGACAGAGAGCGAAAGTCTAGATCAGCCAAACGATATTCCGGAAGGGTATGAGGTCGGCACACTGCCGTCAATTTCAATAATTAGTTTAAAGGCGGGGATAGAATATATTGAAAAAAATTTTTCAAAAATCATAGATAAAGAGCAAAGATTAACGCAATATTTAATAAAAAATTTGAAAAAATTAAAATTTTTAACAATTTATTCGAAAGATGATTCAAAAAATGTGATCAGTTTTAATATGAAAAATCTTGATTCTTCATATCTTGCGGATCTGCTAAATAATAAATTTCATATATGCGTTAGAGCGGGGTTGCACTGCGCGCCACTAATTCATAAAAAGTTGAACACGCTAAATACAGGAACTGTGCGAGTTTCGTTAGATTATAACAATAGCTTTGAAGAAATTGATAGATTGATTTATGCACTAAAATCTATTTATTCTTCCTTATCTTTGGCAAAAGCTTACAAAGAATGCTGAAAATTAATAGCATAGATCCAAACAAAACATAATAAATATGATATGGCAAAATTATACTACTGAAAATCAAAATCAGTCCGCAGAAAAAATACGATCTACTCTTTTCGGGCAAGAAGAAATTATTTAAAATATCTTTGAATTTTAGTTTGGTAATGCTTGTGTCAATTTTGCTGTCATCTGGAAAAATTGAATACTTTAAAAAACAATCAGTATATAGTTTTTCTTTGGTCAAGAATACAATTTTTTTATTGACAAAAATTTTTGAATTGATGTTTTCACATACTGCTTGGCACACAACATCAATAACATCGAAGTCAAAATTTGCAAATTCATCAATAAGATTGATCAAATCATTTTCATTAATTTTTTCAATATAAGTTGCGATCAGCACAATATGTTTTTTACCTTCTTTAATATAAGACAATAATCCATTGTCAAGTTTAGTTTCAAATTCGTTGCTAAAAATTTTGAACAATAGATTTAATTTTTCATTTCTAGGAGTAAGTCTGAAAGATAAAAAACTTTTATTCATTTCGTCCGTACTTTTTTTGTTTAGTTTTACTTTTTCTTGTTTTTTATTCAAAAAATAATATAGCAAAAAAATGATGGCAAAACTAAATATAAGGCTTAAAACAAAAGTTGTCCATAGATCGCGTATATAAAAATTTAGCCAAGCATATATAATCAAAAAAATTGCAACGCTAATAAAAATTTTATCTAATAAATTTATAATTTTAAACTTTGACATATATAAATGATTGCAATTTATATGTATTTTATACAAAAAATAAAAATTTTTTAAAAATCATTGTTTTTTGAATAAAATTGAAGAATAAAATTGAATTAGATAAAATAATTTTTTTATGATTTGGTAAACTAAAATTGATGAAATATCAACTCATAAAATTTTATTACAAATTCAAAAAATTTAAAATTAAAATGATTTATAAAACTGAAAACAAAAAATTACTAAAAACAAAAAAATTATGGAGTAAAATTACAAATTAGATAAAAACAGAAAAGATAAACAAATGAGATAAATGATTTTCGTGGAATAAAAAAGTTTCAAATTTATTGATGAAGAAGTACAGTATGACGACAAGAATAAATACAAACATATCAAAGGACGACAAAAGATAAATGTAACATTCAAAGATTAATTTTTATTGTTTTTAATTTTTCCTAAAGTCGTATAAATCATATAATAAATTAAACAAAAACAATGCTCACTCATTTGACAAAAACTGGATAAATATATTAAAATAAATATAGGTGGAAGTATGTTGGAAGATTTTATTTTAGAAAAAGCAAAGGCTCACGAGTTATCTCAAGAAAATTATTATGAGATAGTAGACCATATGTTGAAAAACGGCGCTGATGAATCTACGACGAAAATGTTTTTGGCATTAGATTCGTTCGGTATGACTAAAAAAGAAGTCTTGTATCTAGCATTGGCGATTCGTGATAGCGGTAGGGTGATTAAATATAATCAACCGATTTTTGAAAAACATTCAACGGGCGGAATAGGAGATAGTTCAAGTTTAGTCTTGATTCCTTTGCTTGCCTGTTTGGGTTATAAAGTGATCAAGACCACTGCAAAATCTTTGGTGTTTACGAATGGCAGTGCGGATAGATTCAAAGCAATACCAAATTTTAGAGTTAAATTGACGGATGATGAAATCAAAAATATTTTGGATAAGACCAACGCTTGTGTTTTGTCCCATAATGGAGATATGTGTCCAGCGGATAGGATTTTATTTGAGATTATTGAAAAAAATAAATTGGAGTCAAATATAAACTTTTTGGCTGCATCTATTGTTGCGAAGAAATTGGCGAGTGGTGCAAAACTTGTTTTAGTTGATGTAAAATATGGGCACGCTGCAATAATAAAACCATATTTGAAAGCAAAGAAAATGGCAAAATTGTTGAAATATCTTTTCTCAAAGTGTGATGTCAAATCTGTGATCGTGCTGACAAACACTCTTCAAACATTTGGCGAAGGGATAGGCAATGCGGCAGAAGTGGTGGACGCTTTGAATACTTTGCAAGGCAAAAAAGGACTTTTGCACGATGTGTCCACTAGATTTGCGGTGGAGATGATCACGCTTGCGGACCCTAGGATAGATAGAAAAGATGCGTTTGATATGGTGAATACCGCATTGGATAATGGCAGTGCATACAAACGATTTATGGAAATAGTTCATTGTCAAGGCGGGGACGAAAAGGTGCTAGAAGAGGCAAAACTTTTCAAACCATATAAGTCAACCAATTTCATTTCGGATAGAGATGGTTATATTGGTTCAATTAATTCATTATTGTTGGGTGAATTGGTGCGTAGAATTTGTGCCACATCGCACGATGATAATCTCGGAGTCGTTTTGAGAGTGAAAATTGGCGATTTGGTTAGAAAAGGTGATATAATTCTCACATATTATTATAAAAACGATGAAGATTTGAATAAATATAAAAAGGCGATTTTAGGATCAATCGGCATTACTGATAAAAAAATCAAACCAGTGAATCCGATCAAAAAGGTGATAAAATAGGTTATTAGATAATGATATATATAGTAAAATCAAAAGACGAAACTCGTGCACTTGCCAAAAGTTTTGCCACGAAATTGAAAAAAAGAGATATTGTCTGCCTTAATGGAGATTTGGGAGCGGGCAAGACCACATTTACACAATTTGTTTTTTCGGCATTGGGAGTAAAGAGTCCTGTCAGTAGCCCTACTTTTTCAATTTTGAAGATTTATCAAGGGGATAAATTCAGATTGAATCATTTTGATACATATAGAATCACAGATATGGAAGCGATAGAAGCAGGATTTGATGAGATATTGGAAGATAAAGATAGCGTTTCATTCATAGAGTGGAGCGAAAACATTTCATCATTAATACCCAGCAAACACATTGATGTAAACATTAAAATTTTGGATGAAAATAGTAGAGAATTTGAGATTAAATATGAATAAATTGGTGATAAATACAGCGAATGATGAATTGGAAATTGCTCTCGCCATTGGGGAGAATGTTTTTTTCAAGTCTGAAAAATCAAAATTGCATCACAATGAAAGGTTGATTCCTTTGCTAGATGAATTGCTAAAAACGCAAAAAATAAAATTGAAGGATATAGATCAGTTGGGCGTAGTTGTAGGGCCGGGTTCGTTTACGGGTATTCGCGTGGGTATTGCCACAATCAAGGCATTTCGGGATAGCTTGGGTATATCTGCAAAGGGTATAAACAATTTAGATTATCTATATCATCTTGCAAAATCTCAAAATGAGAAGATTGATATTGTAGCCATAAAGGGTAGCCGTGATAGTTATTTTGTGGCGCGCAATCTGAATGGAACGCTTTTTAAATACGAACATAATTTGACAACGGATGAATTGAACAAAATAGCAAACGGGAAAGAAATTGCGAGTTTTATTTCAGATGCGGACATTAACGCATTTGTGGTAAAACCCGATCCAAAAATTTTGCTTCAATGTTTGACAATGTCGAGCGACAAAAATTTGATCCCTGTATATTATCAACTATCTCAAGCTGAAAGCGAAAAGTTGAAGCGGAAAAATTTAGAGATAGCTATGCCGACCAATCAAGAATTGGATATCATCTCAAAGATAGAGAAAGAGTCAATCAATTACAATCCGATAGAATCAAAAGATATTTTTAAGATGTATAATGATTCAAATTATGAATTTAGATTGGCAAAATTGGACGGAGAAATTGTCGGATTCATACTGATTCAAATTTCAGACGAAATCAATATTACTAGTATTGCGGTTAAAAAAGAATTTCGCAATTTAGGCGTTGGCACAGCATTGTTAAAATGGGCAGAAGATTATGCTTTGTCAAATAAATTAAAAACATTAAGTTTGGAAGTGAATAGCAAAAATTTGACTGCATATTTATTGTATGAAAAATTTGGATTCACCACCAGAAGAGTACGCAAGAAATATTATTCGGACGGGAATGACTGCTTTGAAATGTCTAAAGATTTGAAGATTGAAAACAGATAATTTTTAAAAGTTTTTCATATTCAAAAATTTCAAATCAATTCTGTTAAAATTTTTTATTTTTGTAAGTTTTTTGTTAATAAACATCTATTTTTTGATGCTCTTTTTGCTTAATTCTTAAATTTTTAGATTTTAGAGCGTTCGTTTTTAGTTTATTTTAATATGATTTATGTTATGTATAGTCGTCGGGTAGATCGTTTAATAGCAATATGTTATCTCCCTGCTTTAGCAAGTTAAAATATTTGCGTGCGTCTGAAAGTGTGTCTGCTAATATTATTTTGCAATCGGTATTTTTTGATATTGCACCCGATTTGATAGCATCACGATTGTGCTTTCCTACAATGATTAAATAATCAAATATTGCACACATTTGACCTAGTTTAAAATTGATATCGTATTGGCTTTTGCCTGCTTCAATTATACCAGGAGTGACGACCATTTTTTTATTTTCAAATTGACTCAACACAAGAGTTGATTCTCTTGCGCTTGCTAGCGAGCAATTGTAACTATCATCTAAAATCATAAAGTGAGTTTTGATTAGTTGCAATCGGTGTGGAATATAGTCTATTTTTTTTATGCTTTCAATTAATTCATTGCAATCTATCCCTAGTTTGATAGACAGGGCGAAGGCTAGCAAAATATTTGTTACATTATGCCTGCCTAATAGATGTGTGTATGTATCATATTTTTGATTATTAAAGTTGAGCGTAAAATATGTTTTATAATTTTTTATCATAATATTTGTTGCGAATATGTCCGCTTTAGAAAATATTGAAGTTGATATTTTTAATATTTGTTTTTCGCAAAACGATCTATATACAAAAAGATTATCAATATTATATACACATAGATTAGTTTTCAAAAATTCACTCAATTCATTTTTAGTTTTATAAACATTTTCAATCGAATGAAAGGATTCCAAATGTTGTGGAGCAACGATTGTGAGAATGCCATAATCTGCGCCATATAGGGCACACAATTTTTTGATATCTCCTTTTCTTCGTGCGCCATATTCCAAAATCGAAAAATCATATTCATCAATCTGATTTTCATTTATAAATTTTGCAATTCCTAGTGGGGTATTGAAACTTTTTGGTGTGGCTAAAACTTTGTATTTATTTTTCAAAAATTCATTCAATATTTGTTTGACACTCGTCTTTGCATTGCTTCCCGTTATTGCAATTATTTTTGCTCTGGATAGTTTGATTTTTTCGCTTGCTTTTCTGATATAATAATGATTTTTTATTTTGTCATAAATGTTTATAAAATTTGCTATTATTGGCAAGAACAGGAGCAATAGATTTGATATAGTCGGAAAATATTTTATAGGGGTAAGAGTTAGTAAAAGCAATATTGAAATAACATACAATCTGATTATTTTTTTTGTGAATTTTAAAGGGGTCTTTGAACTGTTAAAACTAAAATGATATAGCGAACTTAATATTAAGATTAGTAAGTTGCTAGATAGTAAAAATGCCAAATTTTTAAAAAATAGTTGAAAAATTAGTAAAAAAACGCAAAAAATATAGTAAAAAATGCGTTTTTTTAAAAAAAAATTAAAATATCTTTGCGAATTATAATCTCTCAACTGATAAATATGCAAATAATTTTCAATAAAAATTGAATTTGTAAACAATGTTAAAAAATTTAAAATATAAATAATTATCATTGACATAAAAACTCTATCACTGCGTTGTTGAACAATGCACATTCTTTCAAATATGCAAAATGATCTGAATTGACAGAAATCAATTTTGCATTATTTTTTTTCTTGATGTATTTTGCAAATTTATATTTTGTTGCGCTGTCAAATTTTCCCCAAAACAAAAGCATAGGGCAGGAAAATTTTATGAAGTTTTTTGTGTTAGTATTTACTATGTTTTTGAATGTAATTTTGTTCGTGTCGGTTAAATTTTTATATTCTTCACTCGCCACTAATTCGTACAAATATTTGAATCTGTTTTGTCTTAAAAGAATTATGTTGTTTTCATTTTCGATTTTCTTATACTGATTGATTTTTTTGATTCCTGCGCCTGCGGTTACTACGATTTTTTCAATAGTTACAAATTCTTTCAATATCGATGCTACACGAAATCCGAAACTGTGGCAAATTATAATCACCGATTTTATATCGTGAATTTTCAAAATGCTTATTATCAGTTTCGTATAATCCATCAAAGTCCAACTTTCAATGGTGGGTGCAATGGTTGGCATAGTTAATGTTAATAGATTAAAATTGCTTGACAATATTTTTATGCTAGGCAAAAATGAATTTTTATTTCCGCCCCAACCGTGTAGAAACAAAATTGTTTTTTTCTTTTTGCTAAAAGTCAGATCATAGTCGATGATTTCTTGTTTAAAAATGAAATTCATATTAGTATTTATGCAAACAAATTTTTTTGTTTCATCATAAATAAGATGTATGGAAAGATTGTGTGTAATTTTTGGAGGAGCGAGTTGCGAGCACGATATATCTATAATCACGGGTATGCAACTAGCAAAAAGTTTGGAATCAAAATATAAATTGGAAAAAATTTATCTAGGATTGGATAATAAATTTTATTTGGCAACCGATGTAAAGGATATTCAATTCTTTGAAAACAAGTCAAAAATAAAATTAAAACAAATCGTTTTATTTGATGGTGCAATATATATGAAAAATATTTTTTTCAAAAAGTATTGTGATATTGTTTCGGTCATAAATTGTTGTCATGGAGGGGTGGGAGAAAATGGCGATTTGCATAGTTTTTTTGCGATCAATAATATTCGTTCCACCGAATCGGATAGTTTGTCATCACATATAGCAATGGATAAGAGTCTTGCAAAAACATTATTAAAAGATATTGTTCCCACAATTCGTGGAATCAAAATTGATAAAGACAATTATGCTGGCGCAATAGAAGATGTGAAAAAGAAATTGGCAAACGAATTGATTGCAAAGCCAAATTCACTAGGATCAAGTATAGGAGTGCGGGCGGTAGACAAAACAAACTTCATTCAACAGCTGGATGCAATTCTATCTATGGACGATTCTGCATTGATAGAAGAAAGGATAGTAAACAAGATTGAATACAATCAAGCCTGCATATTAGATAATGGTAAATTAATTTTAAGTGCAATAGAACAACCAATTTCAAGAGAAAAATTTTTATCTTTTGATGAAAAATATATTATTCCTAATAAAGTTAAAGGGACGGATCGCATTCTTCCTGCAAAAATCGGCAAAGCATTAAAAAATCAAATCGATTCATATACAAAAAAAATATACAAAGCACTCAATATGCACGGGATAGTGCGGATAGACTATATTTATGATATAGACAAGAAAATATTGTACTTTAACGAGATAAATACGATTCCTGGCAGTATGGCATTTTATCTATTTGAACCTGTCGGGATTGATTATATAACATTGATAGAAAAATTGATAGCAAATATAGCGTTAGAAAAGCGATATTCATATTTCGACAGCGGAGTGCTTTCAAAAAAATTGCATTAATTAGAATTTTATTGCATTAATTCTAAAATTTTGGTATAATTAGCTTAATTCTATGAAAACTTAAAAAAAGGGGAAAGATTGTGGCTAGTTATGATTCAAAAGATTTAATTGTTTTAGAAGGCTTGGATGCGGTGCGTATGCGTCCAGGGATGTATATTGGTACCACAGGTCCAAAAGGACTGCATCATCTATTGTGGGAAATAATTGATAACGCTATTGACGAAGTGGCTAATGGATATGGCAATAAGGTGGAAGTTGTCTTGCATAAAGACGGCACTGCTTCCGTGCAAGACAATGGCAGGGGGATACCTGTGAGTCCGCACCCAAAGCTTAAAATGAGCGGTGTGGAAGTGGTGTTCACGCAATTGCACGCGGGCGGTAAGTTTAGCGACCATAATTATAAATATTCAGGCGGATTGCACGGTGTGGGAGCGTCCGTCACAAACGCGTTGAGTAGATATCTCGAAGTGACTGTATTTAAGGACGGGAAGAAATATTTTGCGCGTTTTGAATCGGTGGAGAAAAATGGCAAGATTCATAGCGGGGTGCCGGTCATTCATTTAAAAGCAATAGGGAATACGACTTTAAAAGGCTCGTATATTCGTTTTTTGCCTGACGATAGGGTGTTTAAAGACATCAGTTTTGATTTTGACACTGTTTATGAAAGATTGAAAGAAACTGCCTTTTTGAATAAGGGAGTGTACATTGAATTGACCGATGAACGCACGAATAGGAAAGAAACACTTTGCTACGAGGGCGGTATTCGCGATTATGTCACGAGTTTGACAATGGATAGAAAACCACTATTCGTGCCACCGATATACATAGAAAACGAAATTGAAGACACATATGTTACGCTAGCATTGCAATATGTGGATAATTATACAGAAAGTATATTTAGTTATGTCAATAATATTCCAACTCCAGAAGGCGGTACGCACGAAGTAGGGTTCAAGACGGCGCTCACCAAGGTGTTGAACGATTTTGCCAAGAAGCACGGATTGGTAAAAGAAAAAGATGTTCCGTTCATAGGAGACGATTTCAGAGAGGGATTGGTGGCGGTGCTGTCAATTAAGATGAAAAATGTTCAGTTTGAGGGACAAACTAAAACCAAACTTGGTAATGTTGAGGCGCGTTCGCGCGTGGAAACAATTTGTACGCAGGGGTTGAACGAATTTTTTGCCAGCAAGAAAAATGAGAATGTGGGCACGATAATTATAGAAAAAGCGAAGGGCGCTGCGCGCACTCGTGCTGCAGCAAAACGAGCAAAAGATTTGACTCGTGCAAAAAATTCGATTGAAGGCAGTATGCTCATTGGCAAACTCGCCAATTGCACGAGCAAAAATCCTGAAATAAACGAAGTTTTTATCGTAGAAGGAGATTCTGCGGGTGGTACAGCGAAACAAGGCAGAGATAGATACTATCAAGCGATTCTTCCATTGCGTGGCAAACCGTTAAATAGTGAAAAAAAGCGAATTGATCAGGTGCTAGCAAACGAGGAGATTCGTACAATTATTGGTGCAATTGGTACAGGCATAGGAGAAGATTTCAAACTAGAAAATCTAAAGTATAACAAGATCATTATTTTGAGCGATGCAGACCAAGACGGTATGCACATTAGATGCATATTGCTCACTTTCTTTTTCAGATATATGCGTCCGTTGATCACGAATGGCAATATATATGTAGGAATGCCACCATTATATAAAGTCAAGACGAAGGACAAAGAGTGGTATTGTTATACAGATGAAGAGCTTGAAGCTGTCACTTCAAATGTTAAGAATTATACATTGCAAAGATACAAAGGATTGGGCGAGATGAGTGCGGAGCAATTATGGTCGACGACAATGGATCCAGCAAGGCGAAGTATGATACGCGTGACGGTGGAAGATGCGGTGTTGGCAGACAAAGAAATATCAATGTGGATGGGCGATGATGTGGGTCCAAGAAAAGATTATATAAATAAGAATGCCAATTTTAACAAATTAGACAATTTTGAAAATTTTGAGAAGAAAAAGGAGAACGAATGAGCGGAGAAGATCGCGTAGACAAAATAAAGTCGATTGAGCCAAGGGGTAATTTATTTGAAAAAACAGTTGAAGAAGTGATGGCAACTTCAATGCTTCCGTATAGTGAATATGTCATAATGGACAGGGCGCTTCCGCGAGTAGAAGACGGATTGAAGCCGGTGCAAAGGCGTATATTGTTTGATATGCTTGAATTGGGAGTCACGCCAGATAAACCTTTCAAGAAGTCGGCGCGTATAGTGGGTGACACATTAGGTAAATTTCATCCGCACGGAGATTCATCTGTGTATGGCGCTATGGTTCGTCTAGCACAAGACTTTGTAATGGGCGAATGTTTAATAGAAGGGCAGGGAAATTTCGGATCGATAGACGGTGATCCCGCTGCTGCTATGCGTTATACTGAAGTGCGTCTTACTCCATTAGCTCTCGAACTAATGAAAGATTTAGACAAAGATACGGTAAGCTTTAGTTTCAATTTTGATGATACGATCAAAGAGCCAGACTATATGACGGGCAGATTTCCAAACTTGTTTGTCAATGGAGCGTCAGGTATCGCGGTGGGACTAGCCACAAATATTCCTACGCACAATTTAGGCGAAATGATAGACGGGTGTATTGCATATATAGACAATCCTAATATCAGTCTTGACGAGATGTTGAAAATAATTAAAGGTCCCGATTTTCCAACGGGCGGTATGGTGTGTGCTTCATCAGAAATGCGCGATGCGTATGCGGTAGGTCGTGGCAAAGTGGCGATGCGTGCAGTTTTCCACACTGAAGAAGAAAAAAACGGGCGCACAAATATAGTTATCACAGAATTGCCGTATCAGGTGAATAAAGCAGAATTTTTGAAGTCTGTCAATGCGTTGAAAGAAAAGATGAAAGACGAATTGGCAGATATTTTAGACATTTTGGACGAGTCGGACAAGACGGGTATGCGCGCTGTGATCACATTGAAAAAAGACGCAGATATAGACAATATCATAGCGATTTTATTGAAACACACTGATATGCAGATGAATTTCAATTATAATGTGGTGGCAATTGCGGATGGCAGTCCAAAGCAATTAGGATTGCTTGACTATTTGTCCTATTATATAAAATTCCAACTAGATGTGATAGTTAGAAGGACAAAGTTTGATTTGGACAAAGCAAAAGCGCGTGCGCACATATTAGAAGGTTTGGTCATCGCGATTCAAAACATTGATGAAGTGATAAAGATTATCAAGACATCATCGTCCACAGGCGAAGCAAAGACAAGGTTGATTGAGCGCTTTAATTTCACCGAAGTGCAGGCGCAAGCGATACTAGATATGCGTTTAAGCAGATTGACGAATCTTGAAACGGTCAAATTGCAAGAAGAGTTGGCAGAATTAAAGAAGTTGATTGATGAATTGACAGCAATATTAAACAGCAAAGACTTGCAATATGGTGTAATCAAAAAAGAATTGAAAGAGATAAAAGATAATTATGCACATCCTAGAAAGACGAAAATAGTGAAAGATTTTCAAACATACGATATCACGCCAATAGAGAAATTGTTGGATACAGAATGTGCGGTGGCGGTATCAATTGATGGTCAAAAGATCAAAACGCTAGATATCAAGCAGATTCAATCTGCATATCCTACATACAAATATGACAATATCAATGCGTTGCATAGCGCGATGGTGCACACAAGTAGCAATAGCAATATATGTTTGTTCACAAATTTTGGTAAATTCTTCAAAATTCCTGTTCAGCAAATACCAAATGCAAAATTCTCGCAAAAAGGCACATCTCTTGAAATAATAGCGAATTTTGAAAATAAGGAAAAGGTGGTGGGCATATTTGATGAAAACGACCTAAAAGAAAATGCTGAACTCATAATGATGACGCAAGACGGGTATATAAAACGCGTGGAAACTAGCGAATATCTTGAATTAAAATCGGGAAGTATTGCTTTGAAACTGAAAGATTTTGATCGAGTGATATCGGTTCAAATAAATGACAATCTACCTTCAATTTTGATGGTAAGTTCGGATGGTATGGCGGTAAATTTTGAATATAAAACCGCGCCAATAAACAAACGCAATAGCGGTGGAGTGATAGGAATGAACCTAAATGATAAGCAAAAAGTGATTTTTGCTAGTCAGGTGAACACGCTAGATAGAGTGCTGGTGATCACGCCAGAAGGAAACGCAAAGAAATTTAGTTTAAATGAAATTCCTATTGGAGCAAGGAATAGGAAAGGCTTGAAGATCACGAGCGGAAAAGATACAATATTTTCAATTATCTCTCCAATAGTCACAGGAGAAATAGTGCTTCAAGATAAGGAAAGGTTGTATTCAATTGAAGTCAATGACATACCGCTTCAAACGCGTACGAGTTTGTGCAAACCAATTTTGCCAAAAGTGAAAATGAATTTGAAAGAAGTTGGATTGTACCTAAATTAAGATTTTGTCAATCGCAAGTAAAAATATAAAAATATTTGAAAATGTTATTATATATTGATTATATAATTGAATATATTAATACATATTTATTAAGTTTATTAAGATAAACTAATTTGAAAAAGCGGTATAAATTATTTGAAATGTAAAAATAATTTCAATATTTGACATTTTATTCTAAATTTTAACATAATTTATAATATGGAAGTTTCTTTCCTTGAATTGAAAAGCAAACAGGTCATCAACACTGTGGACGGCAAATGTTTAGGGCATATCACAGATGTAATTTTTGATGTGGTCACCGCTTGCACATTGGGGTTCGTAGTTCCACAGCCAAATCAAGGATTTTTTGCAATGTTCAAGAGCAATCGCGAACTATTTATTCCATATAATTGTGTATGCAAGATTGGCGTTGATGTGATTTTGGTAGAATTATATATAGATGAGTCTGCGTCTAAATCGAAACAACCAGATTCAAGGAGTAGGGGTGGCGCAAATATTATCACACTAGATAATGGCAAATACACAAAACAGTAATTGTATAAAAAAAATTTTATTTGAATTTCAAAAAAAATTAAGAAGGGAATATCTCAACAAAAAATTAAAAAGAAAAATTAATCAAAAAAAACAAATAAAAAACTAAAAAAAATGTGAAAATACTAATCATTTTATTTGTAAATTTTGTCGAAATGTGCAATAATATATACTAGGGAGAAATTGAGATGAGATGTATATTTTGCGGTAACAACGAGAGTAAAGTGGTTGACAGTAGATATCTAAAGGATATGAGCATACGCAGAAGGAGAGAATGTTTGCGTTGTGGCAAGCGTTTTACGACTTACGAAACAGTGGAGCGTAATCCTATAATAGTCACCAATGTGGACAATTTTAGAGAGCCGTTTAGATTGGAAAAATTGGCGGATAGCATTAAATATGCTACATATTGTACGAATGTGGCAGAGTCGGCGGAAGATATAGCCAACAAGATAGAAACTAATCTATTAAGTTTACAGCAACAGGAGATTACCACGAAAGATATTGTTCGAGTGGCAATGGATGTTTTGATCGAAGTTAGCGCAATGGCTTGCTTGGTTTATTATACTCAACATTCAGATTGCAACAATTTTGACGGAGTTCGTAGATTTATAAATAGATAACAATTATATTCACTCAATCATTTTAGCAGTCTAATTTGGTTGAGTACTTTAATAAATTAGTAAAATATATCTATAAATTCCTGTGTTTTTAGGTGTTTTTAGCCTCAAAAACAACTTTTCTCAAAAAAATAAAATTTTTTCAAAAAAATACTGAAAAATGTTTGACAAATCTCAGTTTTTTTCGTAATATTGAGTAGAATAATAATAATGTTAGATTCAGCGAAGAAAAATAATATTAAATTTTGTGTCAATCTATCTATTGTGATAATAGCATTGATCAGTTTTTTTGTTTTAGAATTTTTTGTCGTTCATTTTGATAGTTTAAAAATAGATGATATATTTTACACCATATTTCACGACGATATTGAATCAAATTTTATGACGGGATTTTATAAATATTTTACGCACATTGGATCATTTTATGGTTTGATAGTCATAGCTTTGATTTTGTTGATTGCACTGAAAAATAAAAAGTTGGGCGTTGCCACCATTGTCAATCTAATAATTGTAGGGATATTCAATTTTGTGGTAAAGATGATAGTAAGGCGCCCGCGTCCTGATGGTATAAATATCATAACCGAATCTGGCTATAGTTTTCCGTCTGGTCACGCAATGATGAGCATAGCATTTTTTGGTTTGTTGATATATTTTAGTTATAAATTTATCAAAAACAAAGGGCTAAAAATCTTTTTAATAATACTATTATCCGCAATAACCTTTTTGCTAGGAGCGAGTCGAATATATCTAGGGGTGCATTATTTTACGGATGTTTTGGCGGGATTTTTGATAGGATATGTGGTGTTGAGTTTTAATATTTTTTTATTCAATCAATTGAATTGTACAAAAATTAAAAATTCAAATAAAAATATAGGATAAGCAAAATTCAAATAAATTTTATGGCAAAGGCTAAATTGCGCTTTATTAAAAAAATCAAAATTAGAAATCAACAGATTTTGAGTCTAATTAGTTAAAAGTTTGATATTTTAATCTTAAATATAATGTGAGATTTTATATAGTATAATTAAATTAATTTAGATACTAAATATTGTTTTTTTATTGCAAAAAAAATTTGGGTGTGATATATTATATTAGATTTTAAGGAGAAATATGATTACAGTAAGTAATGTTGCAGTGCAATTTGGTAGTAGAAAATTGTTTGACGAAGTTAATCTAAAATTTACGAAAGGGAATTGTTATGGAGTGATTGGAGCAAATGGTGCTGGGAAATCTACATTTATGAAAGTCCTTTCAGGAGAATTGGAGCCAAACAAAGGTGAAGTGATCATTCCCAAAAATGAGAGATTGTCTGTCCTAGAGCAAAATCAGGAAAAATACAATGATTATACCGTACTTCGCACAGTGTTGATGGGGCACAAACGACTTGTCGAAATAATGGACGAAAAGGAAATGTATTATCAAAAGGCAGATTTTACAGAAGAAGACGGCGTGAAGTTGGGCGAACTCGAAGCAGAGTTTATGGAACTCAATGGCTGGGATGCGGAGAGTGATGCGGAAAGTTTGTTGAACTCGTTGGATATACCGAAAGAGTTGCACAATGAACTTATGAAAAATGTAGATAGCAAAATCAAAGTCAAAGTGTTGCTTGCGCAAGCGCTGTTTTCAAACCCTGACAATTTGATTTTGGACGAACCTACAAACAATCTAGATTTGAAGACAATTCGTTGGCTGGAAGATTTCATTTTAAATTTTGAAAACACTATCATAATAGTGAGCCACAATAGGCATTTTTTGAACAAAGTTTGCACGCATATATGCGATATAGATTATGGCAAAATCAATTTGTATCTAGGCAATTATGATTTTTGGTACGAATCTAGTCAATTGGCGTTGAAACAGCAAAAAGAGCAGAACAAAAAGGCGGAGCAAAGAGCAAAAGAGTTGCAAGAGTTTATTGCCAGATTTTCTGCCAACGCATCAAAGTCAAAGCAGGCTACTAGCAGGAAAAAGGAATTGGAGCGTTTGACAATAGAAGATATCAAACCTAGCAGTAGGAAATATCCGTACATTGATTTTAAATTTGACCAAAGGATAGGAAACGATATTCTTTTTGTAAAGAATCTCACGAAAAAAGGTATATTTGAAAATGTGTCTTTTACCGTGCGTCCGGGCAATAAAATAGCAATATTGAGTGGCAATAGCACTGTAGTCACTGCATTATTTGAAATTTTGGCAGGTAGGGATACAGATTTCAAAGGTGAAGTTATGTGGGGAAAGACGATCACGCACACTTATCTTCCGCAAAACAACAATGAATATTTTGAAAATTCGGATCTATCTTTGGTGGAATGGATAGGGCAGTTTACGAAAGAAAATGATGTTACATTCTTGCGCAGTTGGCTAGGGCGAATGCTGTTTAGCGGGGAAGAAGCAGATAAAAAAGCGAAGGTGTTGTCAGGTGGCGAGCGCGTACGCTGTATGCTGGCGAAAATGATGTTGGAATCGGGAAATTTCTTGCTACTAGATGAGCCTACGAATCATCTAGATTTGGAATCTATCACCGCACTAAACAAAGGTATGGAGAGATTTGAAGGATGTATGATTTTCTCTACTCACGATGAAGAAATAATGTCTACAGTGGCAAACCGAATCATACGCATCAATTCAACACTAGAATATGACAAAGAGATTGATTATGAAACATATCTAGACTCTCAATTCAAAAAATAATAAAAAATAGTAAAAAATATGTGAAAATATATAAAAATTTGCAATTTTTTAGAAAATCAACAAAAAATTGCATTTTTTTATTGTGTCTTTTTATTGACATTATCACATATAATTAATTATGAGTATGTTGGATGAGATTGACAAGTTTATGGTCAAAACAGATACATCACTAAATTACCGCACGATCAATTTAGGCGGAAAATATTTGTATTTGGAAGGAATAAAATCAGTTATCAGTTTTGGTATTAGCGAAATGGATTTTCAGATGAAAAAAACAAAATTAGTCGTCGAAGGTGAAAATTTGAAAATAAAATATTTAGACAAAAACACTTGTGTCATTGAAGGCAATATAAGATCGGTAGGTGAAAAATGAGATTTGATCTGAAAGGTTACAATTTGGACAACCTTATAAAAATACTATATTTGAAGAAGGTGACTTTGTATAATCTAATCAGATATTCAAACGAACATTTGAGTTTTGAAATAGATGACAAAGATGAAAAGAAAGTCAAACGATACATAGCAAATTTCAAGGTAGGGCGCACTCTAAATAAGTTAAAACGCGTTCCCAAATTGGTGGCTATAAATATAGGCATATTGCTAGGCGTTTTTTTAGGGATAATCTTTGGAATAATCGCGAGCAATTATACTTGGCAAATTATGGTATATGGCACGGTTGAACTCAATGAAGAAGAAATCATTGAAGTCTTGAAGGATAACGGCATACGGGTAGGAAAGATAAATTTGACTTCTAGCGAAGATATTGAAAATATACTTCTGAAAAATTATGATAGAATAGCGCAAGTATCAGTCATCAAACAGGGCAGTGCAATAATTATAAATGTTAGTGAAAAATTGGTGTATTTGGATACCGAATATCAACCGATAATTGCAAAATTCAATGGCATTGTCAGCGAGATAAATATAATTACGGGCACATCAAATGTCAAAGTCGGTGATTATGTGAATGTTGGCGATCCGCTAGTTTTGCCATTCAATATCAATAGTGATGGCGAAAAAGTGAGTGTAGAGCCTATTGCAGAGATTCGTGGCAATATTTTTATTACAAACACCGAAGAGATAAAACGCATCGAATATATCCTTGAAAAGACGGGTAGAAGTGTGAAAACATATCAATATAAAATTTTTGACTTCAATTTATTTTCTGGCAAAATGAAAAATTCGTTTGCTCTTTTTGAATCAGTTAGGTATAATGAAAATATAAGTAGACTAGTTCCGTTCAGTCGCGATGTGATAGTATATTATGAATTGTCCTATGTTGAGATAACTCACGATTTTGATCTAGAAAAGGATGATTTGATAGAATCTTCGCGTCTAGGAGCGTACGAAATGTTGCCTAGTTATACTAAAATTATAGACGAACATACTGAAATAAATGTCGTGTCTGACAGTATGTATGCTAGCACAACAATTACAGTTGAAGGGGTGATAAATGATTGAGTTTAACACGAAAATTGATGAAAAAATAATGCAAAATCTCACAAAAGTATATGATGCTGTGGTAGATTTTGCGCATTTTCCAAAAAAAATCAAAGTCAACCTTTCATTTGTCGATGAAAAGACGATTAGGAAATTGAACAAAGACACCAGAAATATTGATAAAGTGACAGATGTTTTGACATATCCATATATTGAATTAAAGCCAAAAGAAAAATTGAAGTTGTCTGACTATAAATTGGATATTGACCCAGATGATAATAGATTGCTCATTGGCGATATTTATATTTGTACAAAACGCGCAAATGAGCAAAGTGTGGAGTATGGGCATTCATTGAATCGCGAGATATGTTTCTTGTTTTGTCACGGTATGTTGCACATCTTGGGATATGATCATATAAAGAAAGAAGACGAAGAAGTGATGACGCGATTGCAAAGCGGGATATTAGACAAATTAAACATAAGGCGAGAAAATTTTAAATCTGGATTTGTCACAATCGTTGGCGAAACGAACACGGGAAAAAGTACTCTAATCAATCAACTAGTGGGCGAAAAAGTGGCGATAGTCAGCCCGAAATCGCAAACAACGCGCGAAAATATTAAGGGCATATATAATGATGAAAACACGCAAATTGTGTTCGTGGACACTCCGGGTTATCACAAGAAAAAGACCAAAATTGATGATGAGATGGACAAACAAATTTTGGACGCATCCGAAGATACTGAAATTTTATTGATTTTGATTGATGCAAAAAAACCATTGATTGAGCAATACGAAAAAATAGAAAAGAAATTGTCTAGTGACGCAAAGAAGATTTTGCTTATCAACAAAATTGATGAAGTGAAATATGAAAAAATTTATCCGCAGTTGCAGGCATTGTCAAAGGTGGCGAAAGTGGATGAAATTCTTCCTATATCCGCATTGAAATCTACCAATTGCGATGTGCTAATAGATATGATAAAAAAATATCTTCCAAGTTATGACTATGAGATGAGATATTATCCGCTAGATATTTATATTGACAAAAATTTGCGTGAGATGTGTGCCGAGATTATACGAGAAAAATCGCTATTGTGTTTAGATGATGAAGTGCCACACGGGATTCAGGTTGTGGTGACAAATTTCAAAGAAGAAAAAGACTTAGTTGAAATATATGCAGATTTGTATTGCGAAAAAGAATCTCACAAACCAATTATTTTAGGAAAAAATGGAGAGAAAATAAAAGAAATTTCTACAAAATCTAGATTGACAATTGAATGGATAATTGAAAAACAAGTTAACTTAAATATATATGTGAAAGTGAAAGAGAATTGGAGAAACGATGCCCGAGCAATCGCGGAATTCGGATTAAATGCGAGTGAATAAAATTGTTTGTTGAACATAAAATAAAAAAGGAGTGATTATGAATAAAAAAATGACAATAGAAGAACTTGCAAATGCTTATTGGAATTTATTCGTTAAAACGGGATTGCCGTATTATTTTATGATATATCGCTCTTTGAATAGATTGGCAGAGGATGTGTATAACATAGAAAAGACGGACATAAAAGAGCAAGAACAAGGTGAAGGTTATACGCTATAAATCATAAAAAAATTAAAAAATATGCAAAAAACTGCAAAAAATCAATATTTTTAATGAAAAATTTATAAAAAATTCAAAATTTTTAAAAATTTAATGAAAACAAAAATAAAATAGAAATAATGGATACAAAAGTTCAAGGGATAGTGATAAATACCACAGATTATAAAGAGGCGGATAAAATCGCCTCAATTTTTAGTTTGGAAAATGGAAAAATTTATGCAAAATTCAACGGAGTAAAGAAAGAAAAAGCGAAGTTGAAATCAATCGCTCAACCTTTTGTTTTTGCCGAATTTAATATCAATTCAAAGGGTAGAACGAACACAATCACATCAGCAAGCGTGATAGATAGTTTCCCTAATATTTTGTCTAATTACAACAAAATGATGTGTGGTTTCATTATGCTTGATATAATTCGCACCATTCTGCCAGACGAAAAAAGCGAGCGCGAATTGTTTTTGTTGCTTTTAGCTAGTTTGAAAAATGTTGAAGAAAAGGACGAATACATTTATACAATTGATTTTATTTTGAAGTTCATATCATTTTCTGGCTTGGGGTTAAAATTTTCACATTCTTCCAAAATTTATTTAGACAAGACTAGTGGAGATTTTGAATCGAAGAAAAATCTGAATTCAATTGAAATTGATAAAAGGGTGTATGCAATTATCAAAAATGTGAATGAAGAAAATTATGACTTTGAATATAATGAACCTACCATTAAGCAAGCGTTGCGTCTTTTGCACAACATCCTTTTTGCGAAATTCAACGAAGACATCAAAGCATTTCAATATATTTAATAAATAATAAATTATTATTTTTAATGTCAATTAATAATTGATTATTATTTTTAATGTCTAAATTAATTATTTAGCAATTTTAATATGATTATCCGCCACCTATCTAATTGATATTTTTATTTTTTTACAAATTTTTACATTCAACTATATATACAACTATATATTATATATATTTTTATATCTTAATACATAACTACTATATAACCAATGCATTTTTATATATTTTATTTTTTTATAATTTGTTTCTTACTGAATTTTCAAATATTTGTTATTTTTTTCTTATTTTCGGTTATGGAGAATGGGTAATAAATGCGTTTTAAAATGACAAATTTTATTTTAAAGCATAATGTTTATATACATAAATAAACTATTTGAAACAAATTTAAAATTAAAGCATATTTTGCTTGATTTTTTTTTGCGTTTTCGGTATGCTTATTGTTGTATATTTAAGGAGATTATATGAAAAAATATGTTTATCTATTTAGTGAAGGAAATGCAAATATGCGTGAACTTCTCGGCGGTAAAGGTGCGAATCTAGCCGAAATGACGAGAATAGGGCTCCCTGTTCCACAAGGCTTCACGATTTCAACAGAAGCGTGCACTCAATATTATGAAGATGGTCGCAAGATCAATTCTGCCATTCAAAAAGAAATAATGGAAAATATTGAGAAAATGGAGAAGATCACTGGCAAAAAATTTGGAGATAAGGAAAATCCTTTGTTGGTATCAGTGCGTTCAGGTGCGCGTGCTTCAATGCCAGGTATGATGGATACAATTTTGAACCTAGGGCTTAATGAAGAAGTGGTTGAAACTCTTTCAAAGAAAAGTGGCAATCCGCGTTGGGCTTGGGACTGTTATCGAAGATTTATCCAGATGTTCTCTGATGTCGTAATGGAAGTGGGCAAGAAGTATTTTGAAAAGCTCATCGACCAGATGAAAGAGAAAAAAGGCGTTGTATACGATGTGGAATTGACAGCAGAAGATTTGAAAGAATTGGCGCGTGAATTCAAAGCAGAATACAAGAAACAATTAGGAAAAGATTTCCCTACCGATCCAAAAGAACAATTATTTGAAGCTATCAAAGCAGTGTTCCGTTCTTGGGACAATCCGCGTGCAAATATCTATCGTATGGATCACGATATTCCATATTCTTGGGGAACAGCGGTTAATGTTCAGATGATGGCATTTGGCAATATGGGGGACACATCAGGCACAGGCGTTGCTTTCACTAGAAATCCAGCCACAGGTGAAAAGGGTTTAATGGGTGAATTTTTGATTAATGCGCAAGGTGAAGATGTTGTAGCAGGTGTGCGTACACCTATGCCTATTGCAAAAATGGCAGAAGTTATGCCAGAAGTATATGATCAATTCATTAAAATTTGTGATATTCTTGAAAAGCATTATAGAGATATGCAAGATATGGAATTCACTATTGAAGATAAACATTTATATATGTTGCAAACGAGAAACGGAAAGCGTACAGCAGCTGCAGCAATCAAAATTGCTTGCGATTTAATTGATGAAGGAATGATTTCAGAGAAAGAAGCGTTGATGCAGATTGATGCAAAATCATTGGATATGTTGTTGCATCCTACTTTTGATAGCAAAGCACTTGCCGCTGCGGACAAAAACAATGTGGTAGGCAAGGGTATAGCAGCTTCTCCAGGTGCTGCCGCAGGAAAGATTGTGTTCACAGCAGAAGATGCAGTTGAGCTAGGCAAAAAGAAAGAAAAAGTTATCCTCGTGCGTCTTGAAACTAGCCCAGAAGATATTGAAGGTATGAAATATGCGCAAGGTATTTTGACTGTGCGTGGCGGTCAAACTTCACACGCAGCCGTTGTTGCGCGCGGAATGGGTACTTGTTGTGTATCAGGTTGTGGCGATATCAAAATGGACGAAGAAAACAAGCAATTTACACTTGCAGGTAAAGTGTTCAAGCAAGGAGATGAGCTATCTCTCGATGGTTCTACAGGTAAAATCTATGACTGCTTGATCAAGACTGTTCCAGCTGATCCTAATAGTGGATATTTTGGAAGAATTATGAGATTGGCAGATAAATACAAAGCACTTGGCGTTAGGACGAACGCAGATACTCCGCAAGATGCTATTCGTGCAGCAGAGTTGGGTGCGCAAGGTATCGGTTTGTGCCGTACTGAACATATGTTCTTTGATCCAGAGCGCATTGGTGCATTTAGAGAGATGATTTGTGCTGACACTGTTGAAGAAAGAGTTAAAGCTTTGGACAAAATTGAACCTATGCAACAAAAAGACTTTGAAGGTTTAATGGAAGCATTGAAAGGTCAACCAGTTACAATTCGTTTCTTGGATCCACCACTTCACGAGTTTGTGCCAACTGCAGAAGAAGACATCAAAGCATTGGCAAAAGCTCAAAACAAAACTGTTGCTCAAATCAAACAAATTATCAATGATTTGCACGAATTTAACCCAATGATGGGGCATCGTGGCTGTCGTTTGTCTGTTACATATCCAGAAATTGCAGTTATGCAAACTAGAGCAGTCATCAAAGCGGCTATTAATGTTCAAAAGAAACATCCAAATTGGAAAGTTTGTCCAGAAATTATGATTCCGCTAGTTGGCGAAATAAAGGAATTGTCATTTGTTAAGAAAATTGTTGTTAAAACAGCGGACGAAACAATTGCACAAGCAAAATCAAATTTAAAATATGAAGTTGGAACAATGATTGAAATTCCAAGGGCAGCGTTGACTGCGGACGAAATTGCAAAAGAAGCAGAATTCTTCTGCTTTGGCACGAACGATTTGACTCAAATGACATTTGGTTTCAGTCGTGACGATGCTGGCAAATTCTTACCTGCTTATTATGCAAACAAAATTTATGAATCAGATCCATTTGCACGACTAGACACCGTTGGAGTGGGCAAATTGATGGAAATGGCAATTAAATTAGGAAAATCTACTCGCCCAGACTTGCACGCAGGAATATGTGGAGAGCACGGTGGAGATCCATCAAGTATTGAATTTTGTCATAATATAGGATTAGACTATGTAAGTTGTTCACCTTTCCGCGTTCCTATCGCCCGTTTAGCCGCTGCTCAAGCGAACATAAAAAATCCAAGAAAATAAATACAAATAAAAAGTATTTTTATAGCGTCAAATAAGAGCAAGGCTAAACGGAAAAAGGGGACCCCATAAGACAATGGTCGAAATGGGGATAAGGAACAGACGAGCAAAAGACGAAATTGCGAAAGCAATGAGAGATAGCGAAGTCTGTGACGCGCCGCTGCTCAAGCGAACATAAAAAATCCAAGAAAATAAATATAAATGACAAGTATTTTGATAGTGTCAAATAAAAGCAAGGCTAAACGGAAAAAGGGGACCCCATAAGACAATGGTCGAAATGGGGATAAGGAACAGACGAGCAAAAGACGAAATTGCGAAAGCAATGAGAGATAGCGAAGTCTGTGACGCAATATTTAGGGTTTATCTCGACAAGAGATAGACTCTTTTTTGCGCAAAATACGAAGTAAAGATATCAATTTTAATTAACCGAATCAGAATAAAATTATTTACATTCATAAGATTTTATGAGAGAAATAGTAGATTAAAATTTTATGTAAAATTTATAGCTAATTAATATTTTAAAATTGGTGAAAATTTAGGAAATTTATGATATTTGTTGTATTTAGTTATAAAGAGGGGTAGGTAGGAAATCCTACAATAATTTATTTTTTTAAAAATTAATAATTATATAATAAGGAAAGTTTTTTTATGTGGTGTATTAAGCAATTAATTGGAGTATTTACCGATGACAAGAACTAGTATTTCACATCAATTTTTGGACGAAGTTAGATCCAAAAATGATATAGTAGATGTTGCTAGCAAATACATTACTCTCAATAAACGCGGAGCAAATTATTGGGCGTGTTGTCCGTTTCATAATGAGAAAACGCCATCGTTTTCAATCAAACAAGACGGTCAATTTTTTAAGTGTTTTGGATGCGGTGAAAGTGGCAATGTGTTTAATCTAGTTATGAAAATGGAAAATGTAGATTTTTATACCGCAGTCGAGATTCTTGCGAAGAATGCTGGTTTGCAGATGCCGAGCGAAAAAGACAATCAGAAGATGCAAGAATTGAAGCATAAAAGAGATAGGATATATCAAGTTTTAAAAGCAACCACCGAATTTTATCATAACAATTTACTGAATTCAAAAAATTCGAGCCAAAAACTTTATCTAGAAAAACGAAAAATATCAGATGAAATGATTGAGAAATTTCAAATAGGGGCGTCCTTAAACTTTGACGAATTGCCTAGATATTTGAAAAAATTGGGATTTACCCCAGAAGAAATGTTGTCTGCGGGAGTGGTTGGACGCGGAGATAGGGACAATCTATATGATTTTTATGGCGAACGCCTGATATTTCCAATTTTCAATGGCTTTGGAGAAGTGGTGGCATATTCAGGCAGAGCAGTTGCAGAGCGAGAAGATCGTGCAAAATACAAAAATACACCTCAAACATTAGTATTCAACAAAAGCGAAATTCTGTTTGGTTATAATTTTTTAAGAGATTTGAAAAAGGAACATCTGTTAGATACTATAATAATTGTGGAAGGGCATATTGATGTTATTGCCTGTCACCAAGTGGGAATCACGAATACAATTGGTTGTATGGGCACTGCGCTCACATCTCAACACGCGCGAAAGATTAAGCAGTTAGCAGATAATGTGATTTTGTGTTTGGATGCGGACGGAGCGGGCAATCTAGCGACATACAAAGCAATTGATACGCTAAAATCTCTTGATCTTAATGTGAAGGTGGTTAGGCTTGATCTAAATATTGCGAAAGATCCAGATGAATTTTTGAAAAAACGCGGGAAAGAAGAATTTTTAAATTTGTTAAGCAACGCGGTTGATTGTATAGATTTTGTGCTAAAAGATAGCGCTAAAAAATATAACCTTGAATCTAATTCGGATAAAAATAAATACATAAATGAAGCATTGAATTATATATCAAAATTTTCATCCCCTGCAGAAAGAGAAATATATCTAGCAGAAGTTCAAAGGCTGGTAAAAATTCCGATTGATGCATTGAGAAAAAGTTTGATGACATCCGAACATAAAGAAAATGATGAAAGTCAAATCGTGGATTCAAAAATTGATACAGAAAGCAATAAATACATAAAAGATAGCAAAATAATGTTATTATCGTCAATTTTGTACAAAAAGATAAAAAATATTGATGATTTGTCAGGACTTTTTGATTCGGACGATGAATTAAGTTCATTGTATGCGTTTTTAAAAGAAAAAATTGACAATAATTCTGATTATAATGTATCAATGTTGTTTGACAATTTTGACATTGAAGATAAGTCGCTGATAGATCAGGTGATCAATTATGAATTTCCGCCCGAAGATGTCTACAATCAATATCTTGAAGACACCATTAAACGAGTTAAAATTTATGAGTTGTCTAAATCGTTGGATGAATTGAAAACGAAAATGAAAAATAGCAAAACTGTGGACGAGCAAATTTCATATTTGCCGAAGATAAAAGAGATACAAGAAAAAATCAATAAGGAGAAATCAAACTAGTGATAAAAATAGACAAAACGGACAATTTATATAAATATTTGGAAAATTTGGGAGTTCGAGATATTGACAAATTATATGAAGAGTTGGCAAAAAACGGACGATACAAACGGTCAGACATTCACACATATTTTATATCAAAATTTCAGCCGAGTATGACCAACGAATGTGATGAAACGGATCTAGAAAAGATACTAGATTATCACATCGATCTCAAGAAAATAAAAAAGATATCAAACAAGGAATTAAACAATCTTTTGAAACAATATGAAGAAAATCGAGATAAAAATATTCGCGAAAAGATTATAAATTCAAAACTTATAGAAGTGCTATATCTATGTATCAATTACCATACTTTGCATAAAGACATTGACATTCAAGATTTGGTGCAAGTGGCAAATATGGGTTTGATAGAGGCTTTGGAGCATTATAAAGCTAGTGCAAAAATTAGTTTTAATGATTATATACTTTATTGGATTAGGGAAAAAATAATAGAAGAATTTGAGGAGAAAGAAAATGGTAAACATTGATGAGATAAAACAAAAATTGTTGCAACAAATGAACGAAATACATCAAAAGGCAATATCTGAAGATAGATTGTGTAGCAAATTGATAGGCAAATATGAGGATATCACAGCAGACGAAGTAGAGCAAATCAAACAATTTTTGATAGAAAACGGAATAACGATTACTGAAAAGACGGAAGTTCCTTCGGATAAGGAATTTGAAGATATTATCAGTCAAATCAATGTGAATGATTCAGTCAAATTGTATTTGAAAGAAATAGGTAACATTCCGCTTTTGACGCCAGAGGAAGAGCGTGAACTCAGCAGACAACTCATTGAAGAGCATAGCGAATACGCGAGAAATAAATTGCGTGAATCAAATTTGCGTCTAGTGGTGAGCATAGCTAAACGCTATCAAAATAAAATGCCATTTCTTGATCTGATTCAAGAAGGAAATGTGGGTTTGATGAAAGCGGTGGACAAGTTTGACTATACCAAAGGGTATAAATTCTCCACTTATGGCACTTGGTGGATTCGTCAAAGTATTACGCGTGCGATTTCAGATCACGCTAGATTGATTAGAACACCTGTTCATATGGTTGAAACAATGTTAAAGCACAGCAGAGCGGTGCGTGAATTATTGCAAGAATTAGGCAGAGATCCAACTGTTGAGGAGATTGCAGAGCGGTTGAATACAACGGTGGATAAGGTCATTGAAGTTCAGCGAATTTCGCAAGATCCAATATCTCTTGAAAGCAAAATGGGAAATGAAGAAGATAGCAAAATTGGGGATATTATTCCGGATGAAAATGCACTTTCTCCGCACGAAATCACTCAACAAAATATGTTGAAAGAGCAGTTGATGAGTGTGCTTGAGACGCTGACTCCGCGTGAGCAAAAGGTTATTAGGTTGCGTTATGGGCTTGACGATGCTCATCCTAGGACGCTTGAAGAAGTAGGCAGAGAATTTTCTGTCACTCGTGAACGAATTCGTCAAATAGAAGCAAAAGCTTTGCGAAAATTGCGTCATCCATCGAAGTTGAAACGCTTGAGAGACGATCTGTCTGACGACGATGATGACAAAGGAATGAAAGGGAGATAATGGATGAAAACAATTTTAGAGATACAAAAATTAGATAGGCAAATTCGTGCACTTTTGCGTGAAGTTGATAGATGCCCTGCAAGCATTGATTTTAAAAATTACAAAAAATTATTGCAAGATGGGCGAAATAGGTTTGAGCAACTTGAGGCACAGGCAAATGAAATCATAAAAAATTTCAATTCGGCTTCAAGCAAATATTCTAAATATAAAGGCAATAGCGAAATAATACACAAACGCAATGTTGAGAATATCAATTTAGACAACATTGCCAGTTTGATTTCAGACGCAAATAGTTTGGTAGGCGAATTGAGTGAGGAGCATAGAAGGGTAGAAGACTTGGTGCGAAAATCTGAAGAGATAGTTAGGAAAAGTGCAGAACTTTCAAACAAATTGACCGAAGCAAAATCTCGTTCAGGCGCGATTAAAGCAAAAATAGAAGCGAAGAAACAAGAAGTTGCCCCAAAGATTGCAGAACTTGAAAAGAAGATCAAAGAATTAGAACCAAAAGTGGAAGACAAGGAAAAATATGCCAAATACAAAGAAATGAAAGCAAATGGAATTTTCCCTGTGTATGTGCCATTAGAAGAAAATTTTTGTGGCGGTTGCAAAGTGGAATTACCTTTGAATTTCATAGAAAAATTAAAGACGAAAAAGATGCTTCCTTGTGAACATTGCGGTAGAATTATTATGCTAGATAAGTAATTATATTTTATTCTTTCTCATATATATAGATATGAGAAGTGGAACTAAATTATGGTCCACTATAGTGGACTATTTTTTAATATTAAGCGCAGTCATTGGTGTGGGTTTTGCTTCTGGGAAAGAAATATATGTCTTCTTTTTCGATTTTGATGCAGGATCGCTCATCGGGCTGTTGTCTTTTGGAATACTTTATATTTATCTATTTTTTATCATTGATTATATAAGGAAAAAATGTGAACTAAAAAGTTATAGCGAATTTAACAACGAAATTTTTGGTAAATTATGCAAAATCTCTGAAATCGTTATGCTAATTAATTTTGCTATCACTAGTGCAGGTATGCTGGCAGGGGCGGATTATTTGTTTCAAACATTTTTAGGTATAGGCTATAAAATACCGTCAATAATTTTGTCAGTAATCACATTTTTTATTTTATTAGGCGGAATAAACAAAATTAAATTCGTTGCCAACTTAATAATTCCAATAATGATAGCGGTGATTGTATTAAATTCAATCAAAAATATAAATCCAGAAAATGTAAATATGGCTATTACTGCGAAGAATGGAGCAATGGCTATTTATTATGGATTGCTATTTGGGGTAAACAATTTTATTGCAGCGTTGCCAGTTTTGTTTGAAACTAATTTGAAATCAAAAGGGAAAATCACTGTAATATTAAGTATTTGTTTAATTATTTTACTAAACATTTTAGTGTTTGCAAGCAATAATTTTGTCACTGATATGCCGATGTTTGAATTAAGTAAGCAAGTTTCAAAATCGTTCTATTATATTTATTTTGCTACATTGTTGTTAGGATTATTTTCAACATTAATGATATGTAGTCATAATAGCAAGCGAATTATTGCGAAAGATAAAAAGACGATTTTTGTCCCCTTGATGATAGTATTGTTTAATCTAATTTTATCCAATTTGGGCTATGCATTTATTGTCAAATATTTGTATGTATTATCAGGAATTTTTAGCGGAATATATGTTGTCAGTTTGATTATTTTGATTGCTATAAAATTGATTAAATTCAATAGGCAAAAAAATAAAAATAATAAAATTAGTTCTAAATCAAATGAAGAATGTTGCAATTCAAAAGAAAATATTGACGACAAAAATTCAAAATAGAAATACGATTTTTTAATTTTATCAATCAATCAAAATTTTTAAAAATTTATAAAATTTACAAAATATAGTTGAAAATATTGAATTATTTATATATTTTTTTGTAAAATTTTATATTTTTTTTGATTTTTTCTATATAATTATTAGTTTCTTTGTATGGTATATTATACAAAGTTTTTCCATCCAAAGAATAATTTTCATCTTTCAACCAAACTCTCACGCGCGTTTCTCCTGCATTGTAGGCGGACAGCGCGGTGAATGTATCATCAAATTTATTCATAAGATATTTCAAATATCTGCAACCATATTCAATGTTTTTTGGGGCTTGAAGCAAATCGCTTTTTTCAATCGTTTCATCCAATTTGTAATATTCGCAAATGTATTGTGCTGTTGATAATTTTATTTGCATTAGTCCCAACGCTTCTTTGCTTGATACCGCTTTTTCGTCATACGAACTTTCAACATTTATCACGCTCGCGACAATGTAAGATGGAATTGAAAATTCTTTTGACCAAGTTTCAATGATGTTTTCATATTTGATAGGGTGAGTAAGAGCTTGAAAAGTTTTATACGCACAAAGACCTAATGTAAAGATAAAACTTGCAATTAGTATGATAGCAATTTTTTTCATACTAATATTATACGCAATTAAAATT
Source organism: uncultured Clostridia bacterium (assembly GCA_944381155.1). Classification (GTDB taxonomy): domain Bacteria; phylum Bacillota; class Clostridia; order Christensenellales; family UBA1242; genus Onthoplasma. The sequence continues at coordinate 38,567 of CALWKA010000010.1, forward strand.
CTTTATAATCTTTTGCAAACGAAATTATATTGTTCCCATATTTTTCTTTCAAATAATCTACCGTGGAACATAATTTTTCATTTTTCTCATTGGTAAATAAATTTACTTGAAATTCATCCGATTTATTTATCAAATTTGTTGTGCAAATTCTTAATGCGCGTACGGGCGCAAACTTATCTCCTGCAAGATGAGAAAAAATTTCAAATGAATAATTAAATATATCCTGTTCATTGCTAAAATAATGATCCATAGTGTTTTGTGCAGATGAATATGTGAAATCCGCATATTTGATTGTTAGGTGAATTGTTTTTGCACAAAATTTGTGTGCGCGCAATCGCTTTGAAACTTTGCTTGCTAGATCGTGCAAAAAATCTTTAATTTCTTCTATATTTGTCATATCTTTTACTGCAGTGGCGCCATTGCCAACACTTTTTGTGTCCTCATCTTTTGGAGTAATTAATTTATCATCGTCAATTCCACTCACTGCATTATGAAGATATAGTCCAACAATTCCAAAATGGTGTCGCAACAATTTTGGATCCATTAAATATAAATCGTATAGACTATTCACATTCATCATTCTTAATTTTTTAGCTGTGTGTTTGCCTATCATAATCATATCGTCCACTTTAAGAGTCTTTAAAATGTCAATATGATTTTTTTCGTCTATTAATGTCAGTCCGCGCGGTTTTTTCATATCACTACCCAGTTTAGCTAGGGTTTTTCCCCAAGAAATTCCGATTGATACGGATAATCCCAATTCATCATAAATACGATCCTGTATTTTTTTTGCAAGTTGAATCGGTGTGGAATTGAAAAATTTTAAACTATCGGTGACATCGAGCCAACATTCGTCTATTCCAAAAGGTTCAATAATGTCTGTGTACTGATAGTAAATTTTGCGCGCTCTTTCGCTATATTCTTGATACTTATCAAAATGCGGAGCAACGGTGATAAGAGTGGGGCATTTTTGTTTTGCCTCCCAAATAGCTTCACCTGTTTTTACACCATACACTTTTGCCAAATAATTTTTTGCAAGTATTATGCCTGTGCGTTTATTAGGATCACCCGCTACAGCGACTGCATAGTTTTTCAAGTTGGGATTCAATAGACATTCTACTGATGCATAAAAATTATTCATATCAATATGAAATATGACTCGTTTAGACATCTTACATCTCCTATTAATATTATAGAACATTTGTTCGATAAAATCAAGTGATATTGCCGACATTTTTAGATGATATTATAAAATTTTGTTTTAGATTAATTGAAATAGCATCAAATAAATTTAAAAAATATTGCCCTAAAATATTGAAAAAAGACAAAAAATAAAAATAAACGATAACCCCAAAGATAGACTTTTAACAATAAAGCACAAAATAAAATTTGACGAAATAAAGTTTTATTTGTTATAATTAAAATGATTATTTTAATAAATATTAATATTCGAAAGAGAGGAAGTATGAGATTTATTAATGCGAATTTTATAAAAAGTGCAGAGAAAAAATCGGATTTTATTGTAGACGATTTACCGCAAATTGCACTGGTAGGGCGAAGCAATGTTGGCAAAAGCAGTTTGATTAATTTGCTTACAAACAATAAAAAAATGGCAAAGACGAGTTCAACTCCTGGCCGTACTAGATTAGTAAATTATTTTAACATAGACAACAAATTTTATATTGTTGATCTGCCGGGTTATGGGTTCGCAAAAGCAAGCAAAAACACCACAAATGCGTGGGATGCGGTAATGAATGATTATTTTGTGAATAATAGTAAATTAAAACTTGTTATGGTACTTTTAGATAGTAGACATTCGCCCTCGCAGTTGGACAAACAGATGATAGATTATTTGGCAGAAAATGAAATACCTATTGTTTTGATTATGACTAAAATTGATAAAATATCTCGATCTGATTTGAACAAAAATATAGACAATATTTCCCGATCTTTGCGCTTTAATAAATCTATGATTATTCCAACAAGTGCTGAAAAAAGAATCGGAGTAGATAGAATCGAGCAATTGTTGGATGAATATATTTTATAATTTTTAATTGTTGAATTTTATCTGCTAATTTAATTAAAAAAAGAAGGTTAATTTTTTATACCTTCTTTTTTCTGTCGTCGTATAGGATAATTTTTATAGTCTTATTTTTAATCTTAAAAATTTTAAAAATTTGTAAATAAATACGCTAAAATATATGATTTTTATAATATTTTTTATAAATTTTGAAATTTTTTCACATAAAAATTGAAAATTAACGAAATTTATTGATTTTAAAAGTAAATTAATCAAGTAAAAAATTTAGCGAATAAAATTATTATTTGCAATTAACGAATAATAAAAAATATTGATAACTACTAAAAACGAAGTAATAAAAAAAATTTATTCAAGAAACAAAAATATAAAGAGCATCAAATTAATAATTTAGATAAATATTGTAAAAAAATAATTCAAATGAATTTGATTTAAAATTGTATACAAATGAAAAATATTATGCTAAAAACTTTATAATATAAAAGATGTTTTTAATTCTAAATCTAAAATAAATTGATTAAAATTATATACATAAAAATTTTTAAAATATTATGTTTTGATTAACTTTTTAACCTTTTTTAATACATACAAATCAATTGGAATTAATTTTGTTTAGTTGACTTTTGTTTGCCTTAAAGGGTATAATAGTTTCAAAGTATAAATTATATACAACGGATATTATTGCCTTGCTAGAAATTAATATTTAGA
>CALWKA010000011.1 GCA_944381155.1 uncultured Clostridia bacterium
AACAAGATTTCTTGTGGGCTACGAAAGGAGGGTTTTACCCTCAAATGAAAAACCACCAGGTTCACTGGTGGATTTTTTATTAGTTTAATTTTCGGGTATGCTCGTGTTAATTTTATTCAATTTTTTTTAAGTAAATAGTATTTGAATTTAGATTCAACTAATATCTAAACCTTTTTAGCCACCACATCTCCGCTAGACGCGTCTATCAAGATGCCCAGCGTGTCCGCATTTGTGGATATCACCCCTACATACCAATAATAATTTTTCAGTTCGCTATTTGAATAATCTTTCAGATTTTTCAGCACCACTTCAATCTTATTATTTTTGTCCGAAGTGACATTTTTCAATTCTTCTTTCAAATTCTCATTAGCAATTTCAATTGCCTTATCCGCATCAATCAAAAATTGATTTGAAGTGTTTGATAGTTCTTCATTGAAACTATATCCCGTGAAAGTGATTTGAATTTTGACGCTAGCATCTGCGGGCGCACTCACGCCAATATCTGCCAAATATGAATTGTCTACACTGCTTTTTTCCAAAAATCCAGTGTATGTTTGATCGTTGATTTGTACTGTATAAGTGTAGCTATCATCAGCAAGCGGGGCGTTGTCTAGTCTAGATAGAGTGACGATGCCGAAATCTACCATTTCGCCCACAATTCCATCCAATTTGTAATCTTGTTCGCGCGTGCCGGATGAGAACGAAACGGAATACAATTCGTCTTCTGCGGTATAAAGTGTGGAGCGTTTTTCAATCAAGTATTGGGATAGGTCAATATCTTTACTGCCACACGCTGAAAATGAGATTAGACACACGGAGAGCAATAAAAAAACTAAAATTTTCTTTTTCATATCAATTACCTCAATTAATTATATGTAAGACTTGTCTATGATAGAACATAGTTGACAAAACAAACTAAACAAATTAAACTGATAATATGAAGTGCAATTTATGTCCAAGGAAATGCAACATAGATCGAAGTGAAGAACTAGGGTTTTGCAATCAAACAAATGATTTGAAGATATCAAAGATAATGCTACACAAATACGAAGAGCCCATAATCAGCGGAAAGAAAAAGGGCAGTGGAGCGATATTTTTTTCAGGGTGCAATTTGAAGTGCGTATTTTGTCAAAATTATCCGATCAGTCAGGGCGGGAAGGGGAAGATTTTCACGATATCCGAATTTATTGAAAGTATGAAAAAGTTAGAAGCACGCGGTGCCAACAATATCAATCTAGTTTCCCCCACGCAATTTGCGTATCAGATAGCAACAGCATTGAAGATATATAAGCCAAAGATTCCGGTGGTGTGGAATTCAAATGGATATGAAACGGAAGAGATGATTGAGATGTTGCGTGGATTGGTGGATATATTTTTGGTAGATTTCAAATATTTTGATGATTCGCTTGCGCAAAAATATAGCAAAGCGCCAAACTATGTTGCGAACGCTAGTAAAGCGCTCATTAAAATGAAATCGCTTCAGCCAAACGACATAATAGAAAATGGACTAATGAAAAAGGGAATCATCATTCGTCACCTAGTGTTGCCTAGTCATAGTTCGGATAGCATAAAATGTTTGCAATTTATTGCGGACAATCTAGGCAGGGATAGCATAGTGAGCATAATGAGTCAATACGAACCTAGGTATGACGCAAAAAATTATCCCGAAATCAATCGAAAAATCAGACCAATAGAGTACAAACGCGTGGTGAACTATGCGCTAAAATTAGGGTTAAAAAATGCGTATGTGCAAGATCTGACAAGCGCAGATTCAAGGTATACACCGAAATTTAGATAAATCAACAATCAAAATTTATCTCATTAATTTTGATATTAAACTAATTATGAAAATAGAATTTAAAAATAAAAAAGCAAACGCTAATAAATTAAAAAATATGAAAAAAATAAGTTATTGAAAAATAAAACAACTTTTTAATATAAAATACATACAAAAAATAATAATTAAAATGAAAAATTAAAATTAAAAAAAGATAAAAATTAAAAAATAAATAAAAAATAAAATTAAAATGAAAAATAAAATAGATAATTAAAATACAATAACAAAATAAAAAGAAAAAATGATTATTTATAATGAAAAATGAAGGACGAAACAAACAAGATAAAAATGTATAATTATCTAATAATTATTAATATTTAGCGATTCTCCTAGAATGTCTACCGCCTTCAAATTCGCTAGTCAAGAATACTTTAATTATTTTCAAAGCGGATCTAAAAGAAGTGAGCCTACTGCCCAAAGTTAGCACATTAGCATCTTCGTCTTTTCTGGCGAGATAAGCCACAGTATAGTCGTATGCGCAGACAGCCCGAATGCCTTTATAGCGATTGGCGACGATATTAGCGCCAATTCCGCTTCCGCAAAAGAAGATGCCCCAATTGTCCTTACTTTTCAACACTTCCTTGCTAGCGGGCGAGATAAAGTCGGGATAATCGTCGTCCTTATTATACTCGCTAGGTCCCATATAATTATATTCTATCTGATTTTTGTCGAAGTAAGCCATCAACTTATGAGCGTAGTCATAGCCAGCGTGATCGCACGAAATAATAATCATAACCACTCCTATAAATATAGTGTACAATAAAATCGAAAAAAAATCTAGTGATATAAAAAGTTTTCTAGTCTTTACAAAAAATAATGAATGTGGTATAATAAAAATATGAGGATATTTGAAAACAAACATTGCCCAAGGTGTAATTGTAAGATGCCGAAAGAGATAATGGTGTGTCCAAAGTGTAGATTGAATTTCATCAAATTCGATCAGGCGACCAATAGCGAAGCCAAACTAGCGCTAAAACAGGGCGATAAAGATAGAGTGGTATATAGATCGGGATGCCCTAGCGATGTGGCAAGGTGGAAGTTGATGCTGTTGACGATATTTTTAGGATTTATGGGTGCGCACAACTATTATGTGGGCAGGACAAAACGCGGAATATTTTTCACCATATTTTTTATAATAGGAATCATAAACGCAATTATAACGGGAGTGCTAGACATTCGTCCTTCGGGTGAACTGTGGGAGATATTCACATTCTTGGTGCTGATATGGGGAATAGTGATATTTATGTGGATAATAGATATGGCAAAGGTGGCGATAAATCGGTTCAAGATTCCTGTCAGCCTGCCTAGATAAAATTGGAATTTTGTTTCAATTAAAATTTTAGAGTCGGGGAAAAATCAATAAAAAATTGTATATAGATAAAAATAAAAAACGCGAAAATTATATAAAAAATGCAAAAATTATATAAAAAACGCGAAAAAAACATAAATTTTTTGAGAAAAATATAAAAATATCACAAAAAATAAAAAACAAAATGTATAAAATAAAAACTAAAATGGCGACTAGAAAAATAAAAATTAAAAATTAAAAAGACAATCAAATTAAAATTAGAAAAATAAAAAATCAAAATCAAAATATAAAACAAACTAAAAGGATAAAAGGAAAAACAAAAATTAAAGTATAAAGGGAAAAATATGAAAACAGTAGTAGTAGGATTGAGTGGCGGAGTAGATTCATCTGTGGCGGCATACTTGTTGAAGAAACAAGGATACAATGTCATAGGGCTTTTTATGCTGAATTGGGAAGAAAAGGATGAAAACGGATATTGCACAGCGGAGCAAGATTTTGAAGATGTGAAACGCGTTGCGAACAAAATAGGCATTCCATATTATACGGTGAATTATGCAAAAGAATATCAAGAGCGAGTATTCAAATACTTTCTAGAAGAATACGAGCGTGGCAGGACGCCCAATCCAGATGTTTTGTGCAACAAGGAAATCAAATTCGGACCATTTTTGAAATATGCGTTAGAATTAGGTGCGGACTATATAGCCACAGGACATTATTGCAAGCGAGTGGATAAAGACGGCAAAGTGTACTTATACAAATCGCACGATTTAAACAAAGATCAGACATATTTTCTTAATCAATTGAGCCAAGAGCAATTGAAATACACATTGTTTCCGTTGGCGGACATAGACAAGACAGAAGTTAGAAAGATAGCAAAATCATTAGGACTCATCACCGCGGAGAAGAAGGATAGCACGGGGATATGTTTCATAGGGGAGCGAAATTTCAGGCAATTTTTGAAGAATTATTTGCCCGCGCGCAAAGGAAAGATCGTAGATTTAGAAGGCAATGTAGTAGGCGAGCACGAGGGCTTGATGTATTACACATTAGGGCAAAGGCGCGGGTTAAACATAGGCGGGTTAAACGGGTATGACAACGCGCGCTGGTTCGTGGTGGACAAGGATATGAAGACGAACACATTGATAGTGAGTTGTGGAGAATGTGCGCAGATGTATTCGCGTGCGTCAATAGTGCGCGAGTTCAATTGGATAACGGACAAATTGTACGAGCCGACTACGGTATATGTAAAATTGCGCTACCGCCAGCCCGATCAAAAGGCGTATATGAAGATAATAGATGACAGCACAATAGAGTTGACATACGACAAGCCACAGCGATCAGTCACGCCCGGTCAGTTTGCGGTGTTGTATTCAGCGGACGGGATGTGCTATGGTGGCGGGAAGATAGACGAGATCATCAGATAGCCGAACAAAAGGAGAAGATATGAGTTTTGCATATTATAGCAGTGGAGAACGGGACGAAGAAACGGGCGAATACATTTTGCCCGAAACGCGAGCGCGCGAGCAATCGAAAGCGAAAAGGCAAGGCGAACGAGTGGATGGCGATCAGTCGAACGCCACAGCGCCCGTAGTTTATCCGCCCGAATTTGACGAGCAATTTTTTCGCGATAGGCAAAACGAAGCGAAGTCAAATTCGCGTGTGTACGATTGGCTACGATATATGCAATATATGAATTCGATCCGCGCGATGTATCCATTCGTGGCGTACAAATTTTATGCCAAATATGCAAAAGATATAAACTCATTGAAACTGCCCGACTATATAATGAAAGTGGACCGCACGCAAAATGGAGAAATACTAGCCAGCAATTTAGACGGCGCGGAGCGCACAATGATAGCGCAATTTGCGCGCAACAGAAGGGAAGTGCAAACCTGCATCAATAGATACAAACGATTAGAGCGGTTGCAAAATTATGGAGTGAAAGCGTGGCTGATGTATTACACACTGTATGACACGCTAGAGATTCCGTTGAAAAATTCGCTTCGCTTCAAAGCGGTGTATGAAAATCTCAATCAGGACGAGGCAGTTGACCAATTGCGAATATACCGTGGCTGTAAGATAATGTCGCGCAATTTTAGAGTACACTTGCCCAAAAATCTAATGGCGAGCAAAGGTCACTATCTATACCAAGATGTAGATATCTCAAAGATATATGATGAAATAATAGCGAGCATAGGCGGGATGACAGCGGAAGAATGTCAAGAGATATTGACAAATATCCGCCCGAAGATAACCCAACTAAAAGAACAAGACAAAGAAATGAAAGCAATAATAGACTTTTATCATTATTTTGACGACCTAAAGCGCACAATATATGAAATCAACCGATTGGGCGCAGATTGGCAAGAAAATGGCAGAAGGCAGACATTTTTAGACTCATCTTATGGAGATAATGTGGATGTGTATTTGCGTGGAGAAAAGTACAAAGAATTTTGCACCAAAATATTGCCGGTATGCAAAAAATATGACCAAATTTTCGTTCGCGATGTGGAAAGGGTGCTAGAAGAATTGCAATATGCACTTTCAGAGAATGAAACGGCGCACACGCTCTCCCGCCTAGGCTAGAATGTTCAATCAAATTTTATCAGATTCTAAAACATTTTGTATTAAAATCATAACAGTTATGAATTGCTAATTGTATTTATTATTAAGGTATTTATATATAAATATAAATTGATAATATAATTCACACAATTAAAATTATAATAATATTATTAAATCGTAAAAAAATTGATATAATATTTTGATAGATTTTAAATGATGTGGAATTATAAAATTTATCAATAATGGATAATTAATAAAATTGCAATTCATTTTTTATTACGCAATGACTTGAAATTAGTATTTTTTTCATATTTTTAGTTTTAATTTTCAAAATTTATCGGATATAATTAAATTATTTTTAAAAACTCGCTTAAAATGGTTGACTTATGTATTTTAATTTCCTAAAATTGAATTGTAAATATCCGATTGTCGATGTAGGATGTTTAGAGTGAAAACTCACAAATAAATTTGCAAATTTGTTTGGTATTTCCAAACATTGAATGAGTTAAATGCATTGACTCGTTCAAAAGAGATTTCAAAATGTTTGCAATTCAATTTGTGCATAATGAAATCAGCCCGAAAGGGCAATGGTTAGTCGAAAACCATAAAAAATTTTTTATAAGGGGTAAAAAATGACAAAAACTAAAAAGAAAAAAATGTCCAAGTCAACTTTTGCCATCATTATAATGGCAATTGCTATGGTCGCTATGCTTGCATTCGGCGGTACTTATGCATACTTTACTGCTACAGCTACTAAGAAAACTACTGGAGAATTCACTACAGGTAGTATCAAGTTGGAAGCCAATGATGACGCTATCCTCACCGCTTCTCTTACAAATGTAGTGCCAGGAGATGAATTGTCTACAGGTGCTTTGACATTGACTCCTACTTCTTCAGGTACAAATTCATACATAGCTATCAGAGTGACTATCACTGCAACCGATGCATCAGATGATCCATTGAGTTTGGCTGGTACATCACTTGCATCTCCAAGTGGATTGTTGTCTGGCACACCATACACAGGTTCAACTTGGGTAGCAGGTACCGGAAAGTATACAAATGTATTTGTATTGGCAGCTACTACCACTCCTACACCTGTTCCAAGCACAGAAGTAGATTCTCCTGTCACTATTAACATCACTGGCGATAAATTGGTGTTCACAGCAGATGATGAATGGATCCAAGATAATGATACAGGTGATTACATCAGTGAAAATAAATTGATGGGCGCAACTCTTAATATCACTATTGAAGCAAGATCTGTTCAGTCAGATAACTGGAATGATGGTGGCGATGCTCAAGTTGGCGGTACTGCTGCTACAGTTGATAAAATCGCAGCATTCTTATTCCCAGCTGCTTAATCAATCGAATTAGCTATAAAAAACTCGCATCAGCGAGTTTTTTTGTATCAAAATCATAATTATTTTATCCAATTAAGTTGAAAAAAACTAAATATTAAGTATTGATAAATATAATCAAACTGATTTAAGTTAGACAAATTAAACAAATCTAGACATAGCGAAAAATATAATAAATTTTAGATAAAAGATAAGTTAATAAAAATCTAACATAAAACAAATATAAATAGAATACCAAAAATAAACAAATAGAATCAAAATATAACAAATATAATAACAAATATAAATATAAAATAAAAACGAATTTGGTAAAAAGTATACTAATAAATTAAAACAATGTGAAGTGCGCGCAAACTAATTTAAGTCAAAATTAATTTTCAATTTCCACGATTTTTAGATCTAGCGCATCCTGATATACGATATAATATCCTTCGCTCAATGGATCTTCCTGATCTAGCGGGAGCCACTGATAGTTTTTGCCCAATTCTTCTGGCACGCTAGCATTGTAGTCACATCTTACGGCATAGCATATATATTTTATTTGTTCGTTGTCATAGATTGCGCCTATTGAATATTGTTCGCCATTTTCACCGATTTTTACGAATTTACTATGTTCAATCAGTCTATTCAAATCTTCATCCGCAGGATAGTTTTCGAATATATATTTGAATTGTGGCACGATTGAGTCTAGTATGTTTGTTCTTTGCGCCATATCCTTTTTTTCGTCCGTATTTTCATTGTCATTTTGAAGATTGTTGCCAGCTTCTATCTGCTCGTCAAACGCGCTATCATTTTTTAGATTGGTCACAAATTTGCCTGCGCTGTCGTCATTGTATAGCGCATTTTTGTGCGCTGTTTCACTGCCGTTATTTATATTTTCATTTTGATAGTTTGCGCCCGAATAAAAGCATTTTTTGTATTCGCAATTTGCACATCTCATTAGTTCAAAGTCGTCTGAATCTACACTTTTTTTCTCGCCATCCTTTGCATTTTCTACGCTGTCCAGATCGGAAAATACTGAACTATCGTCAAAATAATATCCTGCATAAGTGCCTCCGCCTAATAGCACTTTGTTGCCCATACTTGTGTCAATCAGCGCGGTATAAAAATCTGAATTTATATCAAATTCGCCCGAAAATGTGCACTCATAACATTCACCTTTATCAATCAAATTGGCAGAATATACTTTTTCGTTATGATATATTCCAAGTTTGCAAAATTTATTCAGTTTCTCCATTTGGTATAGTCGCAATTTGCATTTCAGCGAATTGCCATTTTCTTGATACAAAGTCAATATTCCTCTGCCGGAAGATTGAAGATTTGAGGAATGATCCACATTTGAAATTATAATAGTTTTACTTCTCATATTGATATTATATCATTGAAAATTTTTATATATGACAAGAAATATGTAGAAATATTTATTTTTTTTGTAGTTATGAAAGAAAAATATATTATTTTTTGTTTTCTGCATAAAATTTTTAAAATTTTCATATATTATCCTTTGCGCGCTATTAAAATTATTATTCTGAAAATCTTTGCCTTTTTGCAAATTGAAATTCTAGCATATAATTTTGTTGAAAATTTTTTAATATATGCGTTGAAAATTTTGAAAAAAATTTGCCTTCAATTCAAAATCTTTTCTTTGATAAAATTTGTTTGACCTAAAAATTTGAAAAAATTTATTTTCAATGACAAAATTCGCGCACTATTACATAAAGTTTTCAATTTTTGAATGTTAAGGAATTGACATAAAATTTCCAATATGTTATTATTAATCTATCTATTTGGCAATAATATTTACGAGGATGGAAATGAAAAATTTGAATTTAAAGCTGAAAAATTTTATTAAAATATTTGTATGTCTTATTTTATGTGTATTCGCGTTCGCACTCTCTGCTTGCGGTAAGGGGGATGACGACGATTATATTTATCCAAATTCTACTCTTGATACTTTTGGCAATGGTGGGCTCGCGGTGCAAAAAGGCGATTATATCTATTTTGTCAATGGCTATCAGTCGAGTGAAGATATGAGCAGTCAAAATGCTAGTTATACGCTCGGCGCGCTGATGATCGCAAAGCTTGACAATAATGGCAATCTCATTTTGAATGAAGACAATTTGCTTGATGACGATTATTATCGCACTATGTCTGACCGTCTATGCGGTTTTGAAGCGACCGGCTTATACATTTTCGGTGATTATTTGTATTTCACCAGTCCGTGTCAGGAGAACGAATCGGGAGACGAAGTTTGGGCGAAAAATCGTGTGGACTTCTACCGCATTAGATTGAATAAGTCGGGCGATGTGGAAAGATTGTATCAGACTGAAGTGGAGCACTCGAATTTGGAATATCAATATTATTCACATAATTCAAATGTCTACCTTTTAGTTTACGAAAAGGGCACCAATCTTGACAATGACGATATTAGCAATCGTTTGATCCGTGTGGACGCAAATTCAAAATCTGTATCCACTATCGCCACGAACGCAACTAGCGTCGTTATGCCAGATTCTAGCAACGAATATATTGCAAATAGTTATTCAAAAATCTTCTATGTAGTGCAGGATAGCGAATCGGACGATTATGTGTTGAAGAAATATGATATTGTGTCAAATTCTTCTTCTACCTATATGACATCTCCTGCTTCAATGACTGCCACTTTTGTGACAAATAGTTACATCTATATCACAGACAACGCCAATAGTCGCAATATTATGATGCGTTCACATATCGCGGACAATTCCGCATTTGAGCGTAGTGGACCGGTTGATACCAGCATATATTCTAGTTTGGAAATGACACCGGAAGGCAATTGCATTGTCGCAGTCACTGAAAACACTATTGAATTTTTCATCTATGGGGACACCGAACCTGCCATTAGGATGATCGAGGATGCAGACGAAGAAGTGACTGAAATCAACATAATTGGTTTTGCCAATGGCTATATCGTTTATTATGACAACAACAACGCTATCAAAATGGTTAGTTATGCAAATATTATGGCGGGGAGCGAATCTGATATCAAAACGCTTGCCACAATCACAGATTTGAGCGAAGACAAATATTTTGACCTTGATAGTGAGTATGTGTATTTTTATAAAACGGTAGGAAGCAATGACTATCTTCATAGATTGGCTATCAACAACAATTTTGACGAACCAGAAGAAATGGTGGGCGTTTATCTAGAAGACGACATCCCTGAACCAGAGGAAGAAGAAGTGGACGAAGGGGCGATTGACCAAACTGAAGCAGAATAAAAATTTTCAAATTGATTGCCAAATGCAAACGAAAGATTGCAAGATAGGCAAACAATATGGCGTAATAAGGTTTAAAGTGTGGTGCAAAAATCAAATCGCAAAATCTTGAGTGTTCAAAACGAAATTGAATCGCGTAGACAGAACGATTTTTGATCAATCTGCATCAAAATTATGAAAATTATTTTATATAGAATATGACAAGTTAAATATAAAAAAGGGCTTTGAGGCAATGGGGAGCGCCCCGCAATCAAAGTCCTTTTTATTTGTATCAATTTTGAAAACTTTTGTTATCAATCATTTTATAGCAATTGTTTAATTAATTTTACCTTTTTAGCAAAATGCGACTATCAAAATCATTTTATTTATGCTTTTTGTCATAGGAAATTATTTTTTCTTGTTTTTATCTTTCTTCTTATCCTTGCCTTTCTTTTTATCATCTTTATCATTTTTTGCAGGTATCGGCTTCGGAATTGTCATACGCCTTGCTATCATAATTTTTGTTTCCTTTGTGGGCGTCAATTCCTTCAAATATCGCAATAGTTTGCTGATCAAATCTTCAAAATCTTCGTTAGTGTTTTCTCCGCTATGTTGATATATTGTCAAAATATTTGCGGTTGCTTTTTGATTGTTGTAAAAATTCGTGTATGTGTCTTGATCAAAAGAATATGTTATCTTTAGCCCTGTCACATTCGCACTGCGGTATTCTATACTAGTCGTCTCTATGACATACGCTACTTGCAATTTTTGCATCAAAAACTCTGGGTCAAAATTGATTGAAGACATAAACATCGCTTTGAAATTATTGATCAAGAAATCTTTATGTCGCAATATCCTATCATACGGTTTAATTTGCTTCGTGAAATGTTTGTAGTTTGTGCGCACGGTGTATCTAAAAGTGGTGTTTATCTTTTCAGTCGCCATATTTAGTTCGGTGAATTTTCCTATCTGTGTCTTATACAAAACTATATTCGATTTTTCCAAATCGTGATTGGGCGTATCATAATATGTGAAAGTCTTCTTTATCTTATCTTCAAAATTCATATTGTATTTGCCGAAAAAAGAATTGAGTTCTAGCACTTTTTCTCTCGTCTTTTCGCTGAACATTTCAAATCTACGCTTCTGTCTGATAATATCTAATGCGTGCATATTTTACCCCTTATCACTATATAGTTTAGTTAAAAATCAAAAAAAAATCAAGAAAATGTGGAAATATTTTTCTACATTTGCTATAATTTTATTATGTTGAATTTGAATGTGTCTTTTCTAAAGCGTATGCGCACTATTTTGGGTGAAAAATATGATTCGTTTCTATCCAGCCTGAACGAACCCGAGCAAAAAGGTATTTTCGTGAATAATCACAAGATATCCACTGAAAATTTTACAAAAATTGCGGATTTTCCACTATCTCCAATCGCGTACGAAAAATCTGGTTTTTATATTGACAATTTGAAATTGGGGAAACATCCGTTGCACTGTGCGGGTGCATTTTATGTGCAAGACCCTAGCGCTATGTTCACCATCAATTCGCTAAATTTTAAGGGGAATGAAGTCGTGCTAGATTTGTGCGCTAGTCCAGGGGGAAAATCAATTCAGATAGCGAACCGAATACCTAATGGCGTGCTAGTCAGTAATGAAATCATAAAATCGCGCGCGCAAATTTTGTATTCGAACATTGAGCGTATGGGGTTAGACAATGTGATTGTTGCAAATGACGACCCTAAAAATATTGCCACCGCTTATGTAAACGAATTCGATGTTTGCCTAGTTGACGCCCCTTGTAGCGGGGAAGGAATGTTCAGACGGGGTGAAGATGTGGTCAAAGAATGGAATGAAAATTTGCCAAATATGTGTAGCGTTCGCCAACTTGAAATTTTGGAGCAAGCAAATGTATGCCTAAAAGAAAATGGCTATCTAATCTATTCAACTTGCACTTATTCGCTTGAAGA
Source organism: uncultured Clostridia bacterium (assembly GCA_944381155.1). Classification (GTDB taxonomy): domain Bacteria; phylum Bacillota; class Clostridia; order Christensenellales; family UBA1242; genus Onthoplasma. Next base: position 12,276 of record CALWKA010000011.1, read on the forward strand.
AAATGAAAATGTCATTTCAAAATTTTTATCCCAGCACGACTACGAATTGATAAATATTGATTTTCCTTTTTCGCGCGGAGTGGATATGCCTGAAGCAGTGCGCTTGTATCCGCACGAGGTGAAAGGTGAAGGTCAGTTTGTAGCACTCTTAAAAAAGAAAGAAAAAAATAATTTTGTGTCAAAAAATCATTTATTTTTGAAAAAAAATGAAAAATTTGAAGAATTTTTGAAAAATTTTCTAAATTTTCAACCAATTATATATGATTATAAAGATTTTTCATATATCGTCAAAGATGCATATTTCATCAAAAAAGATGTCAATTATTTATCTATTGGTGTCAGAGTAGGTCAAGATAGGAAAAAATATTTTGATCTAAATCATTATCTTTTTTCATCATTTGGATCAAAATTTAATAAACAAGTTAATCTAGATTTTTCAGACGCGAGAGTGAAAAAATATTTGCGTGGTGAGACTTTAGACATCATAGGTTCGGACGGATATGGTGCACTTTTGATATCTGGATGCGCCTTGGGTGGCTACAAAATTAGTGATGGTAAATTCAAAAATTTATATCCAAAAGGTCTCAGATTTTTCAATTAATCTAAAAATTACACAAAAAATTGCGAATTTTTGCTTATTTTTCATTTTTTTTCAAAATTTTTTTAAAAAGGTATTGAAAATTTATCGTTATTGCTGTATAATAGAAAAAACTAAAAATAGTAAAGGAGAAATATTATGGACGCGTGGATGGCTTTTGTTAGCATTATAGCTATTGTCGCTATTGTCGTGATCGCTGGTGGTATTATCGCATTTATTGGTCATATGATAATAGGAGTGTTTGACAAGGATAGGCAGGCAACCAATACCAAAACTGAAGCTTTAGATTATAGTCAATATAAACAGTTGGAAAATACAGGGACTAATGAATACGATTTTTCTGCAATCAATATTGCTAAAGCTCAACAAGAAAAGGAAGAGATTAAAAAGAGTAAAGATGAAGAGTTGTTCAAATTATTGGAAAACAATGATTCGGATGATGACATTAAAGAAATTGAAGAAAGGTTGAAAAAACAAGAACAACTAGAACCAACTCCAGCGCCTGCACCTATTCCAGCACCCGCTCCAGCGCCTGCTAAAGTGGAAGAAGACAATGACGATTTGGACAGTTTACTCGATGAGATATCTGGAGATGTCGCAAATGAAGAGAAAGATAGAATCAACGAAGAAAACATTAATAATAAAAATTCAATACTATCCAAATACAACATTGATGACATATTGAATAATATTGAATCAGAAGAAGAAATTGAAGAGGAACCGGAAGAAGTGGAAGAAGAGCCTGAACCGGTTGAAGACAATAGCGAAGAGCTAGAAAAGGCAAATAAAGAGATTGAAGATTTGAAAGCACAACTTGCTGAAATGAATCAAAAACTTGAAGATGCTAGGACTGTGAAAGAAGAAGTGTCTGTCAATATGACGGAAGAAGAATGTTTGGCAAGACTTGCTACACTTGAAGAGAGATTGAAGGTTGCGAAGAAAGATTATAAAATCAATATGAAAGAATTCCGTCCGCTTCAAAGAGTGATGAAACAATACGAAAAATATATCAGAAAATTGAGAAAGAAAGATGCGCAACTTGCCAACAAGAAAATATCTCTTTATGGGGTAAACAATTATGTAGACTTGGACAAAGAAAAAGCAGAGAATGTGTTGAACGAATCAGAATTGGTGGAAGGGCTTAGATTGAGCGTCAGCCATTGTGAAGAAGTGATCAATGCCAACAAAGATAGATATCCAATTCTTGAGCATACGAACAATATACTTGAAAATCAAATTGCGAACTTGGAAGCAGATATTGAAAACACGAAGCAAATTCTTGCAAGGATTCGTGAGAAAAAGGGATCTGGTTCAAACGAAGATCAAAGTAAATAATTAAAAAAATCCTGAATTTTCAGGATTTTTTAGTTTTTTAATACATTTTATTGGTAAAATTTATAAAAATAAATTTTTTTTAGTTTTTACATTGTAAATTTATAGCGAAGTTATAGTAAAAAATTTTATCAAACTGAATTGTCTTTTCTGTTATAAGATATATGAATAGATAAAATTATGCCTTATATAAAACAAAGATTTTAATTTGTTTGTGCATATTGTATACTATTTTGAATTTGCAGTTTTGAAACGGACAAGCAATAATATTTTTAAGTAAAAAACATATTTATAGCATTTCGATTTTGCAAACATTAATGTTTCTATGTTTGAATGAATCTATAAATATTAGTTAGCGCGTTGAACTTTTGAATCTCACTTATTAAACTAAAATATATATGTTCAATTGATAAAATGGCGTATTGGACAAAAAAATAATCTTAAATCATTACCTAAAATTCTATTTATAGTTTATAATAATCATATGAAATTGAAAGAATATTTTGAAAAACGCAAACGAAACAGATTTAAGAAAAAATACAAAGTGGGTTTGTGTTTAAGTGGCGGTGGAACGCGCGGATTTGCACATCTTGGTGCGTTCAAAGCATTTGAAGAATATGGAATAGAGTTTGATGCTGTGGCGGGAGCGAGCGCGGGAAGTTTGTTCGGAGCGATATATGCTACCAAAATGAAATATGAACAAATGTACAAGTTATCAAAAAATGTAAAAAATAGCGATTTTAGGAAGTCAAAATTGGGTTTTTTGCCATCAAAAATGGATAATTTGCAAACTTTAATCAAAAATATTATGCCTGTTAAGAAAATTGAGGAATTGGCTATTCCTTTTTATGCAGTGGCAGTTGATTTGAAGACGGGCAACGAGATTCATTTCAACAAAGGTGATATAGCAAGTATTGTTTCTGGCAGTTGTGCAATTCCGGGCGTTTTCTATCCGGTTAAATACAAAAATATGACGCTGATTGATGGTGGGGTGCGCAACAACATTCCTGCTGATGTGTTGAAAATGAATGGGTGCGATTTTGTGATAACTGTCGATTGCAATTGTACGCGCGGGGGCGGAACAAATAGTGAAAGTTTTATCACACAATTCACTACGAGTGTTGGAATTATGTCTGTTAATAATTCAAAGCACGGATTGGAATGCAGTGATATTGTAATATGCCCAGATATGAAAAAATTTGCATCTTTAAAAGTGCAGGGTAAAGACGAAATGATATCTGCGGGATACCAAGCGACAGTGGAAATGATGCCTGAAATTAAAAGATTATTTTTGGGTGAATACAAGAAAAAAATCAATGAAAGATATACAAAAGAAAAATAAGATAATAATTATTTTAATATTTTTGTTAATCGTGTCATTAACAAACTTTTTTGCTGACAAAATTAGCGCTCAATTGAAAAATATTTTGATTGAACAATTTTTCATTATTGAAAGTGATGATAGGTTGATGGTCCATTTTATATCAGTTGGTCAAGGGGATGCAATTGCGATCAATCTTCCAAACGATGAAGTTTTGCTGATAGATACAGGGCCAAAAGAGAGCGCAGTCACATTTACAAACTACATAAAAGAAAAAGTTTTCAACAATCGAACGGACAAAACGATAGATTATTTGATATTGACGCACGCGGATGCCGATCATATAGGTGGAGCAATGCGTTTGTTGAAAAATTTTGATGTGGAAAATATCTATATTCCATTTTTAGAGTCTGAATCTACCACATATTTACAACTAATTGAATACATAAAGTCGGGCGATTATGATTTAATGAGCGATTTATCAAAAAGTCTTGTATCTGACGAATATGACATAAAAATATTTGGACCATTTGATTCTACAGACACGAATGACACCTGTCCAATAATACGGTTGAAATATATGAATGTGAGTTTTCTATTCACAGGGGATATATCTAATGATATAGAAAGTATTTTATTGTCCGATTATTCGGACGACATCGATTCTGATATTATTAAAATTGCACATCACGCTAGCAAATATTCATCAAGTTTGGAATTTTTGCAAGCAGTTTCTCCCGAATATGCGGTGATTTCGTGTGGGAATAATAGTTATGGTCATCCCACCGATGTTGTATTGAAAAACATTTCTGAAGTGGGCGCGCTTGCGATCAGGACGGATGTGTCTGGGAACATACTATTTTCTGTCAGCAGTGAAAATGATTTTGATTTATTGACTGGTGAATATAATATCACTGGACTTGTCATTGATTATAGATATTTTGTTTTGGCATTTGATCTTATTATGATTGTATGCATTTGTGCCCTATTGTTGAAAAAAGCAAAAACACATATACACTAAAATTAAAAAAATACTTGTTTATTGCGTATTTTTTTGCTAAAATTAATATAACTATGGAGGATGATATGAAAAATATAACCATAGTAGGCATTGATAACAATTTTGTCAAATCTTTTGCAAAAAATATCGCAGATAAATTGGGCTATAATTATTTGGATGCAAACGAACAGTTTGACAAAATATTGCTTGCTAACAACAATTATCCAATGTTTATATTAGATGAAATATTGGCGCAAAAAGAAAATCTTTTGATAGACGATTTGATTTCAAAAGATAAGACGGTGATCAGTATTTCAGATGATATGTTTTTGTCAAACGAACACTATAAAAAATTTGAATTTTCCACTACAATATTGGTGCTAGACGAAAATTTAGATAAAACGCGTGCAGGTATACAAAATTTGATAAAAAAGTATACAAAATTTACATTTAATAAAAATGAAATTAAAACAAATGATATAATTAAAATAATTAGGGGTTAAATATGAATATTGATCAAAAGATATCAAATGAATTGAAGATTTTGGCGCTTGAAGCAATCAACAATGCAGGCAGTGGACATTCGGGTTCGGTATTGTCTGCGGGGGATATTTTGTATACGCTATACACCAAACACTTGCTCACAGACGAAAAGGGTGAAGCTATTGATCGGGACAGATTCGTATTGAGCAATGGACACGCGTGTGCTGGGTTGTATGCGATTTTGGCAGGGTTGAATTATTTTGATATTAAAGAATTGAACAATTTTAGGAAGTTTGGCGGGCTACTCACAGGGCATCCAGAGATAGAAATACCGGGAGTGGACGCCTCCACCGGACCGCTAGGGCAGGGAGTTGGAAACGCGGTAGGTATGGCTATAGCGGAAAGCATATTGAATGCTCGATTTTCTTTATCACACTATACATATTGTATGGTGGGTGATGGGTGTTTAGAAGAAGGTGTTGGCTTGGAAGCACTGTCAATTGCAGGGTTATATAAATTGAACAAGTTTATATTGCTCTACGACAAAAATGATGTCACTCTTGATGGCAAACTAGCAAAATCAAACACGGATGATATGGCGATGAAGTTTAGGTCAATGAATTTTAATGTGTGCGAGTGCGACGGGCACAATATTGACGAAATTGATAGCGCAATTGAGCGTGCAAAGCAGGAAGAAAATCGCCCTAGCGTAATAATATTTCATACAATCATTGGCAAGGACACATCGCTTGCGGGGAGTAATTTAAGTCACGGAAAAGTGTTTGATACGGATGAGATAGCGCAATTGAAACAAAAACTTAATGTCACTAGTCCGTTTTTAGATTTGCCAGAAAGCACAAAGCGACGACTAAATAAGATTAAACAGGAAATTTCTAAAAAATATCAAAAAAGAGCAAAAAAACACACAGAATTTTTAAAGAAAAACAAAGATTTGTATGAAAAATATCTAAAATTTATAAATAATGATTTTAGTTTTGCGGAAAAAGAATTTATTGAAAATGCATCCACTAGACAGATGAACAATAAAGTATTGAACGAGATTGCAAAAGAAGTGGAAAACATTCTTGTCCTATCTGCAGATCTATCAAGCAGTACAAAAGTAAAAATTGAAAAAGATTCAGATTATACCGTGCTAAACCGACTAGGCAAAAATATTGCAATGGGCATAAGAGAACACGCAATGGGTTCAATCGCTAATGGAATTGCGTTGCATAAAGGGTTCAATGTGATATGTTCGACTTTCTTGACATTTTCAAATTATCTTTTGCCAGCAATTCGTATGGCATCAATTATGCATTTGCCAGTAATGTTCGCCTTTTCGCACTCGTCAATCTATGACACTCCAGACGGAATCACGCACATACCAGTAGAGCAACTTGACCAACTTCGCCTGATTCCAGATGTATTGGTGTGTAGGCCATTCAATAGCAGTGAGATTTATCAATCATACAAATGGCAATTTGCAGGTAAACAACCTGTATGCCTGATTCTCTCGCGTTCGGATATAGAATATTGCCCATCAAATGAAGATGTGAAAAGGGGCGGATATAAATTGTTTGTGGACAATATGACGGATGCATACATTATTTCATCGGGGAGCGAATTGCCACTAGCGATTGAAGTTATGGACAAATTGGAGAATAAATACAATCTTAATGTCGTCAGTATGTTGAGTATGGAAATTTTTGAATTGCAAAGCAATAAATATAAAGATTCAATTTTATCCAAGCCTGTATTTGTAATAGAGAGTAGCACGGCGGTAAAATATTTGAAATACACAGACGAAGACAAAATCTTTTCAGTTAAGCAATTTGGATCTAGCGGAGATGAGGCGAATCTAAAGAAAAAATATGGATTCACATCCAATGTTATTGCGAAAAAAATTTCAAAGATATTAGATGATATCAAAGAAAAAAATAATAAAAATTCTAAAATTGATGAATAAAAATTTTGATTTTTCACAATATAACAATGTAAGGTATATCCTTACATTTAGAGAGATAGTTCTATGCTCTAAAAAAATCACAATATTTATAATAATTTTGATTGTCAATATTATTATTTAGATGATTTGTGGTTTCGAGTGTAAAAAACATCTCTCTTTTTTTATTTGAAATTAAATAAAAGGGCGTATCAAAAATATCCGTTTTTAAAATTATTAATATAGATAAAGATAATTTGTTGCTAAATAAAAAGATATAAATATCATACAAATACGGCAATATCTGATCAGGTATTCAATAAACATTTTTAAATTTTAAACTTTTAAATATTTATGTGATAGCTATGGAAAATATCAGAATTTGCATTATAAATGTTGATAACAATTTTAAATTTATAATTTTTGATATGATTTTGAAATTTACAATCTTTTATATAAGTTTAACAATTTTCATTTGGATCAAATTGACAATTTAGTGTTGTCAAATTTTCATATTTTAAAGCAAATCATATCAAACATTGAACGGGCAAAAATAAAAAACAGACTGCAGTTTCCTACAGTCTGAAATGACAAATAATTGTCTATTTTTATATTAACGCTTACTGAATTGTGGAGCTTTACGCGCTTTCTTAAGTCCGTATTTTTTACGCTCTTTCTTTCGTGCATCACGAGTGACTAATCCCGCCTTTTTCAATTCAACACGAAGTTCAGGTCTGAATTCGATTAATGCGCGCGTAATACCGTGACGCAACGCACCTGCTTGTCCAGACTTTCCACCACCATAGATATTTGCTGTGATATCAACGCTATTGATAGTATCAGTCAAAACTAATGGTTGACGAACGACGGCTTTCAATGTGTCAAGGTCAAAATATTTGTCCAAACTCATACCATTGACAGTGATTTCACCGCTACCAGTGCTAACTCTAACGCGAGCCACTGAACATTTTCTTCTTCCTGTACCTAAAAATTCTTGAGCTTTAGCCTTGCTAGCTTTTGCTTTTGAAGTATTCTTTGCTTTTACTTCACTAGCGGTAGAAGTTTTAGTTTCTTTGGTTTTCTTAACTTCAGTTTTTTCCACTTTATCCACTGTTTTTTTAGCAGTTTTCTTTACTTCTTTGATTTCTTCGCTCATTAATTGTTACCTCCGTTCCAAACTTCTGGTTTTTGTGCTTGATTTTCGTGCTCTGCACCTTTGTAGATATGAACATGTTTAGCCATTGTTCTACCCAACGAATTTTTTGGAAGCATACCTTTGATAGCACGAAGTAGGGCGACATCACTATGTTCTTTCATCATAGTTTTGTATTGAGTCAAGTGCAATCCAGATTGATAACCTGAATATCTCTTGAAATATTTTTGTTCTTCTTTTTTGCCTGTCAAAACAAGCTTGTCACTATTTAAAATAATAACATTATCTCCACAGTCTACATTAGGGGTAAAACTAGGTTTGTGTTTGCCACGGAGCAATTTAGCAGCTTCGCTAGCGACACGACCTAAAGCTTTGCCATCGGCATCAATAATGTACCATTTTTTTTCAACTGTGGCAGGTTTTGCCATAATTGTTTTCATAATTCTCTCCTTAATAAATTAGCCTTTATTTCGCGTTCAGGCTATAAATGATTTCAATTCTTCCGTGTGGTAAAAGAATCAAATCTTTGAGCAATACTTGTTTAGTATATAAAAAATTTGAATAATTGTCAATAGAATTTATCAAATAAATATTAAATAAATATCAAAATAAATTGATATTAGCAAAAATAAAATCGTTTTCGAACTTTATTATATTTAAAAATAGAGAATTTTGTTGGTTTTGCACCGAATATTAATTTCAAAAGGTTGATTTTTTATTGCGGAATTGAAAAACGATTGAATTAGGAATTGTTTTTAGATAATGAAAATTAAATTAATTTTTCCATTATAATCAACGCTTTTTTATCTTTGCTAGATGTGTTTGGATCGATTAGCATTTGTTTGATTTTCAATTTGAATTGCTCTTTTTCTAACAAATCTAAATTTGACAACAATCCGTTCACCAATTTTTCAGAACTTGTTTTGAATTTTTCTTTGTCTTTATCAATGTTGTATGTGTCTATTATCGTTTTAAACGAAGATAGTGCCATAGTGAATGTTTCATCAAAACTATATACACTTTGCGTTTCAGAATCTTGCAACATTTGTTGATTCAAACGCGCACGCTTTTCCTGATTTCGAATAGAAAGTATAGTCAATATCACGCCTAGCAAACTGAATGCGATAGACCAGATTGAATTGCTGACAAATATTGATCTTGCATCACTATTATGGGCAATCAAATCGCATATTGAACTGAAACCTTGAGAAAAACCGATTCCTAATTCGCTTGATATCATTATTGCTTCCACTATCAGCATAGCAAGTTCGTTTAATAATATAGACCAGAGTGCAACCCAAAGATATGCTATCCAATTTAGTTTGTAAAATTTTCTATATGCAAGTAGGGCGAGCACCGCACTGATTGCAGAAATTAGGGTGGAAAATACGCCTAGTTGATACATTAATCCCCATACTATAGCGCCTAAAATGCAAACGCCCAAACTTAAAAATAGAGCAATAGTAATAGATTGTTTTACTTTTTTCATATACACTCCTAAAAATTAAATCATCTAGAATATAAATTTACAATGCGTCAAAACGAGCGAACCCAAACGCAATAAATGATTATATAACTAATGACAAACAATTAATACACAATTGATAAACATAAATGATAAATATAATTAATGTTTTGCTAATGCACGCAATTAATACATACATTTTTAGTACATACAAAATGAATAACTATCATAAATAATTATAAATAAGAATGATTATTTGTAAATATTCAAAATGTATGATAATTATATTATATAATATGATGTACAAAATCAAAATAAAATCGGCAAAAACAACGACTAAAAATTAAAATTATAATTTGACATATCGAATGACGAAAGGCAAACCGATTGTTGAGTTTTTATCCTCATCATACACTTCCACAAAGTTTTTAATCTTTCGCATAATGACTTTGGTATACTCAAACTTGGTGGTGACATCGTTTACGATTTTGTATTTGTCATAGAAATCTTTTAGGGTAAAGATAGTCCCTTTTGGTAATGATTTGATATCTTTTGCAATTTGATTGCATATAATTTTGTCTACCATAAATTCTCCATTAAATTTATTATAAACACAGGTATGATTTTTGTCAATATGTAAATTGAATAATGGCGAAAATATAGTTCAAAATTAAATATTTTAAGATAAGTTTTGACCATTAGAATTGCAATAAACTAGTAGATTTTTCCACCTGCTTAACACTTGTAGCAAAGCAAACTTTGATATGGTAATTGTTATTTATATTTCAAAAAAATGAAATAAATTTTGTTTGAAAGTAAATGATTATGAGTAATTGACTTGTAATAGATATAGAAATTCGGCGGGTGCGGTATGGGTAGATTTGAAAGTGGAGAAAAGAGATTTCTTTAGTTCTTTTAAATTAATTCGATTCATACCCACTTGTAGCATCGTGCCCACAATATTTCGCACCATTTTATATAAAAATCCATTTCCGGTGATATAAAAATAAAGGTATAAACCATTTTTTTTCAATTTTACATTGTATATGGTTCGTTCAGTAGATTCGTTTTGCGCGTTGCTAGCGCGAAAACCTAAAAAGTCGTGCCTGCCACAGAGCAATTTTGCAAATTTTTTCATTTTCCCAACATCAATATTTGGATCAATTCTTAAAGCATCAGAAAATAGCGGTAAATCAATGTTTGATAGATACATTTTGTATAAATATGTCTTTTTTTTGGCAGAAAAACGGGCGTGCAAATCAGTTTGTTTAATTGACAAGACTTTTATGCTATTTGGAAGCAATGCGTTTAAAGAATTTTTGATTTTTTCCATATCAAAATTGGTATTACAATCAAAATGTACGGGTTGAAAATATGCAGAAACTTTTGCATCCGTTCTACCGCTCGCGGTACATTTTATATTCTCTTTCAAAAGAAAGGAAAGTTTATCTTCAAGCGATTCTTGAATGCTATTTGCATTTTTTTGGCGTTGCCAACCGCAAAAATCTCTGCCGTCGTATGTTATAATCATCAGATATCTCATATATTTATTATAACATATTTGAAAATTTACGCAAACATTTGCAAAATCAAAAAAGTTGTTTTATACTAAACAAAAGGGGAAGATATGAAGAAATTAACAGTAGACGGAAATTTTGCTGCATCAAACATAGCATATATGTTCAACGATGTGGCTTGTATATATCCAATTACGCCTAGCAGTCCTATGGCAGAAAATTGCGATCAGTTTGCCTTCGAAAACAAGCAAAACATTTTTGGAAACAAATTGTATATCACTCAAATGCAGAGCGAAGCAGGGGTGGCGGGCGCAGTGCACGGAAGTTTGATGGCGGGTGCAAAGACGACCACATTCACATCAAGTCAGGGCTTGATGCTTATGCTACCCAATATGTACAAAATTGCAGGAGAAGGCTTGCCCACTGTGTTTTATGTGGCGGCTAGGACGGTGGCTACTCAAGCGTTAAGTATTTTTTGCGATTATAGCGATATATATGCTTGTTTAAAGACGGGATTCAATATTATAAATTGCTCGACAGTGCAAGAAGTGAACGATATTGCAATAGCCACAGAGCTTGCTAGTATGAAATCTAGCACGCCATTCATTTGTTTTTTCGACGGATTCAGGACTAGTCACGAATTGAATACAATATATTTATCCGAACTAGAAGATGTGAAAAAAGTGGTAGATTATAATGATATTGCCGAATTTAAAAAGCGTGCAATGAACAATTTTGAACCATTTTCAGCGGGCACGAATCAAAACCCTGATGTGTATATGCAAAGCAGAGTGCGTGCGATTGAAAGGTACAAAGATGTGGTGGATATAGTTAAATCATCCCTTAAAAAGCAGAGCGAAATTACGAATCGAATCTATGATACGGTAGAATATTATGGCGATGCGAATGCGCGCGATGTGGTGGTGGCGATTGGTACGGCAGCAGATGTGCTGACATTGGCGAAGAAACAATATAAGGGAAAGGTGGGAATAATGAAAGTCCGCCTATTGAAACCATTTGATGAAAAGACATTTATAGAGAAGTTGCCAAAACAGGTGCGAAATATAACCATATTAGAGCGAAATTTGGATGTAAACGGCGTGGATACATTGACGAGTTTTGTGCTATCCGCTTTGCAAAAAAATAAAATCAAAGCGAACACTTATACAGGATCGTATGGCTTGGGAGGAAAGGAGTTTACTCCGGATATGGCGATGAGCGTATTCGACAATATGCTGAATAGGAAAAAAGAGTTTTTCACTCTGGGAGTGTATGACAATGTCACACAAACGAATCTAGAAGTAAAAGAGCGATTTGTGGACAATATTTCAGATTTTAGTATGCGCGTGTACGGGCTAGGCAGTGATGGTAGCGTAAGTTCAGTCAAAAACATAATCAAAATTTTAGGCGAAGAGACCACCAGTTATATGCAAGGGTATTTTGACTATGATTCAAAGAAATCGGGCAGTCTGACTGTATCGCATTTGAGAAGTTCATTTTTGCCTATTGTGGCGCCATTCAATCCGAAGAAAGTAGATTTTGTGATGAACAACAATGTAGGATATATTGAAAAGTATGACTTGACCGATTGCTTAAAAGATAATGGAACAATGTTAATTAATTCAAACTATTCATTTGAACTGCTTAACAAAAAGATGCCGAACAAAATGAAAACAGATTTGATTCAAAAGCACATTAAGTTATATTCAATAGACGCCAATGAAATTGCGCGTGCAAACGGATTGGGCGGAAAAATTAATACGATTATGCAGACGGCGATGTTCTATATTTCAAAGATTTTGCCAGAAAATGTGGCAATGGAAAACATTAAATCGTCAATCATCAAAACCTATTCAAAGAAAGGGGATAAGATTGTGAAAGCAAATTTATCCGCCATTGAAAATATACTCGAAAAAATAGAGAAGATAGATTGCACGCGCTTCACATTAAACGATGCGTTAGTATGCAAAGTTCAGCAATCAGAATATTATGAAGATGTAATCGTGCCTAGTAGCAATCAGGAAGGGGATGAAATTCCTGTCAGCAAATTCGGTGAAGACGGCAGGATGCCTACCGACACTGCGAAGTTTGAAAAACGCGCACTAGCCACCGAGATGCCAAATTGGATCAGTGAAAAATGTATTCAATGCGGTAGATGTACGCTGATGTGCCCGCACGCAGCCATTCGCCCGGTAATCTTTGATTCAAAACATAAAGTGCCAAAGACATTTACGAGCAGAAAAGCGTTTATTTGCGACGGAAATTATCGTATGCAAGTGAACACATTAGATTGCACGGGTTGCGGAGTGTGCAGTGAAGTTTGCCCGGTAAAAGCGCTGATTATGACCGAGAGTGAAAAGATACGAGATAAAGAGATTGCAAATGAAGAGTTTATGCTCACACTGCCTACTATCACGCCATTTACTCCGAACACAGTGAAGGGAGTGCAGTTCAAACGCCCATATTTTGAATTTAGCGGAGCGTGTGCAGGTTGCGGAGAGACGCCGTATATCAAACTTGCCACACAACTTTTTGGAGATAGGATGCTGATTGCAAATGCAACAGGATGTTCAAGCATATATGGGGGCACCTTCCCAACCTGTCCGTATAGCAAAGACAAGGACGGATTTGGACCAACTTGGGCGAACTCACTATTTGAAGACAACGCTGAATTTGGTTATGGTATTGCAGTGGCAAAAAAGAACGAGCGAAAAAATTTCATAGCACATTTAAAGACGAAAAAATTTAGCAAAAAGCTAGAAGATATGTTGGCACCTTTCATCAAAAATACTGAAAATCACGAATATAACAAACAATTGATTCTTGATTTGAAGAAGTACAAAAAGGGGCATATTCTGCGCGGAGATGATAGTTATATTTATGACAATTTATCATTGATCACCAGCCCTAGCATTTGGATAATTGGTGGGGATGGTTGGGCGTACGACATTGGATTTGGCGGGTTAGATCATGTGGTGGCTAGCGGTGAGAATGTAAATATTTTGGTGTTGGACACTGAAGTGTATTCAAACACGGGCGGACAGACCAGCAAATCAACTCCTAGGGGTGCGAGTGCGAAGTTCAATATGATGGGCAAATCTACAAAGAAAAAAGATTTGGCAAGCATATTGATGACATACAAAGATGTGTATGTTGCCACAGTGGCAATGGGCGCAAATCCTGATCAGTGCGTGAGTGCATTCGTCGAAGCGGAGAAGTATGACGGACCGAGTGTGATCATAGCATACGCGCCTTGTATAAATCACGGCTATGATATGCGTTATAGCGAAAATCATTCATTCAATTCGGTAAAGAGTGGATACAATACATTATTTAGATACAATCCAAACAATGATGAACCGACGCATATAGATAGTTTTGATCCTACAATGAATTATCGTGATTATGTTGAGACGGAAAACAGATTTTCAATCCTAGAAAAAGTGAACAAAGCGAACAAAAATAAATTGTTGAAACAAAGCGAACAAGATGCAATCAATAGGAGAAAATCTTATAAAAATCAAGAAAAATTTGACAATAAAAAATAATTAAAAATTTTGAAATAATTAAAAAATTTTCATTTTAATTTTATAATATTTTTAATAGAAATAAATTTATTAGTAAATACATATATGAATAAATATTAATTATATGAACAAATATTGAAAAATATTTATATAGTCTATATTATATTTAAAATAATATTATTTTCTTATATTTGTATCATTATAAATAATATTCTTATTAATTAGATATATTATTATTAAAAAGATGAATGTAAATTTACAATTAAAATCAAAAAAATTTTAAAAATATTAAAAAAATATATAAAAATATGCAATTTTTAATGAAGAAAATGACAAAAAAATAAATTTTCTTCATTTTTTAATTTTGCTAAATCTTTATTCTTATTTTGAAAAATTCTTGACATATCGTTTTCCTTTTTATATAATCAAAATAACTCCCTTGAGGTCTTAAATGACAGAACCGCAATGCAGTAGGTTCCAGATAAGGGAAGACAGGAGTTTTAATGGATAGCCCTTATCAAAACACCACTTTATAGTGGTGTTATTTTTTACATTAAATTCTAATATAAAAAGTGCTATTTAAACAATGCAATTGACTTTTCGTGATAAATCATTTTCAAATTCATACCTATAATATAAATCATCTTTTTTGCTGATTTTTTGCTGATAAATATTTAATTTTCTCTATTATTTTTATTGCAATATCAAAAATAAATTGATTTTATAAATTAATTTTAACATATAATTTTTGACAGTTTATAGATGTATAAAATTTAATTATTATGCTTTATGAAGACGAATTAAAAATATGAATTTCATCTATTATTTATCAAAAATTGTAAAATCATTTTTATAATTTTGAAAAATATTTGTAAAAATAAAAATAATTTGATATAATTAATTTGTTTATACTTAAAAGGAAAAATTATGGAATTACAAAAACAATTAGCATACGAATTTAATCTAAAAGAAGTCTATGCAGAGAACATTATCAATTTGATAGACGAAGGCAACACTATACCTTTCATCGCGCGCTATAGGAAAGAGATGCACGGAGCGTGTGATGATCAGGTATTGCGCGATTTTGCGGATAGGTTAAACTATTTGCGCAATTTGAACAAAGAAAAAGAAAAGGTGGAAAAAGTCATCCGTGAGCAAGAAAAATGGACGCCAGAGATTGAAAAGGCATTAGCCGATGCACTCACGCTGACAGAAGTGGAAGATATATATAGACCATACAAGCCAAAGAGAAAGACGCGTGCCACAGTCGCTATAGCAAAGGGATTGGAGCCATTGGCAGATATCATTATGGCGCAAGATCTCAATAAACCCGCGCTTGAATACGCTAGTGAATATGTTGACGAAGAAAAGGGCGTGAAGTCGGCAGAAGAAGCGCTTGCAGGCGCGAAGGATATTATTGCAGAGCGAATAAGTGATGATGCAAATTTAAGGAAAACTTTGCGTGAAATAATTGCAAAGAAAGCGCAAATCAAAGCTGTTTGGGATGAGACGGCGGACGAAAACAAGACCTATGAAAATTACAAAGATTTTTCAGGCGAAGTGGCGAAAATTCCAAGTCATAGGATATTAGCGCTCAATCGTGGAGAAAAAGAAAAATGTTTGAAAGTAAGTGTAGAGATAAATCCAAAACTTACAATTAGCGAGATAGAGAAAGCATACAAAAAAGATTGTGAGTATACGAACAAAATTATGGATGAAACCATATTGGATAGTTATGATAGATTGTTGTTCCCATCACTTGAGCGAGAGTGTAGGACGGCGCTGACAGATAGGGCAAATGAGCAAGCAATTAAGATGTTTGAATTGAATTTGAAACCACTTTTGTTGCAAGCTCCGTTGAAAAATAATGTGATTATGGGTTACGATCCAGGATATTACAATGGATGCAAGATTGCGGTGATAGACCAAAAAGGTGATGTGCTAGATACGGCAGTAGTTTATCCTACTCCGCCACAAAACAAGGTGGAAGAAGCGAAGAAAAAACTCACAGATATGATAGTGAAAAACAATGTAGATATCATAGCGATAGGCAATGGAACTGCCAGCAAGGAAAGTGAAATATTGGTGGCAGATTTGATCAAAACTTGTCCAAGGAAAGTAAGCTATGCAATGGTGAACGAAGCGGGAGCGTCTGTTTATAGTGCGTCAAAGTTGGCGGCAAAGGAATTTCCAGATTATGATGTAAACTTGCGTAGCGCGGTGTCTATTGCGCGAAGATTGCAAGATCCGCTTGCCGAACTCATCAAAATTGATGTGAAGTCAATAGGTGTGGGGCAATATCAGCACGATATGCCACAAAATAGATTGACAGAAGTGCTCAACAATACGGTAGAAGACTGCGTCAATAGTGTTGGTGTAGACTTGAACACAGCGTCCGTCAGCTTGCTTTCGTATGTGTCTGGAATATCAGGCAGTTTGGCTGAAAATATTGTTGATTATCGCTCGCAAGTAAAGCATATCAACAATAGGAATGAATTGATGAAAGTGAAGAAAATGGGGCCAAAGGCATACGAACAATGTGCAGGATTCTTGCGAATTACGGACGGAGATAATATTTTGGATAACACAGCAGTGCACCCAGAGAGTTATGACGCTGTGGAAAAATTGTTGAAGATATTTAACTTGACCGATTCGCAGATTAAAGAAGGCGGATTGACACTTTTGCCATCCCTGATTGACAGCAAGGGCGAAGCAAATGTGGCGGAAGAAATTGGTGTGGGCGTGCCTACACTGAAAGACATTGTGGCAGAATTGCTAAAACCAGGTCGAGATATCCGCGAGAATATGCCTTCGCCAGAATTGCGAAGCGACATTCTGTCTATGGAAGATTTGAAGCCGGATATGGTGTTAGACGGAGTAGTTAGAAATGTTATAGACTTTGGTGCATTCGTAGACATCGGCGTTCATCAAGACGGGTTGGTGCACATCTCTCAAATCAGCAATTCATACATTTCGCACCCAAGCGAAGTGTTGACAGTTGGTCAAAAAGTGAAAGTAAAAGTTTTATCAGTCGATTTGCAGAAGAAGCGTATATCGCTAACTATGAAAGGAATAGATTAATCAATTTGGCAAACTGCTTTTTAAATAGATGCAAATAAATTAAAAATTCTCTCAAATATGCGTATATAAGCATAAAATATGAGAGAATTTTTTGTAGTTTTGTATATAAATACAAATATTTTATATTTTGTACGAAATTAATTGAATTTTGTACAAAAATATTTGACTTGCAGAAAAAATCGTGATATTTTAACTAAATACGGATGAGAACAAGGGGAGTAAAATGAAAAAAACTATGAAATATGAGGATATTGTAGCGCACAATTATTATGTTATGAGCAAGATTAGAGAATTGGGAATAACAGAACAGTACACGGGATATTATTTTTTGGTGGATATATTGGATCAGTTGATCAATGAATCAAAGGTGGTGCGCTCATTTTCACGCGAAGTGTATCCTGTGCTTGCAAAAAAATATAACAAAAACGATTGTACGATTGAACGCGATATACGCAATATAATCAATGTTTTGTGGGATTATAGATTAAAAAATAAACTCGCGAAATTCTGGTTGAAAGAGGACAAACCTAGTTGTTGTGAGTTTATTTATATAGTCAAAAATTATTTAGTTAATTGCCTTGCCTAGTGGTCAAAATATACGCTTTGATCACTCGAATTTTGTTTAATGTGCTGTTGTTTGTAAGTTTGTATTGTACGCGTGATTTAATCATATCTGTGTTGCACATTTTGAACAATTTATTGATCCCGTAGCATATTGTGCGCTCACCTATGTTGAACCTTTTTTCCACAAGTGATAGTGCAGTGTGGAAAGCATCGATACTATCTGTATCATTTTTCAACATATATACAAGGATCATAGTGAGATATTCAAAAGAATTGTATCTTTCATTTAAACCTAATGTGGAGATGCAAACTTTTACTTTGTTTGCCAATAAATCTATAGGCATTTTTGAGAAATCACTTAACATAAGAAAATTATAAAACATTATTTTACAAAAATCAAATATTTTGTACAAAATTATGCTGAAATTTTGCTACATATAAAAAATGTTGCAATCAACCATTCAAATTATAATGCTAAAATTTTCATAATCAATATGGATAACTCCACAAAACTTTTCAAATATAAATCTGATTTTAAGAAAAATTTTATAAAAGATAATATAATTAATTGAAAAATTTTAAAAAATAGAAATTAAAATCTTTTATATAAAAATAAAAATTAAAATTTTTATATCATAAATAAAAATTAAAAAATCTTTTATTTTTTTATAATATATTAATTATTAATTTTTTTTAGTTTTGTTTGACAATTTTTATATTATTATATACAATTGTTAATGTACAGGGGTATATATGGTAAAAAAACGATTAGGCGGACAGACAATCGCTATTATTATATTATCTATATTATTGTTATTGACTGCTTGTTTTGGCGGAGTATATGCCTATTATAGCACCACCACTAGCAAAGTGTCAGGAAGAGTGGTAATGGCGAATTTGAATATCAGTTTGCAAGCAGGAATTGGAGAGAGTGCATCTAGTGAAATTTTGGTGTCAAACGGGGTGTTTGTGGCCGGGGATAAGTTGGAGAACACTCCACTACTAGTGGTCAACAATTCAAACACTGCAATTTATCTTTCAATAGTGTATAAAGTGGATGCGGTAGATGTGGACACGGGTGAACCGCTAGAAAATTATGACGATACCGAACCGTTGATTGATATTGGTATTACGGATGATAGCATTTGGTATGATTATCTATTTGTATCTACCGATAGTTCGGGTGAAGAAGTTAGATATAGATGTTTGGTTACCAAAAGGCCGGTAGGTCAAAGTGAAGAATACTTAACGGTAATTGAAGAAAATGCTTTGAAGATTCCAGAAAGTTGGGGAAATGAATTCCAAAATATGCAAATAAGTTTTCTATTCCAGGCATACGCTATAGGTGCATCCACTTTTGAGGATCTTTTCACTAGTGAGGTTGGCATTGAAGATAGATGCGAAGTGATAATGACCAAAATATACGAAGAATATGACCGAGAATTCAATATCTAATTAAGCGAAATATAGATAAAAAATTTTTAGTATCAAATAAATTATATTTGAAAAAAAATCGCAACGAAATATTAATGAATAGAAATCAAGATACAAACAATATTATTCAATTTATAAGTGCGGACAGAATCATATTTTTTGAATTGGTGAATTAGATTAAATATTAAAATATGATTAGTAATAATATTAATAATATAGGACAAGAAATAAGTTTATAGCGATGTTCTATTGTCAGTCAATTTTAAAAATTTTTAATTTCATTATATATTAGATTAATCCACAGTTTTGTGGATTTTTTGTTTATAATTAAATAATTTTTAAAACGATTGCGCTGTTTTTTAAATTTTATCCACATATTTTTATTTTTTCAAATAAAAATAATGCGAAGATTGAATTTTTTTTGTGTTCAAGTTTAGTTATTATTTTACATTTTAAGCATAGATTATTTTATGAGTAAAATTTGGATAGCGATGATTATATCCAGTTTGTGTGCGTTGGCTATTTTTTCTCCGTCTCAAGTCGTGGGCACTATGATGGAAGCTGCGAAAATGGGCGTCACAATGTGCATAGAATTTATAGGAATTTATGCTGTTTGGATGGGCATAATGCAAGTGATGGATGATTGCAAATTAAGTCATAAATTATCCAAAATTTTATCTCGCCCCGTACAATACATTTTCGGGAAAACGGATGCGGAAACTGAAAAAAATATATGTCTTAACATCGCTTCAAATATTATAGGTATAGGCAGTGCCGCCACGCCGTATGGTATCAAAGCAATGCAGGGGTTGGACAAAGGGGACAAGCGTGCCACGCGCGCTATGATAATGCTAGTGGTGATCAACTCTACGGGAATTCAATTGTTGCCAACCACCGTCATTGGTATGCGCGCAATGGCGGGGAGCATTAGTCCTAGTTGTATACTTTGGCCCACAATTGTGTCCACTTTCATACCCACGATTTTAGGAATTTTGCTAGTGGCGGTGATATATAGAAGGCGGAAGAAAAATGGCTGATCTTTTTATCCCTATCTTGATAGCATTCATTATGATATTTGCATTGGTAAAAGGTGTGGACGCCTATTCTGCGTTTGTGAATGGTGCGAAGGGTGCGCTTCCATTGATGGCGTCTCTTATGCCGTATATAATTGCTATGTTTGTGGCAGTGGAATTATTTAGAAACAGCGGATTGAGTGCGTATTTGTGCGATTTTCTTTCCCCGCTATTTAAAGCAATCGGCATCCCGCCCGAAGTGTGTGAATTGACGCTGATTCGTCCGTTTAGTTCAAACGCGGCTTATGTGCTTTTGCGTGACATATTCTCCACTTACGGAGCGGATAGTTATATTGGCAAGTGCGCGAGCGTGATTATGGGCAGTAGTGACACGATATTTTATGTCAGTAGCATTTATTTTGCGTCAACTAGTGTGAAAAAAACTTTGCTCACCATTCCCATAGCGCTGATTTGCAATGTCGCGTGCGCTATAATTGCTTGCTTCTGTTGTCGCTTTATTTGATATAAAAGACTTGCATTTTTTTGAGGTTTGTTGTATAATAAAATTATGAAAATTTTGAAAATAATATTGCTATTTATCTTTTTGGTAGTAGTGTTCAGCGTGTGCTATCAGTGTGGTTTTATAGGTTAAAATTCTTGCTAGAGCAAGAATTTTTATTCTAAGATTTTCAGGTGTTAGGAGAATTATGCAAGAGTATTGGAATGTGTTATTAGACGCTTTGATTGATACGGCAAAATTGTTGCCCATTCTTTTTGTCGTATATTATTTGATTGAGTTGATTGAATTCAAATATGCTATTAAATTTCAAAATAATAAATTGCTGAAAGGTAAAGCAAGTCCTGTGATAGGCGCAGTGATAGGCTGTATTCCGCAATGCGGTTTTTCAGTCGTCACCACAGATTTATTTACCAAACGCGCGGTATCTGTTGGGGCATTGCTGGCAGTGTATATTGCCACGAGTGACGAAGCGATTCCGCTAATGATATCCGAACCATCCAGCATCCCGTGGTTGTTGGCGCTAATTGGAGTGAAAATAGTATTTGCCATAATCGTTGGCTACCTGTCTATATGGTTATACAATTTGATATTCAAACGATCAAAAACAAAACAAAATGAAGCGGAAGATAAAGTTGGCAAACTTGGTACAACAGATCATACTAAAGAAGCAACGAATGCTGTCAAAACTAGTGATCAAATTAATCTTGATGAGCATATTCACAAAGAAAATGAACATATTGATGAAACTAAAGAAAATGAAATTGAGCACATTTCGCACGGCGGATGTTGTCATCATCATATTAGGAGCAAGTCATTTGATTGGTTGCATCCGCTACTGCATTGTTTGAAGATAAGTGCATTCATTTTGGTAATCAACATTATTTTTGGATGTATTACACATATCTGGATAGGGGAAGAAGCACTCACAAACTTTTTATCACAAAGTTTGTATTTGCAACCTTTGCTCGCTGTGCTGATTGGGCTAATTCCAAACTGTGCTTCAAGCGTCGTGCTGACTCAATTGTTCCTAATGGGCGGGCTATCATTTGGAGCATTGGTGGCAGGGTTAAGTGTGAACGCAGGATTAGGATTGATAATACTATTTAAGCAAAACAAAAATTGGAAAGAAAATTTATTCATTATAGCGATGTTGATTATACCTAGTTTGATATTAGGCTATTCGTTAAACTTTATTTAAGAGCAAAAAATCGAGGCGACTCGATTTTTTTGTTTGAAAAGTTAAAAGAAAAAATTTTTGCGACAAATAAATTAAGATTGAAATTATTAAAAAGTTTAGTTTATTTTGAGTTAGTTTAAAATTAAACTATGATAAAATTATTTTGAAATTGATAATTGAAAAACAGAAAATTATGATATTTTTTTCAATTAAAATATTTGATTAAAATCACAATCATTTTATTTATTTTAAAAATAAAAATTTATTTTTTTCTTTTTATAAGTTAACTTATATTATTTAATAAATAATTTTATTTATAAAAAAATTATTAATTTACAAAAAATCATTATAATTTTATGTATTTTTCATATATTTTATTGGAATTTTTTAATTTTTTTGTATTTTTATTATTTTTTATTTGATTTTTTTAATATCTTTTTATTTTACAAATAATTTTTATTTTTATATTTTGATTAAAATTTGTAATTCTTTTTTTATGTTAATTAATTTTTAATTTGAAATTTTATATGCGAATAAATATAAAATTAGCGCGGATACTAATTTCGGAGGGATTATGGAAAAACAAGATTTAGATTTACTCAACAGAATCTATCAAGATGCTCAAATTGGAATGCAATCTATTGACAAAGTGTTGAAAAAATCATCCAACGAAAATTTAGATAAATTATTGAGAAAACAATTTGAAGAATATTCAAAATTTGCAGATAGGTGTGACACAATTGCTATCAATTCAGATGAAGAGATAAAGGACAATGGCACATTCAAAAAGATAAAACAAACAGCTATGATATATTTTTCATTGTGGGCAGACAAATCGAATAGGCATATTGTTGAGATGATGATCACGGGCACTGTTATGGGAATTATCGATTGCATAAAGGCAAAAAAAGATATTGTAGCAAAGGATGAAAATATTAATCAATTAGTTGTAGAATTTTTGAATATGCAGGAAGATTTTTACGAAAAACTAAAAAAACTACTCGGCAAGGTTTAACTTTCAAATAAAAGGAGATTATATGAACGAAGAAGTCATCGCATACATTGAATATTTGTCAAAATTGAAAGAGATCAAACGACCGTCTATGCCAATAATTGATATTTCAGCATATACTGACAATGAATACCTTATGGCAATATTTGAGATCAATCACGACTTTGGCAATATTGATGATTTTGATCAAACAATACGACATTTGAAAGGAGAGTAATGGAAGTTAGCAGGGGAGATATTTATTATGCCGATTTAAGTCCCGTTGTTGGGAGCGAACAGGGCGGAGTGCGTCCAGTTTTAATCGTGCAAAATGATGTCGGCAATAGATATAGCCCTACCGTCATCATCGCGGCGATCACGAGCCAACTAGATAAAGCAAAACTTCCCACACATATTGAAATAAAAAAGGAATACGGACTAGAAAAAGATAGCGTGATTTTGCTAGAGCAAATACGCACATTAGACAAACGCAGACTCAAAGAAAAGGTGTGCACGATCGACAATGAAACAATGAAAAAAGTGGATATTGCAATTATGATTAGCCTAGGTATCACAGCATAGATTGGGCAAGATTTATATTTTGCCAGAATATAAAAATTTTACGAAAGGAAAAATTGACATTTTTTCCCAAACAGCAATTGATATATAGATTAATTGCATTATAATGTCGAAATTGTTTTCATTTTCCTTTACTTTTTGTTTGAATTGTGGTATTATGACTCATATAATGTAATCTTCATAAATAAAAAAGGATGGGATGACAGAACAACAATTGAACGAACTCAGCATATTCGCACTTCGAGAGCTTGCTAGGCGCACAGGAGTTTATGCCCCAACTAGCAAGAGAAAATGTGAATTGATAAGAGAAATTATTGATATTAGCGAAGGAAGGAAGCAACCTTATATTGCCAAAACGAAGCAGGGCAGGCCACCGAAAGATATAGGTTATTCGTTCGCGGATATTTTTATGCCTAAAACACATATAGATTTTGCACAAAATGTTAAGCCATATTACACTTTTAATTCAAAAGAGCCAGACATTCAAAATGATGAAATGAAGACAATATCAGGATATGTCGAATTGTTTAGCAACAATACTGCTTTTTTATGGAATGGCAAGCAGGGAAACCACTTTAGATATTTCATATCAGAAAATTTTGTGAAAGAATACGAACTGAAGACGGGAGATAAATTAGTAGCAGAAGTATGCCTTCAAGGAAATCAAATGATTGTAAAGACGGTGTTTAACATAAACGATGTTCCGATTGTAAAATACAAGAGAATGGGAAAAAATTATTACGATATTGAGCATGTGGAACCAAAAAAATTATTGTCGTTTGATCAAGAGAGATTCAAAAAATTTGATATAAAATTAGGTGAAAGCGTATATTTATATGGTTCGAACAACAACGAGAATACCAAGAGTATTACAAACTTAATCAATTCATCTCAAATTCAAAGAAAGATATACATTAATGTTTCAATCGCAGAAAAAAACAGACATCTTTTGCAAAATTTGAAAAATGTCGAATTGTTCGTTTCCAACATAACTGAAGAGATAGATATTGTAAAGAGATTGATTGTCATAGCCATTGAGAGAGCAAAGCATTTGTTTGAATTGGGTGAAAATGTGTTGATTGCAATTGACGATGTCTTATCTTTGTCTGGAGTCGATTCCTCAGATTTAAACTTAACTAAAAATTTATTGTCACTCACAAAATGCAGTAAGAATGCTGGAAGTATCACTCTGTTTGCTGTAATGTCGGACAATGGTAATATTAAGTTATTTGAAAAATTGGCAGACAAACGAATCAAAATCGAAGACAATGATCTGTTTTTGTCTAAAGACTTAAACAAAGCAGATTAAATTTGTATCACATTTTTGAATTTAATATCTCATCTATATGCGTACTGATTTAATAAAAATGAAATGATATTCATTGTTCTACGCGTGCTGAAAAGAGGTTATTTTTTTTATTCATAAATTTTATAATTAATTTGCATTGCAAACGCCTTTTATTTGTATGCCATATAAGTTTCATTTGGGCGTATTTTAATTAAATTAATTAAATTAGCAAAATGGTATACGAAATGGGGTGCACTTCAAAAATGCGGGTTTTTGTAAATTTTCATTGTTGTTGCCTATTTCAAAATTGCTAGATAGTATGATAATTTCTTTCGACAATATTTTAAACTTCAATTAGCATTGTATAAAATTAAATTTTATCTTTTATATCAGTTTTCATCTTGCAGTTTCATTTATTGCTTGATCATATATGATTTATTTGCAAAAATTTACTCAATTTTTATAATTCTAAAATTTTTTGTATCCAAATTATTTTACAAATTTTGAAAAAGATCGCTTGATTTATTTGTAAAAATATGTCGAGCGTGTTATAATAAAGATATGATATATAGAAAGAGTAAATTAATAACCATTATTTTAATTATATTATTGTCGACCGTATCACTCGGTCTTATTGTCGCGGGCAGCATCGCAAAATCTAAAGAAAAAGAATCTGCGGCCGTGGATAAAATAACGGAAATTGGTAGTTTATCAGATCTTGAACAATTTAGAGATTCTGTCAATGAAGGGGATAGTTATACTGGCGTGACAGTTAGGTTGAATAGCGATATAGAAATTACTACGATTTTTCCACATTTAGATAGTCATAAATTATATAATTTATTTGTAAATAATTGTCGTTTGTGGTAGACTAAAAATGAATAAATTCAATTAAAATATATTTTTAATAATAGTGAGGGAGGGGGCAGTGCTTAATATGAAAGCAAAAAGGATAATAATATTTATAATAGCATTTCTTATGTCTATTACTGCCGTATTGCTTATTGGCGGAATAAAAGGGATTGAGGATAATAACTTAGGAACAATTTCAAGTGCGGCAGATCATTCATTTCGTTTGAAAGTACATTTTTATATCCAAGATGAAGAAAAACATATTTTTATATATAAAAAGGTTTATTCAGATGCTGCTAATCCCTATGCGACTATCACATTGAATCAATTGGTCGGTATCGTAGATAACAATTGGTCGGGTACAAATATAACAAAGGTAGAAGGCGATACAGATTTGTTCTATCAATTATTCAATAGTTCTACAGGTTTATTTGAAATTACAGGTGCAGAATCATATAATTCCAAGGGAAATTCTAACAATACCGAAAATAAAGAATATGGAATGTACGATGATATTAAATTTAATTCATGGGATTTTTGGCCGTATGAGGATTCAAAAATTAATCTTAAATGGAATGATAAATTAGGATGTGCCTTCGAACTGAATGAAAACAATGAGTTGAAAGTTACCGACGCCAATGGGTCAATAGAAAATGGAGAAGACTATCTTTATTTATGTGAAATTACAGAGGAAGGCAAATTTAATTATGAAAATTGTGTAATATCTTTGGAAAATAGTATTGAAGTTCCATATGGATTTCCTAATATCATAGCAGCTTCAGATGTCTCTATTACTTCTCATGATAATTCTACTAATTTTACTCAAAGATCCAAAGAGACTTTTAAAGGGACATTCGATGGTAAAGGGAATACTATTATTACTGGTATTGTTAGTAATGGAGGAATATTTGGGAATTTTGATGGAATATTAAAAAATTTAAATGTGGTAGCAAATCTTGATTATCCACCTAATCAAGGGATAGTCGATATTATGTTTGGTGGGACTATTCAAAATTGTAGTATTTCAGGGAGAATCGTTGGTACGGATACGATTTACCCGAAACTTAATTATGTTGGAGGTATTGTTGGATATGCTTTAGATGGTCGAATTATATCTTGTTATAATAAGGCATATATAACAAATGAGCAAGATACAACAGTTGAGGCAACTGGAGGCATAGTTGGTAAAATGAATTCTGATGGAATATTAGACATTTTAGCCGGATCTATAAGGGTTATATCTTGTATAAATCAGGGTACTGTTTTTGCAGATCAAAATGTTGGTGGTATAGTCGGGCATATGTATAATCCGGTAGGAGATTCAAATTCTCAATTGATAAATTGTGTCAACTTAGGAGAAATCAATTCTGATCAATCTTTAGTAAATTTCTATGCAGGAGGAATTGTTGGTAGAAATGTAGACAACGCCTGTCAAATATATTCTTGTTATAATGCCGAAAATAGCAATGTTAAAGGTGCTGGTACAGCAACTTCTTTAACAGGTAAAGATTTTACAGATGATGATTTTTATTGTATTACAACAACGAATTTAAATACATCAACAACTGTAAGTTCATTTGTTGGAGATTATGACAATTGGAACCATAACGATGAATATACACAGGAAAATACTTGGTTTGGAGCTGGCGCTTGGGGGAATGTGGGTAGCAGTTCGTCTGCATTGAATGGCGGATATCCTTATCTTAAATCTATGGAAGTTACAATCAATGTTGAAGCTGAACCTCAAGGTCATATTGATGGATCATTTTCGGTATTACCGGGAGATACCATTTCAGTAGTTGGAGCTGAAATAAAGCTAAATGGTTATTCTGTTTATACTGCTGAACCATATCAAGACGGAAGCTATAGATATGGGTTTGAGAGTTTTGAAAATGTACCCACTGAACCAATATATGGATCTACCACAATTATAGCAAATTATGATCGTGAGTTGTTAACAGCCACGATTACAGTAATAGTAGATGAAGAATACAATTATGGATCAATTTCATTAGATGATGGATTATATGGAGAGAGTGTAACAATTTACGAAGTCCCTTATGAAAGCACCTTTAGAACTAACAACAATGAAATGGTTATCAAAAATGGTGCTGAAACTATTGCCTCAATTTTAGTTCAAGTAGATTTATCTACGAATCAATATACTTATGAATTTGATGGTTGGTATGATGTTCCTGATAGAGTGACTGGTAACTGCACCATTCGTGTCAGATTTACTTACGAATTGAATATGTATGATATAGAATTTTCAGTATTTGATACATTGAATAAAACGACAGAAGGCAATATTGGACAGATATTAAGAAACGGCACAGATGC
>CALWKA010000012.1 GCA_944381155.1 uncultured Clostridia bacterium
TGACCATCTTTTTCCGTGTAATAACCACTAGTTTCATAAAAATTGGCATTTTCAATACCAATTTCACAATAATATGTCGTAGATAAATCCACTTTGATTGAACTTTTAAGGTCATTTCCGTTTTGATAATAAAAATTAATAGTTGTAGTGCTTACCTGTGGGGTTTCTGTTTGATTATTTTTTTTACCATCAGAAAAACATCCACTTAAAAGCATAGCGCATGGCAAAATCAAAACAAAAGTCAATATGTATATTAAAAAATTTTTCCTCATATTTCCTCCATAAGTTACGCTAGTTGTTAAATAAGAATAAGATATAGGTTAGCATATAAATATTATACACAAAACAAAAGAAAAAATCAAACAAGTCATTGTGGAATTTTCAAAACTAATGTTAATCAGTCTTGAATGTTTCGAAATAGTTTTATACAGTAAAAATTGGATAGAAAAGAGCATTTGCTACAAATTGCAATAGTAATTTTAAGATAAACTGTTGCAATTATTTTTAGATAATAAAAAAATGCTTTAATTTAAAGCACTTTAATGCATAGGGTTTCCACCTAAATGGTCGATATTCTTTACCTGATAAGGTGGGGGTCGGTGGTTCGAGTCCACTCAATCCTACCATAAAATATGGGTGGTGTCAGCCACTCATTTTTATTACACACCACCGAACAATGCGCAAAGAGAATAAGTCATTCGGGTTGACAGTATTTTTATTAATTCAAACTGATGTTTGGACTAACTTTTTTATAAATTTTTTTATTGCCAATCTATACCCTAAAAGATGAAATGATTGTCCATCTTAACTTTTCAAAATCGCCAACTTTTTGTGTTGGATAAAACACTTTAATTGGAAGTCCCACAAAAAAACAAATTTATTAAAATTGCCAATATGTGAAAATTTTATAAAAAATATGTTTCGCTTATAGAATTTTATCAAATTGTGATTTTTAATGTGTTTTTTTAGAACTAATTAAGAAATTTTTTAATTAAAATTATAGTTTTTATGATATAATAAATATATGAAAGATAAAGATAAGCTACAAAAAGAAATAAACGACTGCTCTCTCTGTGGGAATTTAAAAAAATTGACCGAAAATTCAATTCAAATGGGAACAACTCCTTTTATTATAATAGGGGAAAGTCCCGCCAAAGATGGGTGGATTGTATCCAAGCGAGCATTTTACAACAAAGATAATAACCTTCAATCAAGTGGAAAAGTTTTAGAAAAATTGTTAAATAATATTGGTCTTTCAATTGATGATATTTATTTTACAGAATGTTGCAAATGTATTATAGAAGATAGAAAGCAACTCGAAAAATGTTCTCAAAATTGTTTACCTATTTTACATAAACAATTAAACCAACTACCTTGTAAAATTCTTATTCCTATGGGCAAACACCCAACACAAGCATTGTTAGGAATCAAAATAAAAAAATTTGCAGATTATGTTGGTAAAGAATTTAATATAAAAATTTATGATAGAGAATATATAGTTTTGCCAATTTATCATCCAAGCCCACTAAATCCAAAGGGATATAAAGATAATGTGCCAATTTTTGATAAATTAAATAACAATAAAAACAAAAAAGATAGTTAATGAAAATTCTCACAAACTATCTAATTCTTTAATCTGCTGACCTACCCCTAAAATAATATTTACGAGATCCAGATATTCATATCAAACATATTAATTTAAGTTTTACCTTACTATGATATGTTGAAAATATTGCTCTTGAAATTCGACCAATGCTTCAATTTGTTCGTCCGAATAATTTTTCCCAACCGGCATCACAACAAGTTTATCATCGTCATCATTTGTCCTATGAATAATTGCAACAACTTTACCTTCAAATTCGTCCAAAGGCTTATGCACGCCCAGCACATACGCATCAAGTTCTTCCCCATCACCAGAAACTGTATTAGGAATATATCCATAATTTACCGGATATATAAAATTATGCTTTGGATGTTTACTGCCGAGCGGTCTATCCATTTTCACTTTCACAATCTTCCCTAAAAATTCCTTACTCATATTTTCTCCATAATTGAATAATATCATTATAAATATAATTTGTCAAACAAAGTTTGTTTTATATAGATTCAGCGCACAATTTTCAATTATATCAAATTATACAATTGCCAATTGAATATATTAATTCTATTGCCACCATATATAAAAAGTTTTATTTATTTTAATATGGAAGTTTTAAATTTATAAAAATTAAACCCAACTTAATAATAAAAAAATTTTGCAAAAATATTATTTCAAATTTTCAATTATTAAATATATATTCATCTCTTTATATGATATAATTATATCAAGGAGAAAAAATGGAAGAAATTTTTGATGGAGAAAAAGTCGATTCAAACAAATTGATTGAATACGGATTTAGTTTTGAAAATAACCTTTATTCGTACTCAAAAACTATTTTGAATAATCAATTTACTTTTAATATAATTATTGATGACAATGGTGCCGTCCACACAAAATTAATTGATAATTCTACAAAAGACGAATATATACTTCACAAAATGGAAGATGTCACTGGCACATTTGTGAATAGTATCCGCAATGAATGCAATCACATACTAAATGATATCAAAAATTTATGTTTTGACAATTCTATTTTCAAAGGCAATCAAACTGATGAAGTGATTGAATATATACAATCAAAGTATGGTGACAAACTAGAATTTTTATGGGAAAAGTTTAAAGACAACGCTATATGGCGAAGATCGGACAACAAAAAATGGTATGCCTTGCTCGTTCGTTTGCCCGCCAAAAAATTAAACATTTCGAAAGATGATATTATAGAGATAATAAATATAAAAGCAGATGAAAACGAAATCCCAAATATGATTGACAACAAATCAATTTACCCTGCATATCATATGAATAAAAAACATTGGATCAGCCTTTTGCTTGATTACTCTACCCCAAATGAAAAACTCTTTTCTTTGATCGACCATAGCTACGACCTAGCAAAAAAGAAATAATCTAACCTATATAAATTTATGTTTATAAAAACTAGTTAAAATCTCTGTTTTCAAATAATAAAAATATTATTGCTTCAATGCGCAATAATATTTTTTATCAAATTAGCAATATGTTTTATTTTTCATAATTTTATTATGATTTTCTATTACATTATACGATATCAGTTATAATTTTTATTATTAATTTTTAATCATAGATTTTTATATAATTTGAATTATAATTTCTATTCATATTTTAATTTTTGTTTTGATTTTATCTTAAAATTTTTAGTTTTTAAGGTTGTGAATTAATCAAATTGTTGCTTATCATCAATTTTACATCCAATTCAATTTGCGTATAATTCTGCCTAAAATATGACGATTTATATGAATCATAAACTGTGTAATACTGCTCCAACCAATCTTTTTCTTCTTCGTAAACATCTGTGAAAACTACCACAAAATCACAACTTTGACTTTCAATAGATTCTATCAAACTATTATCCATTTCTGGAAAAATTCCATTTTTGAACAAATTGAAAACCCAAAATTTTTCTGTAGGCACAATTTCTGCGACATTGTAAAAAGCATAGTCATACATTTTGTAGCAAAACATCGTAGGATCGTCAATATTGTATTGTTCGGATAATGCGTGGATATCTTCTGCCACTTGATATTGAGCATAATCTTCTTCAGATTTTCCAAGTTCGCGCGTGACTCCGCTCATTGCCCAACCGATAGGGAACACAACTATGCACATTATAATAGCCAACTCTTTTCCCAACAATTTTTTGATTTTAAATTTTGATAGATTTTTGAACAGCAACGCGCAACCCAACACAGCAAATGGCAACAATATAATATAATAATTTACATGGCAATCTTGCAACATTAGTAACAAAATACTGAATAAAAATGCTGATAAAATAAAATAACCCTTTTTGCCAAACATTTTGAAATAAAACACCTCTGCCAAAATCATAAAAATGAAATTAACATTGCCCAAGCATATCATTAACCATATATTAGTGCCTAAATTGACAGGGTTGCCCGAATAGATAAACAAATTGACATAAAAATATACATAGAACAAATCATATAGTGCATCATTGACCGCATAATAAATTATTATAGGCAATGTCACCACAACAAAACTAGCGAGCATCAAAGCAATTGATTTGAACATTTGCTTAACATTTTTATTTTTAATACACATAACAATCCACATAATCATAATTGCGATTGGCAGAATTAACATAGTGTATTTCACCCAAAACAACACACTAATACTGATACCTATGCCAATACTGCGCGCTATGCCGAATTGTTTATCGTCTTCAATGAACTCCAAAAACGCCAATAGCATATAATTCAAAAATGGTAAACTATAAAATTCTACCGACCCATATCCCAAAAGCGTATAATACGAAGTAAATGTCAAAAACGCAACGAGAAAAAGCAAAACAATACTAGATTTTTCAGACAAATAGCGCTTCAAAATTTTATATGCAGTATACAAGAATGCGACACCAAAAATGATCTCAAAAAAGAACGCACCCAAATAATTATTATCAAACAATGCCACCAGCGCATAAGCAAAATAGACCAATGGACCTTTGTGCTCAAATAGATCTTTGTATGGCACCTTGCCAGCCAGCATTCCCTCCCCCATAGTTATGTACCAGTTTTGATCAGGATTATTGTTGAATACATATAAAAAAGAGTTCGGATTACAAAACAAAAAAAACAAAAATGTGATTCCAAAACAAAGTAAAATAATCAAAAAATTCTTTAAATGAATATGCTCTGACAAATCAAATTTTTTTATCTCAAACTCTTTTTTTTCTTGATTATAATTAATTTCTTTATTCATACGACAATATTAAAATAATTAAAAGATTTTGTCAAATAATTAATAGATAAACAAAAAATTATCTGCATTTTTCAATAAAAAAAGCAATGATTAATCATTGCTTTAAAATAAAGTACAATTAATTATGAAATAACAAGTGGAACGATAATACCTGCAATCACAATCAAAAGACAAACAAAGTACAAAACTTTCCAAATCATTTGTTTAGAACGAACATACTTCCAAGCTAAAATTGCAACGATAACAATCATAATAGCGGTTGCGATGCCTTGAAGTGCGTTTACCACAGTTGCGTTGATATTGCAAGCTGAAAGAATCAAAGCAATAGCGTATAAAACTGTTACGGCTACAATTGTCCAAAATGAGATTTTATTTAGTCCCCAAGTACTGCGTCTTGAACTAGAACTGCTTGATTTTGAACTTTTTGATGAATTTGCCATAGATACCTCCTATTATTTTTATTATAAATAATTATCAAATTTATGTCAATTATTTTAAATAAAATAAAAAATATTTACAAAAATTCATAAAAAATTACAATTAATATAGATTTTTAAATAAAAAATAAAATTTTTGAAATTTTTAAAATAATTGTGGTCACCGCACAATGATTTATCAATTAATTCAATAATATCTTATTAAACTAATATGCTAAAATATATAAATCTAAATCAATAAGTTTTTTTCAATCATAAATTATATATTTATTTTGAAAACGAAAATTAAAAATCGTTTAAAATTAATAGTTGTTTTTGATCTTGTTTTTAATTTTAATTAAACTCAAAAAATAACATTTTGTAGATTGTAGATTGTGTTTTTTTATCATTAATCTTTTATTCGGATATCATTCTCTGTCTGTTAATTTCAAATAAAAATATGCTAGTAGCGCACGCTAAATTTAACGAATCTATATCTTCATTCATATCAATTTTTACAACACTATCCGCTAATGTATAATAATGTTTTCCCAACCCCGCTCTTTCGTTTCCCATTAAAAGTAATATAGGATCATTAAAATTTTCTTTTAATATAGATTTTTCAGCTTGCAATGAACTAGCCACAATTTTTAGATTTTGAAATTTCTTTTTCATATCACAAACAAATGTTTCAAATTCCGAATTTGAATTCATAAATTTGAATGGAATTTTAAAAAATGAACCCATTGAAGCGGAAATCACTTCGTGGTCATATATGTCCACACTGTGCCCAGAAATCAAAATCAAATCTACATTGAAAGCATCTGCACTGCGGATAATATTGCCTAAATTCCCCTTTTTGCTCGGTCTATCTAAAAATAGGAAAATCGGATTTTTACTCTTAATTTCTAAATTTTGTTCTTTCATTTTGAATATTGCTACGAGTTCGCTAGTATCTGTTTTGTCACTTAATTTTTTCATTAGAGAAGAAGTTAATTCATAATTATTTGAATTGTTGTTGTAAACAACATTTTTTGCCCAATCAGACAACTTGTCAAACTCTGTAAAATAAAGTGAATCAATTTGCCAATCGTTATTCAGGGCATCATTAATATTTTGCACTCCTTCTACAAAAAATTTTTTCAGTGCGCATCGCTTGTTTCTATTCTCTTTGATAGACAAAACCTGTTGAAAAATTGCATTTTCTTTGCTAATTTTTAAAATTTTCATTTTCCCTCCATAATTATAAAATCATTTTGACAAAAATCGTTTTACACCACTATAACTAACAATTAATTTTTATAATAAAATTGATGATTTAGTTTTATTTTTAACAAAATATTGAAAATAGTTGTTTCATTGAATACAAATTTATTTGATAAATTTTAGATGAAATTTTATATACGAATTTTTATATAAATTAGTTTCAAACTATCAAATTTATTAAACTATTTTTCTAGATATTTCAAAATTTTTTCTTCCAATTCGTCTGCTTGTCTTTTTACTTTCTTTAAACATTCTTCACAATCAATGTGTGCATCAACTGATTTATTTGAAATCTCATAATCAAGAGAAATATCTTCCAACACATTTTTTCTTTTTGACAATTTTTTTGCTAAATTATCCCAATCTATCGTGCCAAATTCATTCAAAGTGTGTTGATCAGCAGTGCCGTCATTGTCGTGCAAATGTAACGCTACCAATTTATCAATAAACAGATCTAGATAATCAAAATCTTTATCAAACGCATTATTATGCCCCGAGTCATAGCAAAATTTCAACATATTATGCTTTATATTTTTGAACACTTCCAAAAACATAGGTTGACAATCAATATTTTCAATAGCCAACATTACATTCAATTTTGAACATATTTTCAACACATCGAGCAATCTCCTTTCTCCAATATCTGAATACTCGCCTTTTAAGTGGACAACAACACAAGAAAATCCATATTTTTTTGCAATTTTAACATCTTTTATAAGATTTTTCTTCAATTTCTCGCCAATTTTCCCCGTTTTCCAAAAATAAGGCAAATCTTCATTTTGATATTGAAAATGCAAACTTGACAATTTTAAGCCATATTTTTTGAATAATTTGCATTGCTTTTTTATCGTTCCGTTTTGATAATTGAATCTTTTGTCTGCATTAGTTATGACCGAATCAAAGCCTAAACTTGAGATCATTTTAGCTCGTTCTTCAATGTCATTTTTATAACCAAAATAAAAACTTATTCCCTTTCGCATTATAACTCCCTAATTTATTAGTAAAAACTTCAAATTTCACTAGCCTAATAAAAATATCAGAAAATCAAAAATTTGTTTTGTCATACTTATTCTCACAAATATTGACATAACTAATTGAAAATTTACATTTTTTTCGATAATCTTCAAAATAATTATTGAATTTTCAATGATATCTCAAAATAGTTTATCAATAATTCTATTTTTTTGCAATAAATTATTGTCTTTTAAACAAAATTTCAACAAAATTACAAAATTATGACGGTGAATAAAACTAATAAACACTAGACAAAAATATAAAAATTTGATATCATATTATACAAATACTGATTTTATAAAGGATTAAATATGGGATTATTTTCTTATTTGTTCGCTTCGGACAACAAACGAAGCTTGATGAAAATTGAAAAGATTGTCAAAAAAATTGAAGACAAAGCAGATTATTATGCGCAAATGTCCGACCACGATCTTCAATCTCAAACTGCAATTTTAAAGGACAGATTGAAAAATGGCGAAACTACAAACGACATTTTGCCAGACGCATTTGCCGTTGTGCGCGAAGCTTCTACGCGTGTGCTGAAACAGCGTCATTTCCATGTACAATTGATAGGTGGAGTTGTTTTGCATCAAGGGCGTATTGCCGAGATGAAAACGGGTGAAGGTAAGACTCTTACTGCCACCACCGCGGTATATCTGAACGCACTCACGGGCAAAAATGTACACTTAATCACAGTCAACGAATATCTTGCCACTTCGCAAGCCGAAGCTATGGGTAAACTATACAAATTTTTAGGATTGACGATCGGTGTTACGCTATCAGGGCAGTCACCAGAAGAGAAGAAAAAGGCGTATCAATGCGATATCACATATGGAACGAATAATGAATTTGGTTTTGACTATCTGCGCGACAATATGCAAGTAAATAAAAATTACAAAGTGCAACGCGGGCATAATTTTTGTATTGTGGACGAAGTCGATTCAATTTTGATTGATGAAGCGCGTACCCCACTTATCATTTCAGGTATGGGCGGAAAGACTAGCGAATTGTACACAATTGCAGACAAATTCGCAAAATCATTAAAGAGCGATGATATTGACATAGACATAAAAAGAAAACAAATTCGTTTGACCGAAACAGGCGTGAGCAAGGCGGAAAAATATTTCAAATTGGAAAATCTATCCGATATAAACAATCTTGAAATCAATCACCATATAAACAATGCTTTGCGCGCAAACTATCTAATGAAAAGAGATATCAACTACATTGTAAAAAATGATGAAGTGTTGATTGTAGATGAATTTACAGGTCGAATTATGAATGGCAGGAGATATTCAGACGGATTGCACCAAGCCATTGAAGCAAAAGAAAATGTAAAGATTAAAGAAGAAAATAAAACGCTTGCCACAATCACACTGCAAAATTATTTCAAATTGTATAGCAAACTCAGCGGTATGACTGGTACGGCAAAGACAGAAGAAAACGAATTCAACAAGATTTACAATCTAGATGTTGTGACTATCCCTACAAACAAGCCTGTGTTGAGAATTGATGAGCAAGATATGATTTTCTACACTGAAGAAGCAAAATACAAAGCAATTGTGGAAGAAATTCAGGACAAATACAAAAAAGGTCAACCAATTTTGGTGGGTACCGCATCTGTGGAAAAATCTGAACGAATCAGCAAAGCAATAAAAAAATTGGGCATTCCGCACAATCTTTTGAATGCAAAAAATCACGAAAAAGAAGGGCAAATTGTTGCACAATCTGGTAGGGTTGGTGCTGTGACAATATCAACGAATATGGCAGGTCGTGGTACAGATATTTTGTTGGGCGGAAATCCTGAATTTTTGGCAAAACAAAAAATGCTAAATGAGAATATTGAACCCGATGTTTTGGAAAAAATCACGACTTATAATTCTACTCTAACCGAAGAAGAAAAACAATTAAAAGATAAATACAACGAGTATTTCAAAGAATTCAAAAAAATAACCGATGCGGAAAAACAAAAAGTTATAGAATTGGGCGGATTGCACATTTTAGGCACTGAAAGGCACGAATCTCGCAGAATTGACAATCAGTTGCGCGGGCGTGCTGGTCGACAGGGGGATCCTGGTTCTAGCATCTTCTTCATATCTCTAGAAGATGATTTGCCACAGCGTTTCGGTGAAGACAGAATGAAAAATTGGTTTTCGCTAGCTTTCCGTGGCAATGAAGATATCCCTTTGCAATCAAAAATTTTGACGAGATTTTTTGAATCTGCTCAAAAGAAAGTGGAAGCAATAAATTTCAGTATTCGAAAAAATGTGCTTGAATATGATGAAGTTTTGAATAAACAGCGCCAAATAATTTATGCCGAACGCGACAAAGTGCTAGATGGCGTAGATATTCACCCACAGATTGTGGAAATGTTGAAAGAATATGTCTTTGATATCTGCTCTAGTTATTTAGACGAAACGAAGCCTAGTTATGAATGGGATCTAGACGAATTGAACAAAGCGCTTGAAGACAAATTGCTCAAAAAGGGGTCGAATTTGATCACGCAAGATATGCTAGAAGATACCGACATCAATACTGCTAGTCAAATCGTAGCTGAAAAAATTATTGATATCTATGAAAAGAAAGTGGAAGAAATCAAAAAGATGGGATTAGATTTCTCTATTACTGAACGCGATAGATTGTTGCGTGTAGTAGATAAATTTTGGACCGATCATATTGATGCAATGAACACATTACGAAATGAAATAGGAATCCTTGCCTATGGTCAAAAAGATCCTATTGTGGCATACAAAAATCAGGGCTTTGAGATGTTTGACAAGACTATCACTGAAATACGCGAATACACCGCTTCAATATTATTTAGGACTAATGTGAATGTACGAATAATTCCTGTGACGCAAAAAGGTCCAATCCTTGCCGGCAATCAAAATAGAACCGAACAAACTAGAGCAAAATCAAATTCTTCACACATTGGCAGAAATGATCTATGCCCTTGCGGTAGTGGAAAAAAATACAAAAATTGCTGTATGAACAAAGATAACAATACGAAAAATTAGAGTCGTATCAGACTCTATTTTTTAGATAAATTAATTTTTTGATATTTATATTTATTTTTAAAATTTGATTATTTTTCGATTGCAATATCTAATAGTTTTAAAAAATTATCTATCTTAATTCAAATTTTTTATTTTTAAACTTAAAATTTATATGTATTTTATAGTATAAAAAATATTTTTTACTAGTATATTAAACAACAATTTATAAACATAAATAATTAAAAATTTATATTTATTGAATAACACAAATTAACATATAATATCATAATTTCAATAAATAATTATATTTCTATTGCAGTAAAACAAAATGCTTGATAAATTTTTATTTAATCAATGAAAAAAGGAGAGAATTTTCTCTCCTTTTTTGCTAAATTGTGAAATAAAAGTAATTACCATTTCTTTGAATCGGCATACCTTTAAATATTGTCTGTAAAATTGTTTCATAAAGCATTTGTTGAGATTCTATTCTCCAAGTGCCTGAATAGATTCTATATGTTCCTGTTTGATTTACAATGCGTATAAATCCATCTTCACTAATCAAATGAATAATTAGATTATATTCAGACATGTCTGCAGTAATTTCCATTGTTGTTTTTACAATTACTTCCATTTCGTCAACCACTTTATTAAGTTCATAAACGAAGTTGCCATCCCCTGTTGAGACAGGTTTGAAGTCATCGTTACCATCAGAAGCTGTACTGAATTGTTCACCATTTACAGTGTATACAATACCTAAATATTCTCTTCCTGTTTCTCCGCCTATTATCGTATCTGGACTGATAGTGATTGTCACATCAGAGGATTCTGCGATAATTCCATCCAATGTAGATTTTTCAGCATCAATGTCAATGCCTGAAGTATCTTCTTCGTCCGTCACGCTGACTGCAATTTTATAGCCCTTTTCAAATACAAATTGAATGGTCGTATTCTCAGTCACAACGCCTAAATTTGTGCCAGTTGTATTATTAATTGTGCCAGTAGTAGGACCAACAATCAAAACATTATCTCTGTAAACCGAAACGATCTGATATTCATTATCTTCAAGATTTTCAGCTTTTGTCCGACCTTCAATTTTGATAGGACTTCCGCTTCTGATAGAAGTGCTTGTGTTAAATTTTTCTCCATTCACATCTATTCCGAAACTTTCACCTAAATTTGTATTTCCATCAACATTAATAGTGATATTTATCAACTTCGCAAATTGCGCTGTAATTATGATATTCTCAGTGATTGTAGCACTTTCAGGAATTCCGATAAATGTATCAAATTCATATCCAGAATTAGCTGTTGCAGTAATTGTATGACTACCTATAGTCAACACATTTGCGTCTGCACTTATATTAGTGCCATAAGTTACATTGACGCTCGTTATGTTCACTTGTCCGCCTTCGCTTGCATTGATAGTTACATCAAATGTCTTCAACTTGCCGTTTGCTGTCAAATTCAAATTGCCAGTAATTTCAATAGTAGTATTTTGAGTAGCAATAGTTCTATCTCCAGTCCAACCTGCCCAATCATATCCAGCCTGCAAAGTTGCATTGATAGACACTTCTTTGCCATATTTGAATTGCCCAGCACCGCTGACAGAAACTATACCTGTGCCAGAATTTAAAGTCAAAGTATATGTAAATCTATCATAATAATATTCTACCACACTTGATCCATCTGGAGCGATAGTGATAGTTTTTGCATCAGGATAAGTGAAACCCGCATAAGATTTCACTGCAGGAGTGACTTCTGCTCCCGTAGTACCCGTTTCATATTCGGTATCTACCAAGGTGTATTCCTCATTGTCTAGATTTTGTTGATAATGTTTTACTTGATAAGGAGTGTCGTCATTTGGTTCAAATTCTGCCGTGATTGTCATATCTCCAGTGACAATAGCGTTGTTTGATACCCCGCTCCATCTATCAATATGATAACCAACTTTTGCGACCGCGTTGACAGTGGTATCACCAATTTTAAGCGTACCATTGTCGCCACTGATTGCAATAGCAATGCTCTCACCATATTCAATATCTTCAATCTGATCGATATCTATCGTGCCATAATTTACATTGCTAGATTGAATCGTGATAGTATAAGTTCTAATCATAGCGGTATGCTCTACATAGATGTATATACTGCTATAATATGTGCCTGTCATAGTGAATGTAGCGCTCGTACCCGTAACATATGTCGCAAGCAATATGCCATTAGTATTATTGCCACTAAATACTCGCACTCTATAAAGCGCATATTCATATTGCGCAGAGCTATCCTTTGCCGACCAATTGATAGTCAACGGACTATTGAACATACCTGTAGTGGATGAAGTGGATACATTCTTCGTATTTTCATCTATACCTGTGGTGATAGTATAAGTTTTTGCAGTCCATTTAGCATACAAATTAATGTTTCTTGCATAACTTGTAGCTCCAATTGAACTGATAGAACTACCTGTACAATTCATGTCAATATACCAACCTGCAAAGTCATAACCTGGCTTCGTAGCACTTTTCAAAGTGGTAGTTGTGCCATAGGTGTGAATTGTAGGATAACCAGATTCGTGGGTTCCGCTGAATGGTTCTCCACCCTGATCATAATAACTAATATTATAACTATTTGCTTTCCAAAGAGCAGTGAGAGTGGTATCTGTATTTCTGATATAATAAGTTGATCCGCCTAGCAATTGAGATAAATCGCTAGATAGAAGTTGAGATAAATCGTCAACTTTCACCCAAAGTGATACGCCATAAGAAGTGCTTCCTGTTGTTCCTTGCACTGAAATGTCGCTAGCTGATGGGATACCCACTTGCTGCGTAGCATAAGAGCCTATTGCGTAGAACCAATTTGAATGGCCCACAGATCCAGAAAGCAGTGTTGATGCAGTATTATTGACATCGCTATTCTGTCTGGTCAAACCGCCCCAATAGTTACTGCTCCAATCAATATCTATAGCAGAATATCCTGTAGCAGTTGTAGGAGTGCTAGTAGATTTGTAATCGTCAAGTGGGTTGCTAGTTTGAGACCAATAGTTGTAACCTGTAGCGTATTCATATTGAAGAAGGAATGTATATTTTCCGTCTGAAATGAAGTTTTGCAAATCGTTCAATATGCTGTATTTATACTGACTATTCGTAGATCTAGCCTCGTCCGCACTGGCGAACAATTGAGATCCGCCCTGATTGTCGTGATAGAAGACGCGCACGAATGTGCTACCATCGCCCAACAAGTCAGCAGTTTCTACCCACCCTGCGAATGAATAACCCGCTTTTGTAGGAGTAGGTAAACTGATAGTTGAGCCAAAGTTTCCGCTCGCACTATTGATATTCGCTCCACCATTCGTGTCGTAAGTCACGGTGTGGCTATCCACTCTCCACACTGCGTATAGAGTGACAGTTTCGCCATCAATTGTGGTCAAATTGTTAACCGTTGCACCATTTGCGTAGGTTGCTGATGTGGCATTGTTTGTCGTAGCCCAACCCAAGAACGAATATCCGTTGCGCTTGAATTGATTTGCTGTCAATTTCACATCCTGACCATAGCTCGTGCTAATATTTGCCATACTGCCCCAGTTTGCTGATGATATAGCGCCCGTGACAGTAAAGTTTTTATTAAATGCAATCGCATAATCAATTGCCGTCCATTGAGCGTAAAGCGTGATTTCAGAAGTTAGATTATAAGTTGTGGCGCTTGATCCGTCTGCATTGTAGTATTTTGTACCAGAACCATTAATTCCGGTATAATATCCACCAAACTTATAACCTGGCCTAGTAGGAGGAGTGATAGTTGGCATAGCTTGCCCATAGGTTGCTGTCACAGTGCTGTCGCCACCGCTACCGCCTTGCTTATTCAATGTGACAACGAAGTCAGACAATTCAAAGTTTGCAGTGATTGTCCTATTTGCAGTGATAGTTCCGCTAGTGTTCGTCCAACCAGTGAATCTATGTCCACTGCCTGCTGTTGCTGTCACAGTGGTGTCCGCAATTGTGAGTGAATTTCCGTCCACCATAATTGCGCTACCATAAGGAACATTTGCAATTGAAGTGTGATTGACCGAACCTGATCCGCTCACTTGAATTGAAACAGTAAATGTATCAATTTCCCATGTAGCATAGAATGTGGTATTTCCATTTCCTCTATATGAAGCACCTTCAGCATAGGTTGTGCCGGTTGCACTGCCCTGTGCCCAACCATCGAAATGATATCCCGTCTTTGTGTACCCATTGCTTGGAAGGGTGACTGTGCCATAGCTTGTGGACGCAACATAATTTGATCCATAAGAAGAATCTACTTCTTTTGCTGATGATAAATTGTAATTGTATTGCAATTTATAATTTTGTGTGCGATTGTATGTGTAACTGATCGTACCAGTTTTGCTTGAAGTGCTTCCACCAGTGTTTCCGTTACCATCAAATGACACAGTGTAACTGCCTGTTCCTGTGGATGGGCTACCTGCCACAGTCCTTGAATTTGTGGTGTTTGATTTCCACACTGCATAATATGTCGTAGCGGATGTAGGAGATTTGCTTCCACTGGTCCAATCGGCAGTATTTGTGGTATTGTTCGTATCCCAACCCATAAATGTATAGCCTGATCGCGTAGCGGTAGGATAACTCATTGAACTATAGCTAGGTGTGCCTGCTGTACCGCCCGAAGTTAATGTCCTAGATTTAGCCATATTATAGCTAAAATATTTTGTAACCCCAGTATATGGAGTGGTTTTAGTGGTGGTGTCAGTAAAGTCTGTGCTAGACACGCCCGTTTCAAAAGAGTGAGTGAGCGTAGAAACTGCATTTCTCGTTCCGCTAGAGTTTCGCCAAACTGCATAGTAATCTTCACTGCTGGCAAGTGACTTGCTAGAACCCGTCCAGCTAGCACTCGTACCTGTGGATGATGTGGTCCAACCGCAGAAAGTATATCCTGATAAAGAGCTTGTTGAATATGGCACTGTCAAAGCAATGCTTGGCACAGTGGTGGACCAACTAGAAATTGAACCATTGTTGTTCAATCTATAATATGTAGCATTCGTAACATTGCTAATATTTCCACTATGATAACTGAAGTTGTATGAGTGATTTTGATTGTAATATCCGGTGTCATAATTGTAATATGTTTCGCGATAGGCAGATTTTGAAGAAACTGAACTTCCGCTTCCTGTGCTAAATGATGCTGTGATAGTGCTACCATAAGCTGATACAGACGAATCATTGTTTGTGGAAGTGACATAATCTCCATTCCATACTGCATAGAAACTATCACTTGATGTCAAATTTTTGCTTCCACTGGTCCAACTAGCGCTCGTGCCAGATGAAGATGTGCTCCAGCCTTGGAACGAATATCCGGATAATGAACTCGTTGGATAAGACACTGTCAATCTCAAACTAGGCAAACTGGTGGACCAACTAGTGCTCGAGCCATTATTGTATAATCTATAGTATGTCGTGTTCGTTTGGTTCGTCAAAGCGCCACTATGATAACTGAAATTGTATGAATGATTTTGATTGAAATATCCTCTATCATAGGTGTAATATGTCTGACGATATGCTGATTTTGAAGAAACTGAACTTCCGCTTCCCGTATTAAATGTGGCTGTGATAGTGCTACCATAGGTCGTTGTGCTAGAAGTGTTGTTCGTGGTGG
This sequence comes from uncultured Clostridia bacterium, assembly GCA_944381155.1. Taxonomy (GTDB): domain Bacteria; phylum Bacillota; class Clostridia; order Christensenellales; family UBA1242; genus Onthoplasma. Next base: position 16,194 of record CALWKA010000012.1, read on the forward strand.
TTTCATAATCTCCATTCCAAACTGCATAATATGTGTCTGAAGAACTAAATGTCTTTGATCCATTGGTCCAGCTAGGAGTGGTCCCAGATGAAGATGTGGTCCAGCCTTTGAATGTGTATCCAGATAATGAGCTGGTTGGATATGACACGGTCAATTTCAAACTTGGCAAACTGGTGGACCAACTAGAGTATGATCCATTGTTATACAATCTATAATATCTGGTATCCACATCGTTTGATAAACTTCCACTATGATAGCTGAAATTGTATGAGTGATTTTGATTGAAATATCCTCTATCATAGGTGTAATAAGTCTGACGATATGCTGATTTTGAAGAAACTGAACTTCCACTTCCTGTATTAAATGTGGCTGTGATAGTGCTTCCATAGGTCGTTGTGCTAGAAGTATTGTTCGTGGAAGTCACATAATCTCCATCCCAAACAGCATACAATGTATCAGATGAAGTAAATGACTTTGATCCGCTTGTCCAACTAGGACTCGTGCCAGATGATGATGTGGTCCAGCCTCTAAATGTGTAACCAGACAATGAACTTGATCTATACGATGCAGTACCTTCTAGTGAAGGTATGGATGTGGACCAACTGCTATAGGATGAACCATCGTACAGCCTATATTCATAATCGTCACTCTCCGATGATGATATGGTAACTTTAGAAGACCTATTAAAACAATATCTATACCTAGTTGTAGTTGTTGTGGTAGTACGCCTTTGCCTATATGCTGACACACTACTAACTGATGAACCACTTCCTGTAGAAAAACTCAATGTGATCGTACTACCATAAGTTGTTGCAGAACCTGTTTCTTCACTCGTTTCTGAACCTATCCATAACGCCCACCAAGTATTAGATCCCGGATCTGACCAACTTCCGCTAGACCAAGTTACTGTTGTAGTATTATTTGATGTACCCCATCCTGCAAGTGTAAGATCCGAATCTGGTGGATAACATTCTGTCTGGTATGGTATTGGCTCTATCTCTGATGTTGTAGAAATTGTTCTACTATAATTAAGATTTACACTAAAATATTTAAGTGTAGTCGTAACCTTATCTGGATATACATGATTTACTACACCTTTACCTCTATAAAAAATATCTGGCACAGAATATTGAGTTCTAGTTGTAGTTTCACTACCATAAACTGCATAAAAATCTGTAGTTGATGAAATTGAATATGTCCCTCCTCTCCAACTTGGATCTGTACTAGTGGCACTGGTGGTCCAACCTGCAAAATCATACGAATCCCTGCTGACAGTAAAATATCTTATTGAGTAGCCTTGAGTTCTAGTAGTAGATGCATTGTAATTGCAATATGTATATGCACTTCCTGACATATAAGTGTCTGCTCCTGAAAAAAGACCTGAATAAAAATATGCTGTTACAGTTTTTGATTTTCTATAAACCGCGTAATAATTTTTAGCCCCAGAAGAAGACCCTACAACTGTGCCAGTAGAACTAATAGTCGCACTTGTTCCTGTACTGCTAGTAGAATACCCTACAAAAGAGTATCCGCTAGGAGATGAAGTTGGGGTAGGTACTTTCATAGGAGTCCTAACATTTGAGTATGTGCTATTTCCTTTATTATAATACCAAAAATGTATTACATACGATGATGGTCCTACGGCATAAATCGTTGCGTCTGCGGTTACCGCACTATTAGTGCTACTGATATAGTCAGAAGCACCGTCGTTGATAGTGGTGACTGCTGAATATACTCCACCGCCTGAATATGCGGAATTGTCCCTAACGAATTGATTGTCATAAACCACGGATGAACTGGTGGATACCATAGAGATGCCTGCATCCACAGAATTTGTCTTTTTGATCGTAAGTTTAACTGAATAGTCTTGATCTTCAGATTCACTGTCTTGCTCATCAATAAGGTTGACGCTAGCCACACCACCGCCATAATATGCGTAGTTGTTAGCGATCAGTCCGCCATTAAGGTTGAGAGAAGTTGGAATGTTATTTACCCAAAGCAACACACCGCCACCGAAAGTCGCTTGCTCGTCACCATATATCTTGGTAGCGCCCGTGTTGTTCGTATAGGTAGCGATTGAATAGAAAGAGTATGTCCTATCTTCGTCCAAATTGAGAGTGGCGCCCACATAGATTGATGCCAAATTTTGCTCATAAGAGTTGTTTGCTTCAATCGTATCACTAAAGTATGCACCGCTACCGCTACAATTATTTATGGTCAAATCTAAAATGTTTGCGTTCGTGCCCACGATAGCGATACCACCGCCCGCGCCAGCACTACAATTTTCAATGAGACCGCCGTCTATCGTGACAAAGCCGTCTTCTTCATTGCCTGCTTTCAAGCCATATAGATAGATAGCGCCACCATACGAATGCTCACTAGTGTTGTTGATATTATTCCTTAAAGTGACATTATCATACATTTTGAAATCTTGACCTTGAGCATAGATCAAAGTACCAGAAGTCAAGCCGTTCTTTTCTATATAATCTCTATTTCCATCAAAAGTGATATGCTCGCTAGCTTCGCCACCCAAAAAGAGAGTGGAATCTTGCGCGCCGATGATGAGAATTTCTGGATTGCTTGCGCCACGATAGATAGTGGTATCCACTTCTGAACTTAAACTAATTTGACTAGTGCGCATAGCGACCGCTGTGGTATCCACATAGATTGCACGCGCAATTATATTGATGGTGGCACTGCCTATATTGCTTGCGGATGTGAACGCGTCTGCTAGCGTAATATAATTTTCAGTTAGTCCGGTAGATTCATTGAAGATAGTGCTTTCATAATAGCTACCTGTCAAGAACACTTTGTTGAAAGCGGACAAGATTGGATAGTTGAAATCTAATTCACTAGCGCCTTCAATGCAACTATAATCGCACCATCTATTGTCTAAATCGTATTCGCTAGTATAGTCCCAATTGGCAAATTGAGAGATATTGTTTGCTTTGATAACATTGCCACTTGAGACGAAATCGCTATCCGTTTCGCCATAGACATTGTATTCACCTGTGTAGTAGCAATTGCCCACATCCACATTGTTCAATGAAGAATGGTTCGCGTTGCCAAAGCCGATGATTCCGCCCACGATTTCACCAGATAGTGAAGTATCCGCAAACGAATATTCCACTCCATACATACCTTTAGTGGAGAGCATTTGCCCTACGAGCCCGCCCACATATTTTGCTCCGTTCACACTGCCTAGGCGAACATAAGTGTTTGACAACTGCGAATTCATAGCATAACCCACGATACCACCCGTGTATTCTTCTGTGCTATTGATCACGCAATTGTATAGACCAATATTTTTGATAGTGGCGTCCTGAGCATAGCCAAATAGACCACTACCATTGATGTTGGCATTGTAAATGGTATGATGTGATCCGTCGAAAGTCCCTTGGAAGGTAGAAAAACTACCTAATCGCGCGCTCAATGGCTTACCTATAGATTCTATAGTATACCCTTGCAAATCTATGCTACGATTTAGATAGATCGTGTAGCCACTGAAATAATTGTATTCCGCTGCTTTGGCTGGATCGTTCACAAGATTGATAAAGTATACGAAAGATTCTGCTGAATCAATCGTAAACACATTCGATCCCCTATTGCCAAATTCGGATCCCGCATACCACGCGCTTGCGCTAACGCTCTTGCCATCCCATTCGTCTATCGACCAATTGATAGGGCTGACCGATGCGGGCGATGGCTGACCCTTGTCGCGACGCGCATAGATCCCCAGGCTAGCGATCACAACCATCGCCACGAAAATGAAAGCAAGACAACTGATGATTGCAATCTTTGCGCCTTTTTTAGTTTGATTATTCATAAACCCCCCAATCTTTCAAATTTTGAATATATAATCTTATTTTACAATTTTTTTTGACAAAATGCAAAGAATTTAGACAACTTCCAATTAATTTTTCGACAATTTTAGAGTAATTTTGCTATTATGTTGTGTAATTATTTCAAATTTAATGAAAAATTTTGATGAAAAAAAGGAAATAAAACAAGATAAATAAAAAAAATCTACCTTATGGTAGACTTTATATCCTATTACTATTATAAGATATTCTATTTAAGATAAATATAAATAGATTTTGATTTTTAAACACCAATTTTTAGATAGCATCAAAATAGCATAAATAATTTTTCAATTTGCTATTTGAACTGCCACTTTTATATAATAAAATTCATTTTTATTTTAAACTACATCTCGCGCTACATCTCGCGCCTTGAATTTAGCGCCTTTGACAGCGTCATAGCGTCTGTAAATTCCAATTCGCTACCCATTGAAATGCCTTGCGCAATTCGTGTGACTTTCACGCCCAATGGTTTCAATAAATTGGCTATATATATCGCGGTGGCTTCCCCTTCCACATCTGGATTTGTGGCAACGATCACTTCTTCTATCTTCTCATCTTTCACGCGATCTAGTAGCGAACGAATGTTCAAATCGTTCGGACCCTTTCCTTCAAGCGGGTTGATCACTCCGTGCAACACATGATAACTACCTTTAAATTCGCGCACTTTTTCCAATGCCGTCACATCTTTTGGCTCTTTCACCACGCAAATAATAGGCGCTTTGTCCGGGCGCGAACATATATCGCATATCTCCTTGTCCGTGAAATTAGCGCAAATTTTGCAATAATGTATGCTTTCTTTTGCCGTCACCATCGCATCGGCAAAATCTTTCACTTCTTCATCCGTCATTGTCAGCAAAAAATACGCATACCTTTGCGCAGTCTTCTTTCCAACTGCTGGTAGGCGCGAAAATTCATTGATCAATCTATCAAACGAATCAATTTGCATTTTACATCAATCCGCCAAGGTTGCCCATTGGTCCCATTTTTTCTTTTGATAGTTCGTCCGCCTTCGCTGTGGCATCGTTGATCGCCGCAAGAATTAGATCTTCCAACATCTCCACATCGTCTGGATCTACCGCAGATTTTGCCAACTTTATGCCCTTGATCTCTTTCTTGCCATTCATCGTGACAGTCACCATTTCGCCACCTGCCTTGCCTATCACTTCCGCTTGCTCCAATTCTTCTTGCGCTTTCATCATCTGATCTTGCATTTTCTTCGCTTGTTGCATTAGTGCGTTCATATTCATCCCGCCACCAAAACCATTAAATCCGTGTCCCATATCTACTCCTTAAACTTAATTTTTGTTTTAAACACTTCTTTCAAATTGTCCTTGATATCCTGCTTGGAAGCGTTTTCTCTATCATATTCAATCTCTACGCCTTCAATGCTATCGTCAAACAATTTTACTATCTTCAATATTACATCAATTCGCTCTTTGTTGTCAATCATTTCATAACTACTCGAATCATTTGTGTGGATAATCAATTTGTTGCCCAACTGCTCCACTTTGTTCACCGTGGTGAGCGCATTGGATAGCGCAAACAAATTGTTTTCCTTCACTTTCAATAGCACATTCCCCCACACTTTGTCTATGTTGGCATTTTGAATCGGTTGCAAACTCTCTTGTTTTTCGTTCGCAACATCTTTTGTTTGAAGCGAATTCGTATTTATATTTGAATTGGGGTTAAAATTGGCACTCATATTTTGATTGAATTGCTGATTTTTTGCGACATTCGCTTGATTTTGCTGATATTTTGCGGTCATATCCTGTTTCGTTTCATTCGCGCTATCTATCATCTCTAGGCAGGCTGATTCAAACAAATTTTCAGGATTCAAACTATATTTTAAGTCCAATTCAATTTCCGCAAATCTAGAAAAAGCACGCTTCAAATAATTCATTTCAAACATACTCGCCATATCCGCATACCCTTTGAATTCGCCTGGCAAAATATCTAAAACTGCATAATCGGTCACTCCCGACTTTATCATAATCAGATTTTTGATAAAGTCCGCCATCTCCTTGCATAATATCTGAATATTTTTCCCGCTACCCAACGCATTTTTGATAGAAACAAATATTTCATTGATATCTTTCTTTGATATCGCTAATAATATGTTTTTAATGCTTTCCCTATCGGATAACCCTATCACTTGCTCGGTTGATTTATAATCAATTTTATAGTCGCAATACGACGCCACGCTGTCCGCTATCGACAGCATATCTCGCACGCTACCTTCTCCCGCCTTTGCAATTAAATATATGCTTTTTTCATCATGTTCTATATTCTTTTTATCAAAAACTCTCTTTAGATGTTCGGCTAACAGATTGGTTGGTAGCAACTTAAAATCAAAGCGCGTACATCGCGACAAAATCGTGGCTGGAAGTTTGTGAATCTCTGTCGTAGCAAGAATGAAAATGACATATTCGGGCGGTTCTTCTAGCGTCTTTAATAGCGCATTGAACGCACTGTCTGTGAGCATATGAACTTCGTCTATAATATAAACTTTGTATTTCCCAATAAGCGGTGGAAAATTGACCTTTTCTCGCAAATCGCGTATCTCTTCAACGCGATTGTTCGACGCTGCATCAATTTCTAATATATCCGTATTCGGCGCACTTAACGCAGTGCATTCTGCGCACATCCCGCACGGATTGCCGTCTTGCGAATGAGTGCAATTCACCGCTTTTGCAAATATTTTTGCACAGCTCGTTTTCCCTGTGCCTCGCGGTCCGCAAAATAAATATGCGTGAGTTAGTCTATTGGTCTTGATCTGATTTTTGAGAGTTTTTACGATGAAATCTTGCCCAATCACTTCATCAAATTTTTTCGGTCTAAACTCTCTATACAACGCTAAATTCATCTAAATCTCTCCTTTAATTCCCTTCAACTTCTTTTTGATTGCTTGCAATAGGTTGTCCACTTTTTTCTTGCTGATGTTGAGTGAATTCGCCATATCTTCGTATGACGCACCATTTATAAACAACTTCAACACTTTGAATTGCTCGTCTGTTAGCAAATCTTTCACTTTGCTTATAACTATTGCGTTCATCTCTTTGTCTATGTAATTTTTTTCAATATCACTATCGTCATCCACTATCACTAGTTTATTGACTTTGTCGTCATCACTCGCGTTTGAGCCGTCAAAATATTTGATCGGCACATACGAATTTAATGGCACATTTTTCTTCCTGTTCGCATTCTTCACCGCGTTTTGAAGCTGACGATGTATGCAAAGCGAAGCAAAAGCGCTGAAATTATGATTTTTCTCTGGATCATAAATTCGTATCGCTTTATACAACCCTATCATCCCTTCTTGCAACAAATCGTCAAAGTCTGCGCCTACTAAAAAATATTCACGCGAAATTGCTATCACCTTCGGCTTGAAAATACGCAATAGATCTTCCATTGCATTTTCATCGTGCGCTTGTGCACGCTTGATCTCGCTATTTAAATCAATGTCCGTCAAATTATTTTCTCCTTTGTCTAACCACTTCATATATGGCTATGGCACCCGCGTTTGATGCATTCAAACTATTTACTTTGCCGTACATATCTAGCGAAACAACTTCGTCTGAATGTTCGCGCACCAATCGCGACACACCCTTTCCTTCACTGCCTATCACTAACGCTGTTGGATATGCAAAATCGCAATCATAAATCTGCTTGTTGCCTGCTTCTAGCGCGTATACCCAAACGCCCGCTTTTTTTAGTTCGTCGATCGTACGCGTCAAATTCACCACTTTTACAATCAGTGTATGCGCCACCGCACCTGCGCTCGTCTTATAAACTGTGTCCGAGATGTCTGCCGATCTATTTTCTGGAATGATCACCCCATCCACGCCCGCGCATTCTGCCGTCCTAATGATCGCACCTAGATTGTGCGGATCTACAATCCCGTCTAATATCACTATAAAAGGTTTCGTGCCTTTATCTTCCGCCCGTTTAAATAAATCTTGAATCTCTGCATACTTAAAGGCTGGCACAAAAGCTATCACGCCCTGCGTTTTCGTTTTTGCTATTTTTTCAAGTTTATTTTTGTCCACCCGCTCTAGTAAAATTCCTTTTTTGCCCGCAAGTCGAACAATTTCTTCTATCTCTTGATTTTGACCATTTTCTGCAATGATTTTATCTATCTTGCTGTCCGAATTTAGCAACTCGCGCACTACATTAATTCCTTCCACTATCATAATCTCTCCTTTACATATTTATCAAACATTTGTTCCAATTTTTTTATATTATCGTTCAAATACCAATATCCTATCAGCGCTTCAAATTGCGTGGCTAAACTATATTCTTGCAATGTGCTATGCTTCGCTTTGCTGTTGATGTGACTGTTTCGCGCGCGCATCACAATGTCTAATTCGTCTTCGCAAAGTTCATTTTTTATCTGATTCATCAATTCAGCTTGAGTCTTGGCACATACAACAGTATTTGCAATTTTGTTCAACTCTCTCGGCTTCTCGTTATGATTTTCCACCAAATACCGCCTTACCATTAATGTGAACACACTATCTCCTAAATATGCCAAAACGAGCACATTTTTATAATAATTATCTGATAATTTGCGTTTTTCCATATAAAAAATATAACACAAAAGCGCAAAAATGTAAAGAAACTAACTTAAAATCTTTGACATTCACTCGCTTTTTGTATATTATTATTTTGAGGAGTGCTTTATGGAATTCATAAAGAGAATGAGGAAAAGAGAGTTTGTTGAAATGGCTTTAAAGACGCTTTCCGCGTTGCTTGCGTCATTTTTGGCAATAATATTAATGGAAGGTATGATATATTCTATAGAATTGAACGCCATGTATAATCATAGTACGGTGGCAATATTTTATAGTGACAGGACGACTGCATATTGTATTGAACAAGATACTGATCAATATTTTGTCGTTTGCTACGATGAAGAAGAAAAATCCTGGTCTGGTACGGGCAACACTCTGTACACCAAAGAAGAATGCGAAAATTTTAATGCAAAAAATGTAGTGTATCACGCTCCTAGCGCTTTTATATTCTCTATCACTCCTATGCACTATGTGATTATGACTATATTCGTATTGGTTGTGGCAGGATTCTTCACATATAGATTCATAATATTGAAAAAAGATTATGATAGGATCATAAAAGATTACAACGAAACAGGCACAATAGAGATAACGAATTTTTAAAGATAAAATTTAAACATTTGTCCACAGCACCTGCTGTGGATTTTTGTTTTTTACTTAAAATTGCAATAGAAAAATAAAAAATATATGCGAATAAATAATGCTAACGATAAATTAAACAATATCAACTATAAACTAGCATATCATTTTATTTTTCAAATATGTTCAAATTTAATATGCTCATTTATACAAATCAAATTTTATATAAATTCAAATTATGCGCATATTAAATATATGTATTATAATTATCACGCGCGTGCAAAAAATCTGCTACTAGCCAATCATTGCATAGGTGCTAGTATCTTTTCAAAATATCATCACATCTACCCTGCCCTTGTGCTTTACTTTGACAATCACAAGCCTATGCCTATCCGCAAATACAGATGGAATGAATATTTGAGCATATTAAAAAATCAAAATATCACGATTCAAAATGTGGAAAATATTCCATTAGAATAATTCACCGGTATTGATTGAATATATGTATATATGTTCAACCTTTTTTCCAAACGCTTGTTCCACCGCCTTTTTGTAGAGTTGTAATTGCTCTCTATATTTTTCTTTCAAAACTTCGACCTTCAAATTTGAAAATTTGTAGTCCACGATAGTTATGCTATTTTCATATTCTATGATTAAGTCAACCACACCCTGCACCAATACTTTGTCGTCAATATCGCTATCCACAATCTCGCTATATGGTATATACATCATAAATTCTGCTTCTTTTTTTATATTTACAGAATTTTCTACCAATTTTGAAAGTACGGAGTGCGCAACTTCCACTTTTTTGTAGTCAACATCTTCAAAGTCCGTATTTTTTTCATACGGTTTATTCAAATCTAAATTTTCAAGCGCTTTGTGATAATGTGTGCCAATGAGCGCCCTGTCCTCATCTTGAGTATATTGAGTGGCAGGATTTAGCCATTGTTTTGTTGAAAATCTTTTCGTTTGAGATAGTTCGCTATTTAATCCAGTTACCGTATTTTTTAAACTTATATTAAACTTATTTTGATTAGGATATTGAAAATCTCGCTTTTCCCATTCAACCATTCTAATTTTTTTGTCATTCTTGCTATCGCTGATTTGCACATCATCATAAAAATTTATATCACAGTTCATTAGCGAATTTTCACCATCGTTTAGATTATCTATGAAACAAGATAGTATCATATTCATATATGAAGATTTGTTCACTTGTCTATCTTCAAACATTTTAGGCGAATATTGCCCTGTGATTATCAGTTTATTTTTTGCGCGCGTCATTGCCACATACAATAGCCTTAATTCTTCTTTATACCCTTTGTCCGAATTTTTTATATCTATGGCATATTTTACCAAACCATAAGATTTTGTCCGATTCGGTATGTCAAAATAATCTATACCCAACCCTATGCTAGCATTGAAATTTATGTCATCATTTTCCTTAATGTATGAAAACATTTTGCTTGAGTTATACAAAATTACGACTGGGTATTCCAACCCCTTGCTTTTGTGTATTGTTTGAATCGTCACGCTGTCTTCATTGTCTATTGTGGAATAGTCCGAAGCAGTGCCCAAATTTGTTTCCACCACATCTATAAATTCGTAAATATTTAACCCGTCTTCTAGCGAAGTGATCTTATTCAAAAATTCTTCCACCAAGCCCAATTGACGAACGCCATTTTCTTTTGTCAAAATATAATATCGCAATCTACACTCATCCAAAATATAACGAATCAACTGACTATTCGTCCGCGTATAACTTGCATTTTTAATGTCTTGCAAAAGGTCAAAACCCTTCTTTATTTTTTCATCATCTTTATTTGCAATCAGATTGTCCAAAAAATTTGTGCTTGTATCTCGAATTTTGATTATATCGTCTATATTTAGATTAGTCAAAGCCAAGAATGACGCCAAATAGTCCACTTGATCTGCGCAACCAATCACACATTTTAAAATGGATAAAATTAATTTCACGCACTCGTTTTTGTTCACTTCAAGTTTGTTGTTTATATTTAGCGGAATCGCATTTTCTTTCAAAATTGATATTAGCAACCTTGCATTTTCATCCTTTTCACTTCTAGTTAAAATTGCGATATCCGAATATCTCAATTTTCTATACTCTTTTGTGTTGGCATCGTAAAATTCTGTACCTATCAATTCGGTGATTGTCTTCAACACGACTATCGCCTCTTTCGTCTTTGCGTCCGCAAAATCATTCATTCTATCAGTATTGTCAGATTTTACACTATATATCCCCGAATCAATCTCCTGCTCTTTTTGATTAGATATTAGCAAAATTTTTACTTTGTCGTCCAATATATCCGTGCGCTTTGGATCTATCATCGCATCAGTTTTATAATCAATATCCCCATTTTCGCGCGTCATAAGTTTTGAAAAAATTTCGTTTATAAAATTCAACACAATTGGATTTGATCGAAAGTTGATATTCATATCAAACGCGTTGCCCAAATTGGTATTCGATTTATAAAGGTCATACCTAAAGTTGAACCCTTCAGGACTTGCTCCCCTAAATCCATAGATTGATTGCTTCACATCCCCCACCAAAAACAATTTACAATCTTTATTAGCAAGCTGTGAAATTAGTGAATCTTGAAGCGGATTCACATCTTGATATTCATCCACAAAAATATATTTATATTTATTTTGCAATTCAGTTTTCACGCTTTCAATTTTCAAAAGTTTGAGCATCAATCTATTTAGATCATTAAAATCTATCAAATTATTTTTTTGTTTTAATGCACTATAATTTTTCATAAAACTTCGCAAAATTTTCAAAAAATATCGAAAATACACCAAAATTTCACTATTTTTTACATCAAAATCTTCATTTATTCCATTTTTTTCTAAATCTGAACGCAAGTCGTCAACATTTTTTATGGCTTGTTTTACCTGTTTTAATCCATCATTTTCACGCGTCTGTTTTGTGCTAAATTTAGGAAAAACTAAACTGAATAAAAAATTTAGATTCGTTTTAAGACTGAAATTTTTATTGATTTTATCCAATTCAGAAACTAAAGTTTCAAGCATATTTTTTATCTCTGTTGGAAAATCATTAATCTCACCCTTTAAATAACTTGATAGCCCAGCAGTTTTTTTGCAAATATAATTATTCACCACATATTCAGACTTCGTGCTGTTTTCATATTCACTCTCGCATTCTGTTAAAAATTTTTCATAATCTTCTATGTTGATGATATTGTAAAATGTATTCAAAATTATATCTTTTAGATTGTCAAGATTTCGCCTATTGCCTCCATAAAAATCAAGCAAGACATTTATCATATCACTCTTTTCAAATTCTTGCATCGTCATCTTCATCGCTTTGGATAGATAATAATCACGCGCGCTGTCTGTTATTATCTCAAGATTTGGGGAGAGTTGCAATTCATAAAAATATTTTTTAATAGCTTTTGAACTGAATCCATCTATTGTATCTATGCTTGCTGTCTTCAACTTTTCTAATATTGATAGCAAATACTCTTTGTCATCCGCTGTCTCCAATTCTGCCATCAATTTTTTGTTTAATCGATCTTTCATTTCCTCGGCTGCCAATACCGTAAATGTCACCACCAAAATTGAATCAATATCCACCTTATCTTTCAAAATGAGATTAGATATCTTTTCAATCATTACCGTAGTTTTTCCACTTCCCGCACCCGCGCTAACCAATTGATTATTTATGGTAGAATCTAAAATTTCTTGTTGTATTTTTTCAAATTTTTTCATACTTCATCCTTATTAAAACTTGCAGGAATTACCTTTTTTGATCGCCTATAATTTATCCCGTTGCTTGCGCGCATACAAATATGAATATATGGGCAATAGTCACACGGTTTGCTAATGTCTGACGGGGTAGGTTTTATGTATCCCGATTTTATTTCGTCAATTGCATTGTTGGATACATCGATTGCATATTTTTTCAAGTCCCCCATTTCATCCCTAGACAATTCTTTGTATCCGCTAGTGCGAGTGGCAAGATAACTTTTGTTCATATTCACATTCACTATATCACTCTTGCTCCCAGGCTCCAATCTTTTGTCTAAAGCGTGCACCGTGTCAACATCGTTTTCAAAAAATCCTTTTAGTGAATATGTGTTGGTCAGATCACGAACATACGCGTTGTGCAACGGAAGATAAAATCCGCCAATAGTATGTTTCTTTATGCTATTTTCAATTGCAACCGAATACAAAAACAATTGCAATTTATTTCCATAAAACAATTCTTTCAAACTAGCTTCTGCCCTGCCAGATTTATAATCTATTACGCGCAAACTATCATTATAGCAATCGATTCTATCCACTTTTCCAACAAGGTCAACATCTTTTAAGTGCAACGCATTTTCTCTATCAAATTCATATTCAAAATACATTGGTTTGAATAGTGTATTTTGATCAATATAATTTAGTCCATTTATCACGCGCACCGCCTCATCAATTAGATTTATTATAATCGGACTATTTGCATTAATCTTCAATCGTTCATCTCTATCTAAAATTTTGAAAACTTGTGTTTTGCAAAAATCGTATATCTCTCCAACTTTCTTATTCTTTTTATAATACACGAACAATATTTCGTGCAAAATATTACCCACATCTAACGATTGGATATCATTTTCAATATCTGGTTTGATTTTCAAAATATTATTTACAAAATAATAAAATGGACATTTAAAATAATTTTCCAATTGAGATGCAGAAATTGTATTTTTATCTTTGTAAATATTTTTATTTTCTTCAGAAATTTCAGAAAATTCCTTCAAATTTGGATAAAAATCAATAAAATATGCGTTATTTTTGTCATTTTTTGATAAAAATTCTAAATAATCCCATTTTGATAGTGCCACATATTTGCCAAAATTTACATTGCTAAACACGGGCAAACTCACCAATTTATCCCCCAGTTTTAATTGCAACCTTGATGTCAATTCTTTTACTAAATCGCTCGCAGTATGCGAATATGTGACTATCAAATTTTTTTCAAACATAAGACAAGTATTATATAATTCCAATTTTTTTAATTTGTTTATATGTGCAATCGTTGGGGACAACTTATTTTGAAAATGCAATTCTTCTATCTCTCTATCTAATATTATTCCACAATCAAATTTTAATTTTGGCGCGTTTTCAAATCGACAATTTACTAAATATAAATCAGAAAAAATTTCGGTGCAATCATTCGCTTCTATCACTTTCACAGCGTCAATTGTCTGCGGTAAATTGTTGATTGAAACGATGCTCGCAATATGTGAATATATGTCATATATTTCACCCAAACGAACAAATGAATAATATTTTGCAATATCGTCTAGCAAATTCATTACAACTTCTTTTGATTTAACTAAAATTATTTTTTCTTTTACACTAGTTTTATTTGTGGCAATATCATTTAACACCGAATCAAAATGTAAATTTTCATCCGCCTTTTTCAAAAATTCTATCAACTCATATATATTTGAATCCTTGTCAATAACGAGCAGATTAATGAATTTTTGCAGATTGTTTTTTGCCTCAATTAGATCATCTTGAAATTGCAAATTTGTTAAATTCGTACCTCTAAATTTAATGATTTTTAACCTTTGAATTAATGCTCTTTTTTCTTCCAATTCCGCCACATAAAAAGGTGAATTAATCAAATCAATTAAATGAATTAAACTATAATCTTCAAGATTAAATTTCAACAAACTTAACAAAAATTTGTAAAATATGCTTTGATTTAACTGAAATTTCGTGTCAATATAGTAATTTATTTCAAATTTTGAAAAAATTTCTTCAACAATTGTTTTCTTTCCCTGCAAATCAAATATTGCCACTCCACTATCCGAAAATTTTTGACCACTCAATATTTTTTGCCTAATACAGCGCGCCACGAACTCAATCTCATCGCGAATATCCTTGCCTGAAAAAATTTTCACTGTTTCGCGATTCAACACGAATTTATTTGACTTAATTCCAAATAAATTGTTTGTCAAAAATTCTTTCAAATTTTCGTCTAGTTTGTTTTCATTTGTTCGTATGTTTTCGTTCGTTGCATTTGAATCTGAAACTAAATTTTTCTTTTTCCAATCAGTAGACACCCTTTCATCCAATTTATCATCAAATTCAGTTTCCTTTTCCTGTTCAAATGCCAATTCATTAATATATGCTATATTTTTTAGTTTGTCATAAACTTGCCTATTATAAAGATACTGATTATTCTCTTTTGAAAAATAATTTATGACATTCACTTCACAAACTTTTGCCAATTGTTCAATTATCGTATATTCAATGGCTGTAAAATCATCAAAGCCCACAAACAAAATCTTTTTCCCTTCTCTACCATCCGCCACCGACATCGCCGACACCAAAAACGAATCGGACGAATCAAGCAAACCTGCTTTATTTTTTTCATACAATTCATAAATTTTTGCCAAATCTAATATTTTATTCTTCAATTGCTCGTCGCTTGAATTGAATGCGTACATTTCATCATATCCTATTTTTGAAGCTTTCAATTGAGCAATCGTGTTGAAAATTTCTTCCGCATAACTGAACGAATAGCGCTTGTTTTTTAATATTTCAAATTCATCTGCGTGTTCATTCAAAATTTTGTATATCAATATGATACTACCAATCTTCGTTATCTGCTTATCCTTTGAAATTGGTGAATTTTTTTTTGCAAAACGATTCAGCGTGCTCACCTTGATATTAAAACTTGATTTTAAATTCAATTTTTCAAACAAAAATCGTTCCATAAACAAACTCAATTTATCTGGAACTATCAATTCAATTTCTTCATTTATCCGATTAGCACAAAACTCTACAGTTTTATGCAAACTATCATACAGCGATTTTGCATTAATTATTCGTATCATATTTTGATTATATCATAATTGTAAACTTTTTGCAATCTAGCACTAATGGATAATGTAAGTTTTAAATAGCAAATTTTCCCTAATTAGAATAAATTTTATTTCCATACACATACTAGTCTTGGAGGTGACTTATGTCTAATAATAAACAATGGAAACCTGGCGAAACTGTCCCAAAGAGTGCTACTTATGTAGCATTTGACGCACAGGGACATAATGGTGGCAGTCTTTACCTTGAAAAAGGCAAAAGATTCCCTGCTACTCAAAATTCAGGCAGTTATTATTGTTTAGGTGAATAATCGCCGTCAACCCTTAAAAGAACCATTGATTTTATAACCATTCAGTTATTTTACAATCAATGGTTTTTTCTCTACCCCTTTGATTTTTTCACATTGAATTATATATTTTAATAAAATTTTAAATAAACTAATCATTTATATAAAAAATTTTAAATTTATAAACATATATGTTGACAAGCACAAATTTTTCTGATATAATTAATTCGTTTAAAGTAATAGCCTTTTTAAAATAAATAAAAATAAATAAAAAAATCTGTCATCATTCTATATATCTTGTTAATTATAAAATAATTTTTACATTACTTTAAACCTTTTATAGTCAATTCAATATTTTAATATATTATTTATCATTTAGTCTTGATCAAATAAAAATAGCCAAACTAGTCTTAAACTAATTTAGTGAAAAGCAATCAAACTTGCCCAAACTATTTAAGTGGAAAGCAATAAAATCAGCTTGAACTGATTAAGTATAAAACAATCAAAGCTAAATGATAAAATATGGAGAGTTACTCAAGAGGTCGAAGAGGCGTCCCTGCTAAGGATGTAGGCGTCGAAAGGCGCGCGAGGGTTCAAATCCCTCACTCTCCGCCAATTGTGAGCAATCCGAACCCTTTGGGTTAGATTGCTCTTTTTTCTTACTTTCAAACAAGATTTCGCTATCAATATCTGGTTGCTCTTTAAGTTTAAGTTGTTTAGACTTGTCGTCATTTGTATTGAAATAAATCTCGCAATATTTGTCATATAAAACAACTTTGTTTATAAACATATCAACAAGTCGTTGGCAAGCAAGTTTGTCAGTTAGGTCAACGTCTTTAAAAGAACACAAGAATGAGTAAATAACATTTTTATCAAGTGGTTTAATAACAAGCATTTCTCGACTTGTTATTTTTTCTTGTAAATCTTTATTTGCTATTTCAAGTTCTTTCATTCTTTCGTTTGTTGTGTCGTTAAAAATTCCATTTTCTATTGCTCGAACAAAATTTGCAAGTTTTTTGTTATTCTCTTGCAGTTGCTTATTCAAACTTTCCAAAACTTTATCTTTTTCAATGCTTTTGTTGTATGTATCTGCAAGACAAATTGAAAGTTCATTCAAATCAGTTTGATTTAAAAATTCTTTTGTGGCTTGCAAAACTATATTTTCAATATATTCTTGTGAGATAGACTTTTTATCGCAAAGGTCTTTATTCTTTTTCTTTGTAAAGCATTTATAGTAGTTGTAAATCTTGCCCATTTTACCTTTGCCACTATCTCCAGTCATTAAACCACCACATTTGCCACAAATGAGTTTACCACTTAAAAGATAATTAACATCAGTCTTAAAGTGTGCAGAAGTGCGTTTTGCGACTTTTAAACGAGCATTAACTTCATCAAACACTTCTTCGCTAACAATTACAGGAAAAATATTTGTGTAGCAGGTGTTGTCAGCATAAACACAGCCTTTATAGTTTGGATTTCTCAAAACTCTTGAAACCATATTTATTGTCCAAGGTTTACCATAAGTATTTTTAATTCCGTTTTCAGAAAGTAAAGCAACAATATCTTTAATTCGCTTGCCACTATAATATTGATTAAACATATATTCACGAACAATGTTTGCCTGTTCTTCATTTATGCTAACTTTCTTATCCTTTACATTGTAGCCATAAGGTGTTGGTCCACCAGTAAATAACCCCTTAATTCTACTTTCTTTTAAGCCACGTTTTACCTTTTGAGAAAGTTCGGCTGAATAGTATTGGTTCATACCTTCAAGCAAACTCTCAAGTATTATGCCTTCGGGAGTATCAGGAATATTTTCCATTGCAGAAACAACCTTTACGCCATTTTGTTTTAAAGTGTGCTTGTGCAAGGTTGATTGATATTTATCTCTTGAAAATCTGTCAAATTTATATACAAGAACATACTCCCATTTTTTGTTAAAGCTGTCTTTAATCATTCGTTGGAAGTCTGGGCGATTATCGTTTGTGCCAGTCATAGCCCTGTCAATATATTCAGCAACAATTTCATATCCATTCTTTTCAGCATATTCTTTGCAAACTCTTAATTGCCCATCAATGCTTTGCTCGGTCTGACTATCGCTAGAATATCTTGCATATATAACAGCTTTTTTCATTGTTAATTCTCCTTTGTTACAATAAATTTGTATAATTTTGCATCTTGTGTAATCTCTTCTAAAAATAGATTAAAGTTATTTAAAATATATCTAATAATTTTCATATTGATATAAAGTAGTATTAATTTTAAACAATCTTTATTGATAGCATTATACACATAACCACCATGCATTAAATCATTTCTATTTAAATTATTATTTTGATTTTTTGTGGAAAAATTGCATTGCTTGTAATATTTATTCATTTTATCCCACATATTTTCATAATACTCTATGTTTAACCGTTTAATAAAATCTGTTATTTTATTGGAGCGTTCTTTCCCACTTACAATGCCAGTAAATTCACTAGCCTTATAATGTTCATTTTCTAAAAGTGCAAACATTGTTCTAGCACACGAGTTGTATGACTTATTGATAAAACAATTGACCGCCTCTTTCAAATCATTAATTTTATCGCTTTGTAATTTTGTATCAAATGTTTTTAATTCAAATATTTCACTAAAAACATACCTAATTAGATGACAATTGTCTTGGGTATAAAGCTCAATCAAATAATCTTCTAATTTATTATCTTCAATTTTTGTTATATGTTCATCTGGAAATTGATAATGGAATATAAAATATCCTTTATCGGCTAAAAGATTCATCCTTTTATTGTATTCATTTGAAAATAAACTTTTTCTATCGTTATTAATGATTTCTATATATTTAATGAGCTGTTGAAAATATTTGTATTTCATATCGTTTCGTAAATTTAATATTCTTTCAGATTCTTTGTATTCTGGATATTTATTAAATTCAGAAATAATACTATTAAATTTATTTCTATCTGTAAAATAAATTTCACAAATCCTTGAAAAATTATCGTCAAGATTATCTGATATATTTTCGCCATATTTTTTTAAAATATCAGTATATGGGATTTTTTTAATTAGATTTTTATATTTTTCTGTCAAATCACTTAGTTGATTATCTAATTCAGCCAGCCTTCTTTCCTCATTTATTTGATTTATTATTATTTCATTACAATCCATACATTCTCCTTTCTTGCATTATACCGCTATGAAAATATTTTTGCAATAATTTATTCGTATTCTCAAATATTTTGTTGCAAAAATAATATAAATATAGTAAACTTATATCATAAATTTATTAGAGGTTATTACTATGAGTATTTCGTACAAAAAACTTTGGAAACTACTAATTGATAAAGATATGACAAAAACTCAATTAAGAGAAAAAGCAGATATAGCAACATCCACACTTGCAAAATTAAGCAAAGATGAACAAGTAAGTATGGATGTACTTTTGCGTATTTGTAAAACTCTTGATTGTGGATTAGATGATATTGTTGAAATTTCTAAGGAGGTAAGATAATGAATTATATAGGTTCAAAATTTACTTTGTTAGATTTTCTTAACAATTCAATAGATAGCGTGTTAAAAAGTGAAAAAGAGACCAAATCAAAAAATGAGATGGTATTCGCAGATTTGTTCGCGGGAACAGGTTGTGTTGGCGGTTATTTTAAATCACAAGGATACTCTATAATTGCAAATGATATTCAATATTATAGCTATGTTATTACAAAACATATGATTGAAAATAATGGTAATCTTGACAAAGAAAGAATGTCAGGGTTAATAGAAAAATTAAATTCTTTAAATGGTGTCGAAGGTTTTATTTACAAAAACTACTCTTATGGAGGAACAGAAGGTCAGGAATTTAGAAGAATGTATTTTTCTGATTATAATGCAAAAAAATGTGATGCTATAAGAAAACAAATCGAAGACTGGCTAAATGAAAACTACATTAACCAAAATGAATACTATTTTTTGCTTGGTTCTCTTATTAATTCAATTGATAAATTTGCTAATACTGCTTCAGTTTATGGTGCATATTTAAAACAATTAAAAAAATCCGCACAAAAAAATATGGAACTAATTCCATTGCCATACACTATCGGCCATGTGGACTGCAAAGTTTACAATGAAGATGTCAATGATTTAATTACAAAAATTAAAGGCGATATCTTATATCTTGACCCACCTTATAACGAAAGACAGTATTGTTCAAACTATCATATATTAGAAACTATAGCTAGAAATGACAACCCGAAAATTAAGGGAAAAACTGGATTAAGAGAATATTCATCTCAAAAAAGCGATTTTTGCATAAAAAACAAAGTCGCTATTGCTTTTGAAAATTTAATAAAAAATGCTGATTTTAAATATATCTTTTTAAGTTATAATAATGAAGGTTTAATGAGTTTAGATACCATAAAAAACATTATGAGTAAATATGGTGAATACAAAGTGTTTACTCAAGAATATAGAAGATTTAAAGCAGATAGCAAAAGAAAAAATAAAGCAACAACAACAATTGAATATTTACATTGTTTGGTAAAAAGGAGTTAATATGGCTCACGTATTTATAGTTAATAACCAAACCTTTAATACCCACTTAAAATATTTATTTGCGGGTACAGGGAATGATAAAAAAACAGATTTGTTTTATGTTACTGAAACAGATAAATTTAACTCAGATAAGGGCTATGAACAAAAAGACACTTATACAGATGGAAATAGTTATGCCATGCTAGCTGATATTAATAGAGTACGAATTGGCGACGATGTTCTATTTTATAACTGTAGTACACATAAATTCTATGGAATATTTGAAATAGCGAGCAAACCATTTTTTGAAGATGTTAAAGACAATTGTTTATTTGATGAACTTGGAAAAAATTTGACATTTCGAGTTTTACTTAAACCCAAAGAAGTTTTTTCAAAAGGATTATTAGAAACCGATGCACTTGATTCAATTAAAGATATTGATAAACCTTATGAATTGTGTTGGAGTTTAATATATCGAAAATTATTGGGTGAAAGAGGTTGTGCTTATATTACACCTTATGAACTTGACAAATTAAGAAATCTATTATTAAAAAACAATAACAATCTAACCTGTTTTAATTCGCTTTCTTTTGATGAAACATCAGAAGAAATTGTTTCAAGTAATTTACAACAAGTAACATATAATTCCAATAATATATCCCCTGACATTTTCTCGAGAATTAAAGCTAGAAAAAATAGAAAATTTTCTTTTGAGTCTCATTTACAGGCGTATCTGTTGTCAAATATCGAAAATCTAGATATCCTACCTATTTCTCCAACGACAGTACCTATAAGTTGGATTGGCAATGAAGTTTATTGTAGTATGGGCGGAAAACGAATAGATTTACTAATAATACAAGAAAATCAAACAGATGTTTATATGAATATAATTGAGCTTAAAGACGAACCTTGCAAAGTAGATATTTTTGAACAATTAGATTACTATATTAAGTGGTGTTCAGAATTTATTGCTCCAAACTATAAAAATAAAAAAATTCATATTTTTGGTATTGGATTTGGATTAAAATATAACAGAAAAACAAAGTCATATAAAGATTTAGTGTCAACTTTGCAAATAAAGAACAATTCATTATGCGAAAAATATTATATAAAAGAATATGTACTAGATATGAACAATAATTTATTAATTATAAACGATATAATTTAAAGGAGTGCAACTAATGAAAAATCCATTTAAAGAAGGTAGCACACAACATCACGATTTTGAATTAATGAGTGATTTGCAATGGCATTGTACGAAATGTGAACTAAAAAGCGGTCAAGCAAAAACTTGGCAAGTTTGGAGACAAGAAAAAGGAATTCAATTGGCACAAGATGAACAAGGTCATTGGTATAAAACAATGTTTTGTGGACACTGTGGATTTAACACAATCCATAGAAAATTGCTTTCAACCGAGATTTTAGATACAGGTTTAAAAGCAAGGACATCTATTCCAAAAGCCTTGGCTGATAGGGTTAAAAAAGTATATGATTGTGTTGATGAATATAGTCTAAGAACTGAACCTGCAAATAAACTTGAAATTGACCATAGAATTCCACAAGTACGATGGGATAAAAATGAAGATGTTAATTCTGCCAATATGACAGAAGAACAAATTCAATGTAAATTTATGCTATTAACAAGAGAGAATAATTTACTAAAATCAAGAATTTGCGAAAATTGTGTTAAAACAGGTTGTCGTGGCAAAGGATATAAAGTTATTGAGTATTGGTATGATGGTAATGAAAAATATGATCCTAATTTAGGTTGTAAAGGTTGTTTTTGGTATAATCCAACAGAATGGAGATTTAGATTAAATAAGGAACTTAAGAATAAAAATGAAGATAAATGATTTAGATTTAACTGATTGGAAAAACCTAGATATAAATGTGGATTCTTTATGGATGATTGATAAGCGTGATAATTCGGGAGTACACTCAGCAAGTTATCATGGCAATTTCGTTCCACAAATACCTAATCAACTTTTAAGAAGATTTACAAAGCAAGGCGATTTTGTTTTAGATCCATTTCTTGGCGGTGGAACAACTTTAATTGAATGTCAAAGATTAAAAAGAAATGGAATTGGTATTGAATTACAAGAAGATGTTGCAAAAAATTCTAAGCATTTAATTAATCAAGAACAAAACAATGGAACAATTACAGACATATACGTTGGTGATAGTTCAAATTTTGATTATAGTAAATTTTTAGAAAAATATAATATCAAAGGCGTTCAGTTTATACTCTACCACCCACCATATTGGGATATTATAAAATTCAGCGAAAATGAAAAAGATCTTTCAAATACGAAATCATTAGATGAATTCTTAAATAAACTTGAAAAAGTAATAGTTGATAGTACAAAAATTCTTGAGAAAGGAAGATATTGTGCTATTGTGATTGGCGATATGTATAAAGATAGTCAAGTCATACCACTTGGATTTTATTGTATGCAATTGTTTATGAAGAATAAGTTAAAACTAAAAGCAATACTTGTTAAAAATTTTAATGAGACGAAAGGAAAACAAAATCAACAAGCTCTTTGGCATTATAGAGCATTAAAAAACAACTTGTATTTGTTTAAACACGAATATATATTTGTATTTAAGAAATAGTTTTGCAAAAATTAGTCTTAACTTGGTAAAAATAACTTAAATTAACATTAAAAAATATCGAGCAGGATAAGGAAATAGACTCAAAATCGTTTTTTAGGTGTGAAGAAGCCTTATATAATAAGCCTTTCTGATGATTC
>CALWKA010000013.1 GCA_944381155.1 uncultured Clostridia bacterium
AAAACTGGTGACTGGGGTGAAGTCGTAACAAGGTAGCCGTATCGGAAGGTGCGGCTGGATCACCTCCTTTTAAAGAGCAATCTTTAAAGTCGACTTTGACAATCAATAGATTGTCATTGAGTGTAGAGTGAATGAACACTCTTAAATAAAATAAAAAATAAAAAACGAGTACCTATTATTAGGATATAAATATTGAAAGAAGTCAGTTTAACCCACTGACTTCTTTTTTTGTTTTTAAACTTGGTGGAAATTATTTTAATAAAGATATGATAAAAAATATTGTAAATATAAATCATTTTGAAATACATATACATTTTATCTTTTGATAAAATCATAAAGACTATAAACTATTCAACATTGCAAAAATATTTTAATAAAATTTATATATAGATAAACTTATGTTTTGAACGCAATACAATAAAAATTTGAAGAAAATTATCTTTAATTAATTCGTTCAAATGAAACTCTAAAATAAATCTACGATGATAAAAAATTTAACAATCTTTTACTCTTTGTATTGACATATTTTAGTATTGTGATATAATTTGCTATATAATATTTCTTCAACTTAAAATATATAGTTTAATTAAGTAATGATTTGTGTTGAAAATTATAGTATATCTATTAAATGAAAATTTTATAATAGGATATTGAATTTTCTCTAGAAACCAATTAAAAGTGCAATTAAGCATCTAGAAGACT
Organism: uncultured Clostridia bacterium; assembly: GCA_944381155.1. Lineage (GTDB taxonomy): Bacteria > Bacillota > Clostridia > Christensenellales > UBA1242 > Onthoplasma. Next base: position 703 of record CALWKA010000013.1, read on the forward strand.
TGAAAGAAATAGAATATAAGGATAATATTTCTAATAATGTAAATGAGGAGAATTTTATGGAATATAAGTTAATCAAGCGTATTATATCACGCAAAAAAGAAGAAAGTGTTGAAAATATTGATGAATATGGAGAGTTTGAACATATATTTGAACTTGCAGACGGGACTAAAATTGATGTAACAAAGATGAATTCTATGCAAATAGCAAGTTTTGCATTTAAGAATTATGATAGCGATGGTAATATAATATTCAATTTCATCACTCCAGAACAGAAAATATCAAAATATGCTACACTACTTTCTATTTATACAATGTTAGAGTTGGAAGCAATGTTGGGCAGAAACAAAACAACCAATTCACAAAAGACTAGCGAGCAGAAAATATTTGATATCATTGAAAATTTGGGCGGAAAATATATGTTAGATGAAATTTTTCGAAAAGTTAGATTGTCAGGCTCTAGTTTTTCTGAAGCATTAGTGAAAGAAGCAAATTTAGAGATAGACGAAGTCATCAAAACTTTTTAATATTAAATTTTATAAGTTATTAGGTTTTTTCTAATAACTTTTTTAATTGGAATATAAAATAAAAATAATTAATATTTTAAGATTGACAATGACGAATGATTTTTAACTTTTTCAACATATATATTTATGCAATTTTAATTAAATTTTTGATTTCATACATTTTATGATATTTTAAAATTACATAGAATTTTTGTTTAAAATATTTTATTTTTGCGAGTTTGCAAACAAATTGAACAACAGCGCACTCATACTAATATGTGACGAAAATATTAGGTATTTAATAGAAGTCACATATTTTTTTGCATTTCGCGTTTTAGTTTGTTTAAAATTTTCTTTTCAAGTCTTGATATGTAACTTTGTGAGATATTCATATATTCTGCCACTTCTTTTTGTGTCAATTCTTTGCAACCATTCAGTCCATATCGCATACTCATTATCAATTTTTCTCTATCATTAAGTTTTGAAATTGATTGAATCAAATAAGATTTTTGATCTTTCAATTCGATCTCGTCATACGCGATTTTATTGTCGGGTATGATCTCGCCCAAAGTCAAATTGTTGCCTTCATCGTCACTTGATAGGGTGTCGTCCAGGCTCAAATCGTTGATGCTTTTGTTTGCTTTTCTTAAATACATCAAAATTTCATTTTCGATGCAACGGCTGGCATAAGTGGCGAGTTTAATATTTTTGTCTGGCTTATAACTATCCACCGCTTTAATCAGTCCGATTGATCCCACTGATACTAGGTCTTGCATATCCAGTTTTTTGTTTTCAAATCGCTTTGCTATATACATCACCAGGCGTAGATTATGTTCAATCAATTCAGATTTTGCGCTGATGTCATTGTGTTCTTGAAAGGCTTGGACAAGTTCGAATTCGCGATCATTATCCAAAGGTTCGGGTAAACTTTCTGAACTAAAAATATAGTTTACAATGCTGTCTACATTCAAAAAATCGTGTCTGAATAGACGGATAAAGAAATTTTTGATTTTTCTAAACAATTTCATATTATCTCCTTTATAAATTGAGTGGTGAGAGTAGTGCCTGATAGTTTGAATTTTTGAATTTATTTGGACTGACGGCTATGTAATGATTGAGAAAAGTTTTTCTCTCTTTGTTTACTCTGATTTCAATTTTATCAATTTTAAAAAGTTTTAAATTATCGCTACCATTTACTGTATTTGCAATGATTTCATCATCCTTTGATAAATAATAATCAATCAAATTTTTATCAAAAAGTTTTAGATATGATTGAATGTCAATTATTATCACGGGCGCACCATTGTAATTGAGAAGATTTCCCGTGTCTAAATACGCTTGAAGATTAATTTTTTTGTTTTTTGCATACAATGTGATAGGATAAATGAGATTGTTCGTTTTGAGTTTTATGCTGATATGTTTTGCGATTAATTCATATAGATAAGTGATCGCTATTGCAATGACGGTGATCAGTTCTAATGAAAATTTACTTGTGCTCACCACTCCGAACGAAGTATAATAATTTGTGCTAGTTAGATTCATCATCGCACCGCCCAATGCATAAGTGTATAAAAATAATAAAATAAGACTGATGATAAATTGTTTTTTTGTTTGCTTGAATGCTATTAACAAAATGACAATAGCACAGCAAAATTTTAATATATTTAAGATAATCTGATTGGATAGGAATATGGCAGATATCACGCTAAAACCAGCGCCAATAATGGATGCACAAATCAATCTAAACAAGTTTGTTTTAGATTTTAGGCTGACAAATACTAATCGCAATAAGCAAAAATTAATCAACACATTTTGCAACAAAAAACTTTCAATATAAATTGTCATAGCACAAGTATATATCAAAATTATTTTGCTTGAGCAAGAAAAATTTTGTAATGTTTTTATATTTGTGTCGATTTCTAATTTTTTTTAGCAAATTTCACAATTTTGGGATAAATTTGTTTTTATAAGACACAATATTAACGAGGTAGATATGGCAAGACGAGTTTATATTTGTGGGATAGACACTAGCAGTTTGCCCAAGATTTCGCGCGAAGAAAGCGAGCAAATATTGAAAAAAATAAAGGCAGGGGACGAGCAGGCAAAAGATTATTATATCTATTGCAATATGCGTCTAGTTTTGTCCGTGGCGCAAAGGTTCGTTTCATCAAAAGAAAATATGGATGACATATTTCAGGTTGGTTGTGTGGGACTTTTGAAAGCAATTGACAATTTTGACATCACATTGAATGTGCAGTTTTCGACCTATGCTGTGCCTATGATTATTGGTGAAATAAAGCGTTTTTTGCGCGATTCTAGCACTATGCGAGTGAGCAGGAGCCTTCGAGATACGGCATATATGGTATTAAAAAGTAAAGAAAAATTGCAATTAGGCAGATCAGATGAAGTGGGACTTGAAGAAGTGGCAAGCGATCTAAATATCACGATTAGAGAAGTTTATGATGCCATAGATGCAATATCCACTCCGCTTTCACTAGATGAATCATTTTATAATGAGGGTGATGAGGAAATGCGCCTAGATGAGCACATCGCAGATACCGAACATTCGGTAGAGAAGTGGATTGATCACACTGATTTGTTGGACGCAATCAAACATCTAGACGAGCGCGAGCGTGAGATTTTAAATTTGAGATATTTTATAGGGAAAACGCAAATGGAAGTGAGCGACAGCGTGGGAATATCTCAAGCGCAAGTAAGTAGATTGGAAAAAAATGCGTTGGCGCATATAAAAAATAGTTTGTAAAATACACAACTATTTTCAATTAAAACTATGATTGCAATAATAGTAAACAAAATTTTTATAAAATTTTATATTAAACAGAAATTATTAAAAAAATTTTATTAAACTAGTGTTGACTTTTAGATTTTAATTGGATATAATAATTATGTTCTTAATGAACTATGCAAGTTTTTGCATAAGGCTTATAACTTTTGTTTATAAGCATTGAGCCGTATGGATGGCTCTTTTTTTATTTTAAAATTTGTTTAATTACAAGATAATACAAAACTATTGACAATTTGACAATTTTTTCGTAATATATTCTTAGAGAGTATATGATTAGATTGTTAGGTATTTTAAGTCTATTTTTAGATTTTGATTATGATATAGATGATGGATTTGATGACGGAATCGAATTTCCTATCAAGATGTTTTCTATAATTTTTGTTTTGGCTGTGATTATTATTATAGCAAGTTTTATAGTGATTGTAGTCCGAAAACGCAAAAATTCCAATAAGAACATATTTGATACGAACACTTCAGAAAGCAACCTATCCAATAATACTCAAATAAAAAATGAAGAAATGTTTTGTGAATATTGTGGCGGAATGATTCCATCAAATAAAGGGGAGTGCCCATATTGTGGTGCTAAGAGAAAGAAGAAATAAGGTTTTCGACAGTATGTTACCTTATTTCTTTTTTTTGAACAAAATATTATCTATAAAATTATCATATTTACTTGGTTTATTTCATTAATAGTGTTAGGATAGGACGGTAGATATCTATGAAAGTAATCTTTATAAGAAAAACAACTTTATTATTAGTTGTGGGTATTCTAGCATTTCTTTCCGCTTTTTCGCTTGACTATGTAGGGGTAGAAGTAGGTGCCACATATTTTGGCGGAGAAAGAAAACTGCCTATATATTCAGTCCAGACGGATGAAAATAAAGTTGCTATATCTTTTGATGCGGCGTGGGGCGCGGACAAGACACGGGATATCATATCAATATGCAATTCGTACGGAGTGAAGGCAACATTTTTTCTAGTGGGCTTTTGGATAGAAAAATATCCAGATATGGTGAAAGAAATTTACAACAATGGTTTTGAAATAGGACTACACTCAAACACTCATCCAGATATGACGAAACTGACAAAATCTGAAATGAGAGAAGAGCTTGAAACAAATATCAAACTAATACAAGATTTGACAGGATATCGACCAAAATTGTTTAGACCACCTTATGGTTATTATAACAACGCGCTGATTGAAGTGTGCGACAGTTTAGAATTAAGTTGTATAGAATGGAGCGTAGATAGTTTAGATTGGAAAGGATTGAGCGCAAGTGAGATAGCGGGGCGGGTTAGCACACAGTCAAAAAATGGTAGCATACTGCTTTTCCATAACAATTCAGACAACATAATTGAAGGATTGAAAATGGTGTTGGAATATTATGCGATTAAGGATACGAAAATAGTACCTGTAGGAGAATTGATATATTATGACAATTTTTCTATCAATATCCAAGGTGTACAAATAAAAAATTAAAGGAGAAAACAAATGAGTTATGAATTGATGAACAACAATAAAGTTTACTTGCAAGGAGAACTAGCGAATAGTCCAAAATATAATCATACCGTATTGGATGAAGATTTTTATTCATTTGATTTAATAGTGCCCAGATTGAGCGGGCAAAATGATATTTTACCGATCACGATTTCGTCCAAATTGATTGCTGAAAATCAGTTGAAAGCGGGGGACAAAATAGCTTTGCGCGGGCAATTTAGAAGTTACAATAAGTTGGATAAAGGCAAAAGCAAATTGATATTATCCGTGTTTTGTAGAGAGTTGTGCGATTGGGATAACAATGCGAATTCAAATGTGATAGATTTGAGCGGATATATATGCAAATCGCCAATATACAGGACAACGCCATTTTCGCGTGAGATATGCGACATTCTGCTAGCGGTGAACAGGAATTATGACAAATCTGATTATATACCGTGCATAGCGTGGGGTAGGAACGCGCAGTTCACAAACAAATTGCAGGTTGGGACGAAACTAGAAATTGAAGGGCGAATTCAAAGTAGGGTGTATAATAAACATTATGACGGATTAGATGTTCCAGTAGAAAAAACGGCGTATGAAGTGTCAATAATAAAACTAACAATAGCTGAAGATAAGACCGCATTATAGCGCGTCTTTTTTTAATTGCTAATCAAAATAGTTTTTTTACAAAATAAAACAAATGTTCGAAGAAACTGTCATATTTTATCGAAAATTCGGACATTTTTAATCACTTTTTTGTAAAAAAGTGTCGTATCTGCTTGACTTTTCGACAAATTGTAGGATATACTTTTTTTTGTTAGGGGTGGATATGATGATTGATATTTATGATAGTGAAGCGATTGTTAAAATCTATCGAATGCTCTCGAAGAGATGCGAGGCAATAGATAGATATATCAACAATTACGCATTTTATTTTGGACCGAGCACATCCGACTTTGGTTCATTGGATGTATGTAATAATATTATAGACTTAATTGAGAGAAAAAATCAACTAATTAACCTAAAAGTTATCGTAGATAATGCAATAAAGTCATTGAAAGTTGAAGACAAAAAGATACTTTATATTAAAATGAATTATTCAATATCTATGGCGGAACTTTGTGGAATTTTAGATCTGAAGGAGCGCACCGCGTTTAGACATATTGAACGCGCTTTTTACAATCTCACCGATGCGCTAAACAAATCTAGATATATTGAAAAGTTGGTGCGGATATTAGATTCGGAAGTTTGGATCTCTGATATTAGGCAGGAAGTTAAAGAAAGAAGAATGTCTTTTAAAGTGAAAGCGTTGAGCGTGTAGCTAAAATTTTCAAAATTGAATAACTTGATTTTATAAAATTTTAAAGAATTTTTAGTTTATATTTTAAGCAAGTGAAAACATAATAAAAAATACAAAAAAATAAACAACAATTACACATAAACAATAAATAAGTATAGCAAAATAAAGAGATTATAATAAAATAAACGGAAAGACAACAAAATTAATAAGTATAGCATAATAAAGATATATAAAGATATATATAATAAAATAAACGGAAAAAAATGAAAACACACGAAACAAAAGGAAACATTATAATTCATAATTTTTAATTATAATAAAAAATAGCATTGATAAATTTTAAAATCATTGAATTTTTAATAAATATTTAACTATCAATTTTATACGGACACAAATGAAATTATCTAGTTTTTAAAATGTTTATAAAACAATTTAAAAATTGATTTATATTTATATTAATTGAAAGAAATTAGAAAACTAATAATCTTGAATTTCTTTAGTTTGTTTTCTAATCTCTTTGTTGAAAAGTTTTCCGCCTTTTAATATCATAAATATGAAAACGATCGCAGGGATAGTAAGAATAGCAATCACTATCGCTGTCGTTTTGTTTTCAACGGGCAGAGAATCTGCTTCTTGCGGGGTATCAAAATTTGGTTCGCTGGTGTAGCTCACTTCTTCATAATTGAGCGGTATTTTATCCAAATCAAATTCGTCACAAAAATCGCTATACACATAGCCATAATAATCTTGATCGGCTGAATATTTGCAATAATACCATATATTCGTACGCCCGTTCACGAGTTCTTCGCCCTGTATACTGCCATAATATGTGAGATTTCGTGAATATAGGGGAATATACACCACTTGAGTGGAACTACCACTCTGCGTGCTGGGTTCGCTTCGCATATCTCTGCTTTGCTCTGAATAAACGCGAAAACTTTGATTTTCTAGATAAGGAGTAATAGGTTTTCCAACAATTGTTTGAACTGCATCTTTTTTCACATAACCAGTGAAAGACAAATAGTTTACCTTATAAAATTCGCTATTGCTACTTTCAAGCAATTCTACAAAATATGTGCGTGGCAAAGAAAAATATATATTGGCATATTCGTCTAGATCAATTGGCGATTTATAAAGGTAAACATCATTATACATTATGCGTGCATAATAAGTGTCAAATGTTGTTGCAGACACATATAAAATTGAATTTTCTAATGAAAATAATAAAATTAATAACAAAATCATATTTTGATTTTATCATAAAAATTAAGAAATATTTTGACAAGTTTAGGCTAATATCAACGAGTTTTAGTGTAAATTATGGTGGAAATGGAATTGATTGAAAAGATTTTAAAGATAGAACGCATTCAAAATAAAAGGAAAGAAAAAAACAAACTTAATCAGTACAATACAGGTGAAAAAATTCATAAAAAACAACTTGCTTTTCATCAGTCGGACAAAAAAAATAGATGGGTGTTTGGCGGTAATCGTTCGGGGAAAACGGAGTGCGGTGCAGTGGAAGTGATATATTATGCTAGGGGTTGCCATCCATATCGAAAGATTGCGGGCGCAACATCTGGATGGGTGGTCAGTTTGTCCACACAGGTGCAACGAGATGTCGCACAAAGCAAAATTTTATACTATCTTAATCCGGATTGGATAGTGGATGTGGTAATGTTAAGCGGAAGAAAAGATAGTTGTGCGAATGGAATTATAGATTATATATTGATAAAAAATGTGTTTGGCACAGTTAGCAAAATAGGATTTAAAAGTTGCGATCAAGGCAGAGAAAAATTTCAAGGGACAAGCCTTGATTATGTATGGTTCGATGAAGAACCCCCGTATGAAATTTATTCAGAATGTAGGATGCGAGTGTTGGACAAGGACGGGGATATTTTTGCCACTATGACTCCACTGAAAGGTATGACTTTTGTGTATGACGAGATTTATCTAAACAAGCATAATGATCCTAACATTTGGTACGAATTTATGCAATGGGATGACAATCCGTTTATCAGTGAAAAAGCGAAAAACGAGATGAAAAAAACTTTGTCTGAACAAGAATTAAAATCAAGGCAATATGGTGAATTTTTGGATGTGGGCGGGAGAGTTTATCCCGAATTTGATGAAAATGTAAATGTGATTGAGCCTTTTACTGTTCCGTACGAATGGCAGGATAAATTGTCTATAGATCCAGGGCTAAAAAATCCGTTGTCTTGTCATTGGTATGCGGTGGACTATGATGGAAATATATATGTGGTGGCGGAGCATTATGAGAGCGGTAAGGATATTGGGTATCATAGCGAGGCAATACATAGAATTAGCGATGAACTTCATTGGCACAGAAATCCAAATGGGAAAATAGAAGCGTTGATTGATAGTGCCGCCAATCAAACCACACTTGCGTCAGTGAGAAGCGTGGCTGATTTGTTTTATGATCACGACATATTGGTAAATACGAATGTAAATAAGGATGTATTTTCTGGAATACAGCGCGTAAAAGCTTGTTTGAAAAACGGCTTGAATGAGAGCAAATTGTTCATTTTCAACACTTGCAAAAATATGATACGCGAGATGAAAGCATATCGCTGGGGAAATGGAGATAATCCAGTAAAGGTAGATGATCATAGTATGGATGAATTGCGTTATTATATAATGTCGCGACCAGAGAACAAACGACCTAAAGAAGAATTGAACATAATTCAAAAGGAAAAGGAGAGATTGATTCGTTCATTAAGACGAAGAAGATAGGAGGTCGATGTGGTATAAAGACGAATTATATAGATGAAGCGACGCTGAAAGCATTGAAAGCGTGTTTAATAGGAAGCGAAACGACGGAGACAATTTGCGAGTATGTTTTGGACAATGAAACGAACGAAATGAAGTTGGTCAAAAAAAAGGTGAATGAAAAAACGCTTCCGCCGAATGTAGATTTGATTAAAATAATCTTTCAGCAAATAAGAGATGAGCAAAACAATGAATTAGATTATGACAAATTGACAGATGAAGAATTGGAAAAAGAAAGAGTCCGTTTATTAAAAGAATTGAAGGAGATGGAAAATGATAGTGGAAAGGGCAAAACAAAAGGTAAAGTGTGATGCTAGCGGATGCAATAATCTTTGTGATTATGTGATTGTGAACAAAAAATTTGTGTTTGACGGCAGTGTGTATTTGTGCGAAGGATGTATGAAATCGTTATATAGCGAGATTGGAAAATTTTTCATACCGAAGAATATTAAACCGCTTTATAAAAAGGGAGGTAAGAATGAATAAAAGCGATCAAAAACTAGTTGAAGAAGTGAAAAAAGATTATATTTCAAGGCGAGAAGCGCGCAGAAGTTTGGAAGCGCAATGGCAATTGAACATCAATTTTATGATAGGCAATCAGTATAGTTACATTGCGTCAAACAATTCAATTAGAGAGGACGAAAAAGAATATTTTTGGCAAGAAAAGGAAGTGTTCAATCATATTGCGCCGATAGTTGAGACGCGTATATCAAAAATATCTAGCAACACGCCGAGCGTGACAGTGGTGCCAGCCAGCACGGATGAATCTGATATTGAAAGCGCAAAACTCAGCAAAGAAATATTGAACTCGGTTGCGAATAGGTTGAATTTGACCGATTTAGAGAAAACGGCGACCACTTGGAGCGAGATTTGTGGGACAGCGTTTTATAAAATTGTATGGAATACGAACACGGGTAGAATGGTGGCGACAGACGAGTTAGGCAACGCGATCAGAGAAGGAGATGTGCAAGTTGAAGTGGTGTCACCATTCGAGATATTTCCAGATAACCTTGCTTGCGAGCGAATGGAGGATGTGAAAAGTATAATACACGCACGCGCGGTTGAGATAGATGAAGTTCGGTCGCAATGGGGAATAGATGTGGAGAGCGAAAATGTGTATGCGTTTACTCTGGATAGTCAGTCGAACAATCTGGGCGGACTAGGATATAATGCGCATATAAATAAGGTGGCAAATGTTGAATTGAAAAATCATTGCGTGGTGATAGAGCGATACATTCGTCCAACCAAAGATTTTCCGCTAGGAAGGCTTACGATAGTGGCGGGAAACAAACTTTTGTTTGACGGAGATTTGCCATATATAAATGACGAATTGAACAATCGAACCTTTCCGTTTGTAAAGCAGATATCAAATTATGTTCCAGGAAGTTTTTTCGGAGTGAGCGTGGTGGACAGATTGATTCCACTACAGCGGGCATACAATGCGGTACGAAATCGCAAGCACGAATATTTCAATAGATCGGTGATGAATGTGCTTGCAGTGGAAGATGGCAGTATTGACACAGAAGCGTTGGAAATGGAAGGATTGTCACCAGGCAAAGTGATCGTATATAGGCAGGGGAGCAAGATACCCGAGATTATGCAAAATCCATCCCTGAATTTAAACTTTGATGAAGAAGAGGAACGCTTGCTATCCGAATTCAAAACGGTATCAGGGGTGAGCGATATGATGACAGATAGCTATGCGAACTACACGAATATGTCGGGTGTGGCACTTGAATTGTTGGCAGAACAAGACAATACGCGACTTGCTACAGCAATAGATTCAACGAAATTGGCAGTAAAGATTTTGGCAAAATACATATTGAGATTATACAAACAATTTGCAGTGGTACCGCGCCTATTGAAGATCACAGGCGAAGCGGGGGATGTGCAGATGTATTATTGGGATCAAAATGAGATATGCAGTGACGATGTTGTTTTCGACGCATCCACAGACACGATGGATAGTTTAGGGCAAAAGCGCACTATGCTACTAGATTTGATCAAAGAAGGATTGATGTATGATGAAGAAGGAAAATTTTCTCAAAGTATGCGAAAGAAATGCCTAGACTTATTAGGCTTTGGTATGTGGGAGAATGCGGTAGACATACATTCGCTTCAAATCAATAGAGCAAAGGAAGAAAACATAGCGATAGCAAACAATCAAGATGTGAAAATATTGCCTATAGATGACCATAAAATACACATTGACGAGCACACCGCATACATATTGGGTGGTGAGATAAAGAAAAAGATAAACAGTCAAAAAATTATTGAAAAATTGCTAAAACATATAGAAGAACATAAAAAATTATTGAAAAATTTAAAAGAAGAAAATATGGAACAAAAAGGAGAATAAAATGGAAGAATTGGAACAACCGAAACAAGAAAATAGTTTGGGCTCCAACGCAAATTTTGGTAAATTCAAAGATGCTGAAAGTTTAATGAAAGCATACAACAATCTAGAAGCAGAATTTACCAAAAAGAGTCAAAGGTTGGCGAGTTTGGAGAGCGAAAATCTCGCACGCGAAAAAGATGCCAACAAGCGACTCGAAATTGAAAAGAAAGTGGACGAGTTTGCAACAAAATTTGAAATAATTAAACCTTTTAGTAGCGCGCTAAAAGAAAGTTTAATTCAAGATGAAAATTCAAACTTTGAAGAAGAAGTTATGAAAATCATCACAAATAATTACAAACGAGCGCAAGATTATGCGTCGGATGATGAATTTTTGAACAACTATATTTATTCAAATGGTGAAATTAAAGATAAAATCATTAAAGACTATTTGAATAAAATTCCTCAAAATTCGCCGATACGCATAGACGCGGGCTCAAATTCAATTCCGCTTTCTCCACCCAATCGACCTAGCACAATTCAAGAAGCGGGGAGATTGGCAAAATCGATTATAAAACAAAAATAAATAGGAGAAAAAAATGATAGATTTAACCACAGCGCAAAGCGCACTGAAAGACGCATATTTGGTGGCGGCGTGCAATCAACTGAACACGAAAACGAATCCGCTATTTGCAAAAATTAAACAATCTTCATCCGATGTCTATGGTAGACAGATAATTAAAGTAGCACCGGTTGGACTAAATGGCGGAGTGGGCGCAGGCAGTGAAACAGGCAAACTCCCTACAGCCAATGAAAACAATTATGTTCAATTCAAGACGACCCTAAAAAATCTTTATGGCACGATTGAAATTAGCGACAAAGCAATCCGCGCGAGTAGCAATAGTAGCGGAGCGTTCATAGATTTATTGAACGCAGAAATGGAAGGATTATTGACTGCGTCTAAATTCAATCTGGGGAGAATGCTGTATGGTGACGGAACAGGCGCAGTAGGCAAAGTGAGTTCGTACTCATCTGGCGTAGCCACTATGGATAGCGTAAAGAATTTAATGGAAGGAATGGTGATTGATGTATATTCATCCACAGGATCAGTCACATCAAATGTAGGATTGAGAATTGCGTATGTCGACAGAGTGAACAAAAAAGTAAGTTTCACCACTTCACCTGCCACAATGAATGCAAATGATGTATTTTATGTCCAAGGTAGCAAGGGAAATGAGATCACAGGATTGGGAGCAATTTTCAACACTACCGGCACAATTTATGGACTAGATAGGACAAACAATCAATGGTTGAATCCATATATCAGCACGACCAGTCAGGAAATCAGCGATTCAATACTTCAAAGCGCGGTAGATTTCTTGGAAGAAAACAGCGGATCGACAATAGATTTTATCAGTTGTGGAGCGGGTGCAAAACGCGCATATCAACAGTATCTTGCTTGCTATAGACGAAATATAGATGTTACAGTTTTGGCGGGCGGATACAAGGCGATGACCTTCAACGGCATACCGGTAGTATCAGATAGATTTGTGCCAGATGATACAATTTATCTTTTGGATACTAGTAAATTCACACTGCATCAATTGTGTGATTGGGAATGGATTGAAGGAGAAGGTGGAAAGATTTTGCGTCAAAAAGCAGGCTATCCAGCATACACCGCAACGCTAGTAAAATATGCGGATCTGATCTGTGATTTGCCAAGCGGACAAGCTAAATTTACGAACATAAAATCAACTGTTACAAATCCATTTACCACTGTTGTAGAAACGAACAGCGAAACATAAATTAAAGGAGAATTATGAAAATCAAAATCGAAAGCGATGTATATGAAATAGCAAAACGAATTAAATATATAGATAGAGATTATTATATTGTTTATGATACATCCTCACGCGTTTTTGAACTTCATAATTCGGCGCAAAGGGACACAACATATTGTCTAACTTTCCCATATAATACCCTAGATATACGCGCATTAATTTATACTTATGAGAGCAGTAGCACAAATATTGACCGTATAGTAGAAAAGATTGAAAACGACAATAAATTAAGGGAGAACGCTGACACGAGAGGCGTTCTCTCTCAATTTAATGATACACTTGAAACAGAAATGAAAAGGAGTTAGAATGAAGATAATAGATGTGATGAAAAACAGTGCAGAACTTTTAGGTTTGAATAATGAGCGTGATCTGATGGAAAGTGCTACCAGCGCATCTGAAGAAAGTCTACTTGAAAATTCTGAAATCAAACAATTATACAATTTGATCAAATTTTCAATTCAAGAATTATGCACGCATTATCTACCTGTGATTACGACGCAAGAGATCAGCACTACAAACAAAAAAACTGCTTTGAATAGTTTGAACAACTTTATTCGAGTGAACAATGTGTACAAAGACGGAGAGATAGTAAAATTCAAAATTATCAATAGGAATTTGGAGTTTTCACAAGACGGAGTATACACAGTGAAATATACCACATATCCTAGCATTGATTCAATGTTTGAAGATATAGATTTTCTGTCTAATGTCAGTCCAGATGTAATCAGTTTTGGACTATGTGCCTATTATTGTCTAGCAAAGGGTATGTTTGAAGATTTTGAATCGTTTTATGATAAGTATATTGATAAGGCGGAAAGTTTAAAAGATTTGAAAATTTTTGAACTCCCATTAAGGAGATGGCAATGAAAGAAAAGAAGCGGATAGAGATTGACAATTTTAATAATTTTAATTCATTAGACAAAATATATACCGAAAAATTTTACAATTTTTTACCCACAAATAAATTGCATTCTTCTCAAGGAATTGCAACTGCAAAATTTCCTAAAATGTATACCGATTTGACGGAAGAAGAATTGGGCATTGATGATCTAGACATAAATTCGGTATGTGGAGTGAGTTATTTCAAAATGTATTTTCCAGACAGCCAGAATACACAACACAGAATATTAATTTATGGCGATGACAACAAGGTGTATATCAATCAATTATTCAGCGGTTCTCCAATGTTGTTGTGGTTGTTCAATTTGCAATTCAATAGTCCGCCCGTCAGCCTTTCGTACAAAACAGATGACACCGATTCTGTGATCTTGACCAGTTCAGACAAAATGGTGGTTTGGCACACGAATTATTCGCCGTACGAAATTGAAGATGTGCCGATTATTACCAGTATGTGTATGAATGACGAAGTGTTGTTCTGCACGATAAAAAATCCCGCTTTCAAAATTTGGTATGCCACCAATTTGGATGCGGAAAATGTAGGTCAGGTCAGCGCAGAATCGGGATACATTTCGCTAGAAGATGATTTGGGTTATTCGAGAAAAATTTTGACATTCAATGAAGATATATATGTTTTCAGAGATTATGGCATATCAAAAATCAACTATATCAAAAATGACATAACTGTCAGTCAAATATATTTGTCAAACACACAGATTTACACAGACACAGTGTCTATATGTGGCAATGTGATTATGTTTATGACCAAGGACGGAATATATTCGTTCAACGGAGTGAAGGTCACGAAAACGGATGTGGACATTAGAAGTTTGTTGCCAAACACAAACGAGCACACTGCCGCTTCCTCGCTAGGACAAAAATATTATTTGGCGTTGCGACTAAATTTCAATGACAATAAATCAATATTATGTGAAACGGGAGATTATGTAAATAATGCGTTGGTGATAATTGATGTCACCGATTATTCATACGAGATCATACGCGGGGTGGATATAAAAAGTTTGTTGCCAGTAAAGACGGAGTTGTTTGAAAAAATGCTCGTCACATTCAACACTATGAACACCTCAAAACTAGGTCAGATAGTAGACACATCATCTTGTTTTGACGCTAGTCTTCCGAAGTATTGGGAGAGTAGTGATCTGACGAATAATTTCAATACCAAATTATTCACGAAACTATCCATTCAGGCTAGCGAAAATGTTAAATTCAATTTCATATATGATGACAAAAGTATTTCGTTCACCACATACAAAGACGGATTGAACGAATTTTGTTTCAAAATTTTGTGCAAAGAAATCAAACTTGAGATATCTTCAAACGAAACACAAGCAAGTGTAGACAAAGTCGTGATAGATTATTATGAATATTGATTTAGAGATATTGAGGAAATTAAACATATATTTTCAATATTTGTGCTCGGCAAAGAATTTTTTGATTTTTGATGAAATATCGAAAATAGAAAAGGAGCAAAAATGAATTGGAAAAAACGATTGACTAATTACAATTTTTGGATATCTATCATCAGTGCGGTGCTACTCATATTGCAGGCATTTGATATCAGTTTTGACATAGCATATATCAATGAGATTGTGACAGCTGTGTTAGGGCTTTTGGTGGTGATAGGCATCATCAACGATCCGACCAAGACAGGCAAAGACGCGAGTTCATCATCCGTTTTAAATTCGGAAGAAGTCAATAAAACTGCACAAGAAAATGATAGTGAAAAACTAGAAGAAAATACAACTGAAAATGATAGTGAAAAAGCACACGAAAATTTTATTGAAAGCGAACTAAATCAAGTTCAAATTTCAGGAGATGATTCGACTTCAAGCATCAACACACAAACTAATGAAATAGATATACCCATTCAAGAAGAAAATGAAAATAATATTGCTGATAGCAAAAATGATTATGAAATTCTTGTGAACAAAATTTATTCGGATATGAATGAAATGAAAATAAATTTGCAAAAATTGTCTAGCGATAGAGAAAGTCAAATTGATGAAAAAATTTTTAAAAATACAGAAAATGATATAAATTTTCAAGAAAAAACAGGAGAAAACACGCAAAATTTAAAAATTTTTGATAATTTTACTGAAAAAAATGAAAATTCAAGCACAAACAAAAATGATGAAAAAATAGAATCAGTAGATAAAATTGATGAAAATAATGTTTCATCTTCGGACGATGAAAATATAATAAATGAAAGTATTGTTTCCAAAAACACTTCATCTAGTTTGGCAGAAAATTCGAATATTCAGACAGCATTCAAAATAGTAAACGATTGATTTAACGATTGATTAATTAAAAGTTTAGTGCGTTATTTCATCTAAATTTTATCAGTTTATTTATTCGCATTTTGCATATATGTTTATCTAAATATTTTTGCATTTGTTTCAAAATATTTTCTTTGAATTATGCAAATTTTATCTGATTGTTTTTTGATATATTTTATCTTGATATCGCACATTCATTAATACTTTCAAACACAATACAATAAAAAAACTTTAACGCTATCAATTAAATTTATAGTTCGATTGAAAAAATGAGTCACCCGACTCATTTTTTCTTTTGGCTGGGGTAGGTAGATTCGAACTACCGAATGCTGGATTCAGAGACCAGAGCCTTACCGCTTGGCGATACCCCAATAAACTTTTATATTATAGCACAAAAATATAATTTTGCAACAAATTTTTGAAAATTGTTGAAAATAGTATTTAATTTCACGCAAATTCAATTATTTTAATACTTGACAATATTGAATAATGTGTTTATAATTTATTTATGAAAAGAAAAAATGATGTCAACCTTATCATTATCAATCTAAAGCGGATGTCAGATTTTTATTCTTCGTTTTCAGATGACGAAAATAGGATAATCAATAGTGACATTATTGACTATGTAGAAGAGAGCGTGCAGGAGTTAGACAACGACAACGCCATTGAATTTGAAATCAAAGTTCAAAGGAAGTCATCCAAAGTTGATATATCCACAGCAAAACGCACTTATGTCAATTATTACAATAAAGAGATCAAGCAAGATAATCACAATATGCAAAGATTGGGGATCATCGCATTAATATTCTTTTTGATAGGTTGCTCATTGGCGGTGTTGATTCATCAGTTGTCGCTGGTTGACACGCCATACATTGTGATGATTTTGCTAGAAATCACGATGTGGGTGTTCGTCACCGAATTTGTGGACACAGCGTGTTTGAAGATGTCGGTAGAGATAATCAACAGGAAAAGGCACATAAGATTAAAGGAAGCAAAATTTACAGTATTTTTAGATGAGGAAAAAGAAAATGAACACAACGAAAAAAAATATATTAGTTAATATAAATAAGGGATACATTAGACATTTTTTAGCAATGATCAATTCGCTTGCGCTGAACAATCAAGCAAGTCAGTTTGATGTCTACATTATGCACAGCGATTTGCAAGACGAGGACAAGGGATACATTCGCACGATGACGCAGGCGAACATTAATCCTATATATATTTATATGGATAGTGCGCTATTCAAAGGTGCGCCAAAGGTGAAGCGCTATCCTTATGAGATTTATTACAGAATTTTTGCGCCAATTATGTTGCCAGAGAGCGTGGATAGGATATTGTATCTTGATTCGGATATGATTGTTCACAATAACATTGACGAGTTGTATAATATGAATTTTGAAGGCAACTATTTTATTGCTTGCACGCAGATTCGAAGTTTTATGCAGTGGTTCAACAGGATCAGACTGACTGTGGGGAAAAATCATTATTATATAAACACTGGCGTTATGGTGATGAACATAAAAGAATTGCGCGGAGTGATAGACACGGATAAAATTTTCAAATTCATCAAATCGAATGGGTGGAGAATGTGCCTATATGATCAAGATGTGATTTTCAAATTTTTTGGTGACAAAATTCGCTTGGTAGATCCGCGATTCTACAATTTATCTGATAGATACATAATGTTTTATAATATGCGCAAGCCAAAGCATAAGATTGATGCAGACTGGGTGGCGAACAACAATGTGATAATTCACTATTTAGGGAAAAATAAGCCGTGGAAGGATAATTACAAAGGAATTTTGAAAAACTATTATCATACATATTCAGTGAAGAAATGAAAAATATATTTAAAATAATTTTTAGCAGAATGACATTGGTGATAATTGCAATTATATTGCAACTGGGTATTTCAATTTTATTGCCTTATGTCATCAATCATTTTTATCCGCTAGTTTTTGACCATTTTTATATACCGATAGATTTGGTTATCAATATCATTGGCATAATTTTGCTAATACATATCATCAACACAGATATGCAAATTGAAGGGCGACTCACTTGGGCAATATTGTTGTTGATGGCGCCAATATTTGGTATATTTATCTATTTTTTGTTTGTCAGACGCCGTCCACCTAGAAGGCATAAAAAATTTTATGACAAAGTGGCGCAAGAGATCAAACAATACGAAGTGAAATACAAGGAAGAAGACGAGCACTTGAAAGAAAAATTGTGTGCGTATTATGGTCAGTTTCAGTACATATACAACGCCACAGGTTTAAAGACTTTTGAAAATACCGATGTGAAATATTTAAGACTAGGAGAAGTGTTTTTTGCCGAATTGCTAGACGAATTGCGCCTTGCAAAAAGATATATTTTTATGGAATATTTTGTGATAGAGCGAGGCGAGATGTGGGATGCAATTTTCAGCGTGTTGAAAATGAAAGTGAAAGAAGGCGTTGAAGTGCGTGTGATGTATGACGACTTGGGCACTATCAACAAACTTCCAAACAATTTTGCAAAAAAATTGACAAAAATGGGCATAAAATGTGTGAAATTCAATTCATTTGTGCCAATTATGTCGGCAGTTCACAACAATCGTGATCACCGAAAAATGACAATAATTGACGGAAAAATTGGCTTTATGAGCGGGCTAAATATTGCCGATGAATACATAAATGTGAAAGTTCGATTCGGTCATTGGAAAGATTCTGGGCTGAAAATCACAGGCGATGCGGTGAAGAATATGTTGTTTATGTTTTTGCAGTTGTACGATGTGCAAAATCAAAAATTAGAGAATTTTGGAGCATATCTTCCGAAAGAAGTCACGGCGGTGAAGTCAAGCGGATTTGTTTGCCCGTATGGTGATGGACCTAAATATTTTTATGACGATTATGTAGCAGAAAATGTGTATCTAAACATAATCAATCAAGCTAAAAATTATCTGTGGATCACCACTCCGTATTTGATCATAGACAACAAATTGATGAACGCACTTTGCATGGCGTCAAAAAGAGGGGTGGATGTCAGAATAATCACACCACATATTCCAGATAAAAAATTGATATTTAGTTTGACGCGATCTAGTTAT
The DNA here is from genome assembly GCA_944381155.1 of uncultured Clostridia bacterium. Classification (GTDB taxonomy): domain Bacteria; phylum Bacillota; class Clostridia; order Christensenellales; family UBA1242; genus Onthoplasma. The sequence goes on from CALWKA010000013.1 coordinate 20,043, forward strand.
AAGCCACTAAAAAAAGCGGGCGTAAAAATATTTGAATATTCAAAAGGTTTCGTTCATTCAAAACAGGTGATATGCGACGATGTTTTGGCAGTGGTGGGCACAATCAATTTTGATTACCGCAGTTTGCTTCATCACTATGAATGTGCTACATTGATGTACAAGACAGATTGTATAAAAGATATCAAACAAGATTTCAATCGATTATTTGCCGTTTCAATAGATATGAAGGATTTCAAACAAAATCCATTCGTGCGCTTGATGTGCGCGCTGATGAAAATCTTTACGCCAATGTTGTAGCAATCAAGCGAAAATCAATTTTCTTCGCATTAAAAAATATCTAAAAATTATGGAAATAAATATTTATAATGATTAAAGCGCGATAATATAATTTTGAACGCGATATTATATTTTGAATTTAAAATTGTCATTTAACTTTCAACTCTTAAATAGTATAATAAATATTATATAGATATTAGGTTTATTATATATTATTTTAAGAGTTTTTTATTTTTTTTATAATCTTTTCAAATTATATGAAATAATTTAACAAATTTTATTATAATTTGTGTATTTATATTTTCAATATTTCACGATTTTTAAGGCAAATAATTTTCGATAATTGATATTAATTATTAATTGCTAGCATTTAGAATTAATTGCAATATTTAGGCGAATTTTGTTAATAAATTTTTAATCAATCATAATTTAAACTAATAATTTCGACAAATATTTTTCAGTTTTATTTTTTGCTAATAATTTTATTAATATATTTAATTCTAACTATTTAATTGGCATTATTTTTGTATTTTTATTTATAAATTTTTGATTAATTTTTTCTATTTTTTAATCAAAATAGTATAATTATTATTATAAAATATTGAAAAAATGTTTGTAAATTGCTTGCAAAAAAAGAATTTAATTATATATAATACTTATATACTAATTTTTTGCATATAATATTTATAACTTTAATTCACATTAGTTTGTTTTTCTTTAATTATTTTTAGTGTGTGTGTGGGGGTATTAGAACTATGTTTAGTAAATTAAAAAAATTTGGATATTCATTAGCGTTTTTAATGATTATCAGTATGCTATTTGCAGGCTTCACATTTTCTAAACAGGAAAAATTTGCTTTTGCTTCGGACGAAACAAATTCAGAGATCAGTTTGCAAATAGAAGGCGAAATCTCGAATATAAGTGCAGAAGTAGATTATACCAAAACGAACGAAAATGGTGTGCCAGGAATTTACACTTCAATGGGAGTGCAAGACTTGATTGATGGCGAGTATTTGCGAGTTACGGTGGAGTACACATCTGGCGAAAGCGAAGTGATCACATCAGGATATGAACTATCAATGGGCGCAGATTTTTTCAGTGCAGGAAATGTCAATGAAGTGACGGTTGAATATAGCGGAAAGTCTACCACTGTTTTAGTCAATGCTACATTAGTGCAAATTTCAACTTTGGACATAAATACTGATCTATTAGAAGAAACAGATATTTATGAAAATTTTTCCGTAAACGATTTGAACGAATACATTACGGTAACAGGGGTGAATAATGATGGTTCGCTCTACAATGAAGGGAGTGTTATTCCATTTGCAGAAACGAGCGACAATGGAGAAGGGTATACATTACAAGGACCATCGTCTGGCACATTGACTGCAGGAACAAATACAATTACTGTATCATACCAGAATGCAACTGGTAGTTTTTCAGTTTCTGCAATTGCACGAGTGATTGAAAGCATAACTGCAGTGTTTGATCAGGGCGAAAATATTATATATTCTACAGAAACAATGCTTTCACTGAAAAATTATACGACAGTGACCGCACAATATAATGACGGAACTAGTGCTGAAGTTAATATAAGAGATTACACGATTTCGGGTGATTTATTTACAACTGCTGGGGAACTTGAAACTCCTACAGTGACGCGTGTATTGACGGTGACATTGAACGCTAATGAAGAGATTTTTGACAATGTGAATGTGGAAGTCACTCCAGATATCCCTACCCGAGTTGAAGTGGAAAATTACAACCCATATTATTATGCGCTAGAAGAATTTGATATTGAAGGCGCTTCTGTCAGAGTAAGTTTTGAGCACGGCTCATCTAGGACAGTTACTGACAACTATTATGTGATTTATAATGAAGAAGATAATAGATTGCATGTTTCAGATAGATATGTGACAATCGGATATATGGAGAATGGAATAGAAGTCACCACTGAACTTGAAGTCTATGTTGAAGCACAAACGATTGAAAAAGTGTCAATATCTACCATAGAATTTACATACGCAGTGGATAAAACGCACACTGTGACAATTAATAATTATCAACAAAATTTAATGACTATCCAAATGGACTATCCAGGTTTAGATATAGATATTGATGAAACAAAGGGCACAGTGTCTGTTACAAATGCAGGAGTAGGGGAATATACTATCAAAGTGGTATTGAATTCAGACTATGTTTGGGTGGATGGATCAAGTGACCCTATTGAATTGAAATTCAACATTCTGCCAGCATCATTTTCATCTTCGGTGAGCATCATCTCATGGGATTATGGTGATGATCCAAACTCTCCAAATGTAACATACAACCCAGGCAATGTGGAAGAAGGTTCAATCATCTATTATTATTACGGAACTTCTTATGACGGGACTTATAATCATTCGCGTGGAGATGAAAACACCATTGTTCCTACCGTTGCAGGTGAATACAGAGTGTATGCATATATTCCAGCGGGTGGCAATTATGGCGAAACTACCACTTCGGATACATTATTTTATGTGCGAGTAGCGGACAATCAAATTACAGCATCAAACTATAAGTGGGAATATGATGAAGCAAACAAAAATAAGATTAATCCTACTTTTGATACTCATTTTGATTTGATCACGAATTATACTATAAGTTACTACCAAGAAGACGATTTATTAGGCTCAAATTCGTACACTTCGGACGGCACATATCAGGGAACGAGCGAGTATTATCCACAAAATGTTGGAAGTTATACTGTCAGGATTCAAGTGGCAGGCACGCAAAACTACAATGCTGTCAGTTATGATATAACTTTGACTATCACACGAAAACCAGTTGAAAATAATCCGACAATGAATACTACGAATTTAGTTTTTGCGGGCAGTGCAGATAAGGGCAATAGCCAAGAAAAAGTTTTATCTAATTATGACGAAAACAAAATGACATTTACATTTGCTTCAAGCGATGGGCAAGAATATTCTACCAGCGAAACAAATGGCGCATATTATGTAGTGAGCGGGAATACGATCACATTCTATGCCACCAATGTCATTAAAGATAGCGGTAGTTACACTGTCACATTGAAGATAGGAAGCAACTACGCTTGGCAAGACGGATCTAGCACAGATCTAGTATTTTCATATCAAATCACACAGGCACAAAATCAAATTGAAATAACTAATGAAGACGAATTTTCGGCAGGCTGGACATATACAGAAACAGGGTTGCAGATAGTTCCAGAAGTTTCGGCATTGTTCTATCAAACGGGCGAACCTACGATTGAATTTTATCTAGCAAATGGTGATGACCTAGGAGAAAAATTGACTTCTCAACCTAATGATGCAGGCACATATTTTGTTGTGGTATCAGTGCAAGAAACAGACAATTATTCAAGTGCTAGTGCACAAGCTAAATTTGAAATAGGCAAAAAAGAAATCGCCATTCCTAGTCTTGATCATTCGTCAGACACTTATAATACACAACAACTGACAAATTCAATTTCAAATTATGACAGCGTAAGTATGTCGGTAGATGTAGATAACACCACAGTTCAATACAATATTGCTGAAAATATAATTAACCTATATGAAACAAATGCGGGCGAATATCAATTGGTGTTGAAGTTGAATAGTTCGAATTATGTTTGGGCGGACGATAGTTCTGAAAATAAGACTTTTTCGTGGACGATTGAAAAAGCAAGTTTAGCTAAACCAACGCAAGAAGCAACCACCACTTTCATTGGCGGACAACAATCTATTGAACTATCCGAATATGGCGTGACTAGTGAAATGAGCGTGACTATTTCAACTGAAATGCAAGGAAAAGGCTTGTCAGTTTCAGATTATACTTTAAGCGCAACAGATGCTATCACATATACTGCCACAATATCAATTTTAGATACAGACAATTACAAATGGCAAGGGGATAGCGATGATACATTAGCTGAAGATTTGACTTTCAGTTGGACTATAAACAAAGTGCAATTGCAAGTAGAATGGACGCAGACAACTTTTGTTTATACAGGTAGCAACATCACACCTACATATACAATCAGTGGTTGGGTTGGATCTGACTCAAATGAATCAAACGGAACATATACGATTGTTATCAGCGGTGGAAAGACAAATGTGGGCAATCAATATTTAGCCACATTAGATCTAACACGCAAAAATGGTGGCAATGAAAACTATACATTATCTAGCACTCAAACTTATTTTGAAATCACAAAAGCATCTTTGTTCGTAACATTTACAGATACCGAATTAGTATACAATGGTCAAGAGCAAGGTCCTACATACGAAGTAACTAGTTTCTTGGTGCCAAATGAAGTGAATACATATAGTTTTGTATTCACACAAACGGGGAAAGATGTGGGCGATTATTCTACCGAATTGACTTTGACCAGCAATAATGAAATAATGAACTACGAATTATATTTAGCGGGCGGAAGCAATAAGGCAGAAACAGAATTTTCTATCAGCCCTGCTAGTTTGCAAGTAGAGTGGCAAGATTTGGAGTTTGAATATGACGGGGAAGAAAAGATTCCTACGGCAGTAATCAGCGGTTGGTTCAATTCGGATAGTGAATTGTATGATACAAGTGTAACTGTGGCGGAAGGATCAGCCACCAATGCAGGTATATATAACGCAAATTTGAGCATAACGCCAAAAGATGAGGCGGGCAAAATAAACTACAATTTGCAAGACACCGATACCGAATTTGAAATTTTAAAGCGAAAAATTGATGTTTCGAAAATAGTGAGCGAGCCAGAAAATATTGAAGGTAACACCAATCTAACTGATAGGCGTATACCATTTTCAGATCAGGCAATCAAATTGGAAATCGCATCATCACCTGACTTATATCGTTTAGATATAAATCCATATTTGAATGAAGAATTTGAACCAATCGACGAGAGCGAAATAGTGTCTGTAGGCACATATTATATGGTTTTGCAATTAGTTGATGATAAGAACAACGAATGGTATAATTATAACCAGAATGATCAACTTGTTGAGAACAATCAAATTATTCGACTTTGGTTCGAAATCACACTAGCACAATTTGATATGCAATTATCTATTCCCGAATTGGATGAAGACAATGAAATCGTGTATGGCACAGAATATTCTTTCACGATTGGAAATAACCCAAATAATGCAAATTCTAGTGCGGAATATTATAGTGTATTAGACGGCAGTCAAACTAAATTAGACAATCAGCCTACCGATGCGGGTGAATACATTTTGCGCGTGACGATAGAAGCCTCTGCAGACTATGATAGAATGATAGCAGAAATTCGCTATACTATCACAAAACGCGTTTTGACGGTGACTATCAGCGTATCAAACGGAGTTTATGGCGAATGGCAGAGCGCAAAAATAACTGATGAAAATATTTCGAATTTGGCAGATGAAGGATATTCTCAAGTGAGTGCAGAGAATTTCACTTTCAATTATACGAGCAAGGATGGCGAGTATAATAGCGGTGTGGCACCAAAAGATGTTGGGCAATATTCTGTAGAGGCTTTATTAGATGACAAAAATTATATGATTGAAACCACCACGGCAGATTTTGAAATCACAAAAGCCACACTCAATATTTCAATCAACCCTGTAGATATCAATTATGGGGATGAAGATCCTACGAGATTTTATACTGGATCATCGCATATTAGTTATACGCAATCTGAATTAAAGCACGAAGACACGATAGACAATTTGGGCATCAATTTCATTTATGAAAGCACATATACTCAAGGGAATAGCGTAGGCACATATTACATCTATCTAGATAATGGGCAGGAAGAAGTTGAACAAAACGAAACGCAATCTATATCATTGAAAAATTACAATCTTAATGTCACCAGAGGCGTTTTGACCGTAGATAAACGCCAAATAACAGCAAATGTAGTCATTGATGAATCGTTTGTCTATGACGGCGAAAATATTGAAGGTGCCACAGCCACAGCAAACAATTTATACAATAGTGATCAAATAGAGTTTGTGTATAATTATGAAGGAATTGACGGCACTCAATACACAGCGAGCGAAATAGCGCCTATCAATGCGGGCAAATATCAAGTGATCGTTACGATCAAACCTGATACTCAAGCATATACAAATTATGAATTGGCAAATACATCTGCCGAGTTTGAAATCACGCGTGCAAGTTTAACAATAAATATAACTGACGCAACTATCACATACGGAGATGCTGATCCTACTCAAGGATACAAAGATTCAACACATATTACATACGCAGAAGATCAATTGCAGGGAACGGACACCATCGATTCAATTGGATTAGATTTCACATATAGTTCAAATTATGATGCGGGTGACGATGCATTAGGACAATATTACATTTATTTGTCTAGTTATGGTGAGCGGGAAGTTGCTAAGGCTGATATTCAAAACTATACTCTCACTATCAACGCGGGCGAATTGACAGTAAACAAAAAGACTATCACCGCGACAATTGATGTGGATGGTCAAACTTTTGAATATGACGGAAACAATATTTATTTGGGCGAGCAGGCTGGCGCAGTTGCCACTCCTGATCTTGATTCGAGTTTTGCGGGCGAGCAGGTAGAATTTGTCTACACATATTCAGGCATATTGGAGACCGAATATGACAGCACAACCGTTGCGCCTATAGATGTTGGAAGTTATAAAGTGGTAGTCAACCTAGGCAGTGCTAGCGAAAATAATTACATTTTCAATAGCATCAGTGCATTTTTCTCAATTTCAAAAAAGAAAGTTGATGTTATTTGGGAGTCTAGCGAGTCATTCACATACAATGGGCTTGATCAGTCGATTAATGGCGGAATTGTTGCAAAATACACGCCAGCAACAGATGATGAAGATAATGACGGCATTTTAAATATTGCGATCACCCTAGGTGAAAGCGAATTCAAAAACGCTGGAAGTTATACTTTCACAGCAAGTTTAGAAAGCGAAATTGAATTGAAAAATTATGAATTAGTAAATAATATTACAAAAGTTTTCGAAATTCAAAAAGCAACAATTTCTTCAATCAATTGGAATTATGCAGATGAAAATTTCACATATAATGGACTAGATCAAAGAGAAGGCAAAGTATTTGCTACATTCGTTGGAGTAGAATCAGATAGTAGCAATCACGATTTGGAGTTAGATAGCATTAAACAAAACGATTTAGTAGTCGAATTTGAAAATGCGGGTAGTTATCAAATTTATATCAAATTGAATGAAGCGGATGAAAAAAATTACAAGTTTGCAGACGCGCTTGACACCTATCGCACTTATGTGATTGATAATGCAGATATAATCGTGTCTGGTCAAGTGGTGGGATATTCGGCAGTTTATGATGCTCAATTCCACGATGTGGCAACCACACTTCCTAAATTGACTTATGTTGAGAGTGCAGGCACTCCAGAATGGAAATTTAGGATCAAGACAGATAATGATAGCAATGAATATATATCCACATTGCAATTAAAAAATGTGGGCGAATATACAATTGAATATATTGTAGAATTAGATAACCACAATGATACAACTGGTGAATTTAGCGTATCAATTACTAAAAAATATCTAGTTTTGACTGCAACCACCACAATACAATTTGGCAATAATATCACACAACATCTTGAAGATTACACGATCAGTGCAGTGGAAGGAAATGAATTTGCAGGAGATGAGGATGTGAGTGTATTGTCTGGCGTTGCGCAGTTTAGCACAGACAATTATGTTGCAGGCACAGACGGAATAGGCAATTATAATCTAACTATTTCAGGATTTAGTTCAGATAATTATGTTATCAGTTATGAAACGGGAAAAATCGTAGTTGTACCGCGAAAAATTGTAGTCAATATTTCTCCTATTGAAGTAACATACGGAGAGGGTTGGACCGAGTTCCCTATAAAATATTCAAATATCAGTTCGGGTGCACTGGAAGGTGTTGAACCGGCAGATATATATTCGCTAGCAGTGTATAGCGGTGAAGATCCAGTTGTTTTGGTGGCGGATCTAGATGTAGGGGAATACGATGTTCGACCAATTAATGTAAATGAAAATTATGAAATTATTGAAGTGCTGAACGGCGAAAAGGCGTACACAATCTCTCAAAGAGAAATTTCAATAGCAATAACAAATAGTTCACACGAGTATAACGGACAAAGGCAGGGTGTAACAGCCAAAATTCAAGATACCGATGTGGATCTTGATATTCAAATATTATATTCATCAGAAGATTATTACGGAGAGGATGGCACAGAAATTGCTCCTTGGCAAGTGGGCAAATATAAAGTGGAAGCACAAATCGTAGATGAAAATGCAGGAAATTATTTAATCACATATACCGCTACGGCAGAACTCAATATCACGCCACGAATAATATCTATAGTGATTTCAGATCAGTCCGCACCTTATACCGGCAAAGAACCTATACTTAGCAATGAAATGGGTAGCAGTGAATCTGATCCAAAAGATTGGTATATCAATAGCACACTTGGACTATGCCAAAATGTAACCGGTGAAATGGACGATTTGGGTGTTACATTAAGTATACCTGAAGGTAGCATAAATGCGGGCAGTTATACAATTTCACTTGAACATACCAACCAAAATTATGAGATAAGATCAACAGTGTCGGGTAAATTTACAATCGAAAAAGTAGATTTAACGATCACCATTCAAGATCAAACCATAACCTATGGTAATAATCACGATGTATTTGAATTGAAATATGCCGGATTTATTGAAGGCGAAAATGAAAATACAGAAGGTATGTTTATTGGCGGGACTCCTACCGCCACTACGGAGTATCAACCAGGAGATAGCGTGGATAGTTATCAATCTACATTCACGAGCAAAGACATCAGTTCAACTAATTATAATATCAAGTTTGTAGACGGAACTATTCAAGTAATTGCTAGAGAGATTAGCATCACGATTTTGGATCAAGAGGCGTTCTATACGGGAAGCAAGCCAGAAGTGTCATCCGAAATGGGTGTAGGCTGGCAAGTTACCAGCGAGCAACAGATTTATAATAATGATGATCTAAAAGTTGTTTTGACGATAGAATCAGTAGAAAAATATGATGTAGGGCAATATGATATCAACCATTCGTATGACAACTCAAATTATTATGTGACTTGGGTAGAAGGTTCGAACATTGACGCCTTTACTATCAATAAAGTTGAATTGCAAGTGATAGCAGACGATATCACCATTCAATACGGCAATTCTCCAGTGAACACATATTCAATTGAAGGATTTGTAAATAATGAAACAGATTCGCTCATTGAAGGGTTGAACAAAATTAGTTTCAACAACATTGGATACGACACAACTTTAGGAGTGGACACTCCAGCAGGCGAAATTAGTTTGAATGGCATTGAAAATTTAACCGCTAAAAACTATTCTTTCAAAGCAGTTTCGGGCAAATGGACAATAATTCAACGAAATATTGATCTAGAAGCTGATAGTTCAAATTTCTATCAAGGGCAAACGAATGTTTATGGTGAATTTGATGTGGATACACCTATTAATCCAGCAAAAGCAAAAGTTGTTGCAAACGGGCTTGTAGGAACGGATAGTGCGGGTGATAGCGGAGATGTGGATGTTTTATTCAAATATACATATTTCGGCGAATCGTATGACGGAACTTGGAACTATCCAGCACAAGAAGCGGGTAGCACCACTTATCCTACACGCGCAGGCAGTTATACCGTGGTGGTCACGATCACGAGCAAGAACTACAAAATCAATTCGGAAAGCGAATCAGTTTCATTCGTGTATACGATATTGAAACATCGCGTATCAACTCCTAGTTGGGAAACGGCAAGTTTTAAAGCTACGGGGGATGAGTATACCAACACATTATATTATGAAGCTAGATATAGCAGCGTATTTACAAGTTCGCACCCTATCACAAACGACAACAATGGTACAGTTACGATGACGGCGAGTGATGGTGGTGAATATTCAGTCACTTTGGCATTGATAGATGCAAACAATTATACTTGGTCGTCCGCTACAGGAGACAATCCGCGCGCAACTATCAGTTGGACCATTTCGCAAAATAATGATAATACATTCACCGAAGAGATCACTATGTGGGTGAATGGCGAAGCAGTAGAAACAATAGTTAAGGACGACAAGACTTGGTTCGATCATACTTGGACATACGGGGACGACTTCAATAATCCTAGTGCGGAAGCCTTGTATGGCGAAGTAGAGTTTGAATATTATTACGCAGGATCGGGAGAAGCAGTTGGCGCTATCCCTACCGATGCAGGCAATTATTATGTAAAAGCAATTGTCGTTGGCACAGCAGATTGGAACGGGCTTGATTCAGGGGCAATATACTTTACGATTCAGCAGAAGAAATTGACCATTCCTACCATTGAAGATGAAACATATCAAGATGGTAGTGTCATCAAGAAATTGGTTAACGATTATCTTCCAGACTATATGCAAACGCTTGGTTCAAATGTAGAATTGGTGTATGATGCGGGCAATTTGTATCTTCAAGCATCTAATGTGCATCAAAGCGGTTATTATGTAAATATTGCACTCACAGATTCAAAAAATTATATATGGAATGACGATTCATCCAATGCAATTAGATTAGAGTGGAATATTCTTCCTAAACAGATTGAAAAACCTGTTCTCAACACTCAATCGTACGAATATGACGGCAGTATTCAACAATACGCTTTATCAAATCAAGATTTGAACAAATATTATTCAATAATCTCGGATGCAACTGCTACTAATGTGGGCAATTATACCGTGGTGGTAGCGCTCATTGACAAGATCAATTATTGTTGGGCAGATTCTAGCACGGATAACTTATCTCAAACTTGGACTATTACAGCTAAACAAGTGTCACTACCTACTATTTCAAATACAACCTACAATCACGGAGAAGTGATCAGTGTATTGATAGAAAATTATGACAACAGCGTTTTAGCCATTGAAAGCACGGGTTCAGCTTTCGTCACAACCGGAGAGGTGCGAAGCAATGTTCAATATTATATCAACGCAGTAGATACGGGCGATTATACGATTGTGTTTGCATTAAGAGATAGCGCGAACTATGACTTTGTGGCGCCGTTCGCAGACGATGATACGATTGAAGTTATTTGGAAGATCGCTCCTTATTCGGTAGCTAAACCAACCTTTGTTCAAGACAAGACATACACATATAATGGCTCTCAAATCGTTTATGAAATAACAGATTCATTAGATAGTGAATATTATTCTGTGACAGGAAATACAGGAATAGATGCAGATGAATATACTGTTCAAATATCACTAGTTAATTCCAAAAATTATGTATGGGCAGGTGGCGGACTAGATCCAATAGTTCAAAGTTGGGAAATCGTTCATGCTTCAGACAATGAAATAACCATATCTAATGAAGATGTGTTATTAGATGGTTGGGTGTATGGCGAACAATTCGTTGCACCTATTGCATCAGATACTTATGGCGGAACTATTAGCATAACATATTATGAAATAGGAGAAGACGGCGATAGTTTGCTAGAAGATTATCCTACTAATGCGGGAAGTTATTATGCTGTGATCAGTTCGTCTAATGATAAAAATAACTTCAATACGGATAGTGAAACTGTCTACTTTACTATTAGAAAAGCGACTATTACTATCACTCCGTTTGATATTAAAATAAATTATGGCGACGAGTTGCCAAATGTTCAATATTCAGTGGAAGGCTTAATCGGCGAAGATAGTATTGAAAATCTAGATAATATTACGCTAGTTTGCGATTATGATTTGAACACTAGTGAAAATAGGAAAGTGGGGAAATATCCTATCACATTCACCGGACTTGATATGCGCAATTACGAATTCAATTATGAAACTGCTACATTAACAGTGGTGAAAAAGGATATCACAGTCACATTGACAGATCAAAATTCAATATACAATGGTCAGGAACCAAATGTAAATCAAACTGCCTATACTCTCAATCCAAGTTTGTCCTTTACAAGTGACAGCTTGAATATAATCATTAGCAAAGTGAAGGGTGTGAATGCTGGAGATTATCAATTGACAGCCAGCGCAGAAAACAGCAATTATAATATTACTATCGTTGATGCAACATTCACTATAGAGCGTGCCACAATTTTAGCAAATGAAATTGAATTCAATGATATGACCTTTATATCAGACGGCAATGTTCATTCGTTGCAGTTGTCTGGAAATATACCTGCAGGTATGAGCGTGGAATATGAAAACAATTATGCAAGTTTGCCAGGCGTATATCAAGTGACAGCAAGATTGATTTATAACGAATTGAATTATACCTATAGCGGAGAAGACGAATTCACTGCCACAATGACTATCAATGCTAGCGAGATGAAAGTGGAAGGCGATTATAGACAAGACAAATTGATTTTATCTTCAGATTCAGGCTTCAATCCGAATTATGAATTGACAGTGAATGATATCACCGACTACGAATTTAGCGAAAATGAATTGGCAAACTATTCAGATCCTAAATTTAGTGTTGGATATGATATTGATTTGTTGAATGATGAGGTTGAAGTTGAACTTGATGAAGCTATCAATATTAGCTTGTTATTGCCTGAAAATTTGAAAGGGGCAAATTTCGTTCTTCTTCAAAATCAAAATGGAACAAATGTTGAATTGCAATACGAACTCCTTGGCAATTATGTCGTCTTTGAAACTGATGATTTGGGTGATATATTGCTTGTAGAGATCGGTGCAGATACATCAGATTCACAAGATGAAAATGATATGACTTGGCTAATTATTGTGTTGACCATGGCGTTAATATTAATTGTGATTTGGTTTATATTCACGATTGTCAAAGCAAGGAAATTAGCGAAAGGTAATAATGATATTGATTTTGATAATGATGACGATGATCAAATTTCAAAAAATAAAAAATCTAATACTACCAAAATGAATAGTATAATATTCTCGCCAATTTTACTTGCCGTCATTCCAAAATCACAACTTATCGGTATTATTATATTATCAATTGTTTGTGTGGCGATGTTGATCGCAACAATTGTTATTCACATAAAAAATGTGAAAGTGAAAGAAAGCATAAAAAATGATTTTATATATGCAGATGAAGCAAAGATTTTTGGCGATGATGAGTTGGATGAAGAATCGGTGCAAGAATCAAGCAATTTACCATTCAATTTTGGGAATAAAAGATTTCGATCTTTTAGAACGAAACTAAAACAGGCGGATCAAGAGACAAAAGATAGATACAAAGAGTTTATCAATTATTCAAAGACGATCCCTAATGTAAAAAATAGTATTAGTAAGAAGCAGGTTAGATTATATAAGGGTAGAAAGACGGTGACAATCGTATTCTTTAGAGGCAAAACAATATGTATGGCATTCCCTTTAGATCCAAAGATTTATGAAAACACTAAATACAAGGGCATTGATGCATCATCTGTGAAGCGCTTTGAAAACACTCCAATGTTAATCAAACTGACTTCGAATAGAAGATTGGAAACAGCCAAATATCTATTATTACAATCAATATAAAGAAAATTCCTGTCTAATCGGGCAGGAATTTTTTGCTTGTAAATAAAAAAATCCCTTATTTTATAAGAGATTTGGGTGGTGGACGATCGGGGGCTCGAACCCCGGACCCACTGATTAAGAGGTGCCTTTGGAACTTCTTTTTTAATATCTTTTTGTGCCAGCAAATCCCTTTATATCCCTTATTTTCTCTACCAAAATCGTGTTATTCAAGTTTATCTTTTAATTTTTGAAATTGTCTAAAATTATTTTAG
>CALWKA010000014.1 GCA_944381155.1 uncultured Clostridia bacterium
AGATTTCTTGTGGGCTACGAAAGGAGGGTTTTACCCTCAAATGAAAAACCACCAGGTTCACTGGTGGATTTTTTATTGTCCGTTTAGATTAAAAATTTTGTTTACTTTTGATTTCATATTTGATAATATAATACAAATGAATGAATGTGTGTATAATTATGAATTAGAAGACAATTTGGCTGCCACCAAATATTTGTTTAAGTTTAAAAATAGGAAAAAAACGGGTGTTGTCAATTTGTTGGTGATCATTGTTTCCATTATTGGAATAATGGTGTCTATTGGTGGCATTATTGAAAAGAAAAGTTATTGGACGATCGGTATTGCTACTATCATATTAATTGTTGGCTATTTTTTGGTGGACTATGTGGCACTGTGGTTCAATCAAAAAAAACAAAAAGATTTTTTCTTGTCATCAAATCTAAATAAAGTGACAAAAGTGCGCGTAGTTTATGATAATGATAAAATCACTGAAACATTTATGATAAAAGAGAAAAGCATTGGAACAAACACCTATTTAGTCAAAGATTTATCTAGCTTAAAAATTCAAAAAGATTATATCTTTTTAGTATTTAATGAATCGAATGTAGTTTTGCTAAAAAAACAATGTATGAGCAATAAAACGCTTTTGGAATTTATGAAATTGCGAGAAAATTTAACAAAAAAATATGAAAAAGTCAAAAAAAATAAAAAATAATTGACTTTTTTTATTTTTTTGCACATAATCATAATATCTAACGTTTTCTTAGTTAGTGATAAAAGGGGGTAAAATGACAAAAGAAATCGTGAATGAGCAACCTGTTGAAACTCAACAAGTTCAAACAGTCGCTCAAAAAAAGTCGGAGAGAAATCACGCTATTGAATTTTGGCGTTTCTTCTTCGCTATTGCAATTCTCGGCTATCATATTGGTACTATATTGGCTCCTCGCGCTATGGCAGGAATCATAGAAGCATCAACATATATGGCCGGGGCTGGTGAAATCTTATTTGTGTTCACCTTAACTGCTGGTTATTTCTTGGTTAAGCATTTCAAGAGATTACAAGCGAATCCTGAATATGCTGCAAGAAAGGCTGGTAGTCGTGCTTGGGAATACCTTTGGGGTAGAATCAAAGCATTACTTCCTGTTCTAGCATTGGGTATTATTTTGGGAGTAATCGCTGTTGCAATCTTCCAAGATAGCAGTTTTGCTGTTGCTATTAATTCAGTATTCAATGGTCTATGGGAATTCTTGGGCCTATATTCTGCTGGTTATCCTGCGGCTTACAATCAAGCTAATGGTGCTATGTGGTTTATTTCAGGACTACTGATTTGCTCATACATTATCTATTGGGCAATGTGCAAAAATGAAGATGTATTTGCGGGCTTTGTGGCACCATTCTTATTCGTATTCTTAGGTGGATGGTGGGCTTGGAATGGTACTCGTGCTTCTCAAGCTGCTTTCTCAACCCTTGGCGAACAATATTCTACTAATCCATCAGTGACAGGTTCTGCTGTCAGCACTGGCGTGATCGGATTTAACAATGGACTTTTGTTCGTTCTCATCGGTATGTGTGGTGGTGTATTAATCTACTACGCAGTAGAAAAATTGAAAAAATTGAACTATAAAGTTGCTTCAAAAGTATTCTTGACAATTTTGTATCTTGTTGTAGCTGTATTGATAGTTATGTTCACTATTCAACCAGAGTGGCTCGCTGGTGAATTTATTATAAACAATTCAGATAAAATTGTAACGAATAATTGGACATACAGGACTACAATTCATTTGTTATGTATCATTTTGGTTACATTAACTTTGTTAGGAAAAGACTATGTGACTGCATTGTTGAACAATAAATATACTGCAAAAGTGATAGATTATCTAGGTGGCTCCGCATTGTATATTTATATGCTTCATATGCCATTCATTTACTTCTATGTTGAGATCAGAGGAAAAGCTCCTGCAACTCCTTACTCTTGGGCAGAAGTGTTCTGGGTAGTGACTGCAATCTCTGTTGTATTAGGCTGTGTCGTAAAATTCTTGATGGACAAATTTGTTATCAAAAAGGACAAAACAGTTAGAGCAGAAGCAGTAGTTGCAAGCAACGGCGAAACTCAAACTATTTCAGCTGAAGCAAATAATGAAGTGAAACTAGAAGAAGTAGCTCAAGAAGAAGTGAAAGAAGAAGTTGCACCAAAGAAAAAATCAACCTCTAACACGGTTTCTAAACGCGGTACTACTAGCGCAAAATCTGCACCAAAACAGACTAGTGCGGTAGCAACGACGAGCGCAAAAGGAACTGCAAAAACTAGTACGAAGACAGCTTCTAGCAAAAAGACTGCTAGCACTCCTGTAAAGACTACTAGTGCAAAAAAGACAACTACTAAGAAAACTAAATAATCATCAGATTATTGAAAAAACAAGCATTTTTATAATGCTTGTTTTTTTATGAATAATATGTTTTAAATCTTTAATTTCATAAAATATTTTTTTATACAACGAAAAAAAATAGTTGTTTAATTTGTCGAAAATATGGTAAACTAAATATAATTAGGGGTGGAATATGAAAATTATAAGTGCAGAAGAAGCAGCGAAATTAATCAAGTCAAATGACACGATCGGAGTCAGCGGTTCGGGCGGAAGCGGTTCGCCAGAAGCAACATTGAAAGCGTTGGTGAATAGATATAGAAAGAGCAAATGTCCAAGAAATCTAACCGTGACAGCAGGTATAATTCCTGGGAATTTGACAGATGATGATGTGGGACTTAACTGCTTGGCAGAACCCGGGTTGACGGGCAAAGCAATTTGCGGACATTATGGCAAAGCAAAAAAGTTTGGAGAAGCGGCAGGGGAAAATCAATTTTCTGCATTCGGTATTCCATTGGGCGTATATACACATTTGCTACGCGCTATTGCGGGTAAAAAACCCGGCGTCATCACGCATGTTGGACTAAATACTTTTGTTGACCCAAGGATTGAAGGCGCTAGATTAAATAAAAAAGCAGAAGAAGCTGAACCAATAGTTGAAGTTGTTGAAATAGGCGGGGAAGAAAAGTTGTTTTACAAATCTTTTCCTATCAATGTTTCTATTATAAAAGCTACATATGCGGATACAAAAGGCAATTTATCTCTTGAATGGGAGCCTATAATTGGGGAGCAGTTCCAACTCGCAGCAGCTGCGCATAATTCGGGCGGTATTGTTATTGCAGAGGTTGAAAAAGTGGTTGAATATGGTGAATTAAAAGCAAAAGATGTATTAATCCCAGAGCGTTTAGTTGATTATGTCATTGTCGCTCCACCAGACAAATCGCTTGGTGAATACAATATTCCAAAGCATATTCCTAGTTTGGTTGGCAAAAAGAAAATCGCATTGAGCGAAATCAAACCAATAGATATGAGCATCCGAAAGATATGTGCAAGGCGAGCAATGATGGAATTAAATAAAGGAGTATTGGTAAATCTTGGAGTTGGGATGCCAGAGTTGGTGGCAAATGTTTTGAATGAAGAAGGCGGAATTGAAGATATGACCATTTCAGTCGAAACAGGCATTACAGGCGGAGTGGCGCAAAGCGGAGTGACATTTGGCATAGCGCATAACCCTGATTCTATCATTCCAGATTCTGAAATGTTTGATTTGTACGATGGCGGAATGCTAGATTGTGCAGTGTTAGGGCTTGCCGAAGCGGATAAGGAAGGAAATGTGAATGTGTCAAAATTCGGAAATCGCGTGTTTGGTCCGGGTGGATTTATCAATATAACACAAAATACTCCAAAAATTGTCTTTATGGGGACATTTACTTCGGGCGGACTTGATGTTCAGGTGAATAAAGCGGGCTTGAAAATTAAAAAAGAAGGAAAAATTAAAAAGTTTGTTGGCACTGTTCAACAGATAAGTTTCTCTGCAAAAAATGCAATTAAAAACAAGCAAGATGTCACTTATGTAACCGAGCGCGCGGTGTTCAAACTTACACCAAAAGGGGTAAAATTGATAGAAATTGCACCAAATGTTGACCTTAAAAAAGACATTCTTGCGAATATGGAATTCAAACCTATAATTTCAAAAGATTTGAAAATAATGGACAAAAAGATTTTTATTCCAAAGAAAATGGGATACAAATTGAAATAATACTGAAAAATACCAAAATTAGCAATTTGAATTATTTTAGATTGCTAATTTTTTTAGAAGAAACTGCGTTGTTGATTGGCACAGCAACAATTGTTTCCGTCCCTGTTTTGATTGTACGCTCCCAAGGATAGCAACAGCAACAACAAAAATGTGGTATTGTTTGCAAGATTGGTATTCGTGGCTTGTGCAATAATAGAAATTAAAATGGCGAATAAAATATAAAATGCAGTGTTCATTTTCTCACTCCTTATATAAAATTTTTCATTTATCTTATTTATTCATCAAAAAAATATATTGTGAAAAGTTTTTTGATGATCAAATATTTGATATTCTTTTATTATGAATATTGACAACAAATTAGATTGTAGAGAAGAAATCGCGTTGAGATATTATATGCCAAACAAAAATGAACTAAAAAATTTGACAAGTTTTTTCTATGCGTTTAGCGATGACACGCGATTAAAAATCATTATTTTATTGACAATAAAACCACTATGTGTGGGCGACATCTCTTTGATTTTGTCGCAAAATCAAACCACGATTAGTCATCAATTGAAGATATTAAAATCAATTGATATAGTGTCGTCGGATAGAAATGGTAAGAATATAATCTATTATATAAAGAATCCGAATATTGAGTCCGTTTTGAATGCAACGGTTGATTGTATTTGATTTTTATAGTTAGTTTATTGAATGAAAATATTATAGATTTGTTTTTAGTTTATGATTGAATAGAAATTGTGTAATTTTATAAATTTTATTTATAGTTAAAAAATTAGTTTATTTTTTAGAAAAAATTTTCCCTAGTTTTATAAAAAATATAATATAATTTTAGTTCTATTGTTTAAAAATATAAAAAAGTTTAAAATGCTAATTAAAATATTAAAAAAAATGAATTATCAAATTGGTGATAAAAAAATTTTATTAATTTGTATAGATAAAAACAAATAAATATTTATAATTATTTTTTCTATCATTTTTAAAATCAATTTAAAACAAATTTAATTTTATATATACGCTCGTTTGTGAATTAATCAAAATAATTTATTTCATTCAAGATTATTTTTTTATCAATATTTAATCGTGTGCATACAATGGAATATGAAGATTATTTGTGTGGCGGGTGGCAGTTATAAATCGTTTTATTTGAATTATTTTATAAATTTATCTAGCTGTGATTTATTGATTTTCAATTTCGGCATAATCTATGATTATGACATTTGCAAAGAATTGACAGGTTCTGCGCTTGTCACACGCGAGTTGATGATGTTGTCAAAGAAATTGAAGGCAATTGTTGTGGCAGGTGTGAATATCGTGTATAAAGGGAAAACTGATAAGTCAATAATCGTTTGTGACGGCGAGAAAATTCACATTAGCAATGTGAAAATTGGAGCAAAAATTTATATTAAAAAGACGAGTTTTGTGATAGGAGATGAAAGCACGCAATACAAGTCAAACAATAAAATTATACTTTCATCAAAACGCATCTACCCAAATTTAACACATTGTTCTAAACGAAAAATTTATATATTTTTTGATAAATTTGGTGTTTGTTTGGTCGAAAATGGGAAAATAAAAAGAAAATTTAACAAATTTTCTAAAATTATTTTGAAATAATTTTAACCTGTGATATAATAAAAGCAATAAATACACATTGATATTTTTTATTTGGAGACAATGATGAAAAAAACTATTAGAGATATTGACGTCAGTGGCAAAAGAGTTTTTGTAAGAGTTGACTACAATGTGCCAATGAACGCCGAATTGAAAATCGTAGATGATACGCGTATCACTGCCACACTGCCTACAATTAATTATTTGATTGAACACAACGCCAAAGTTATACTGTGTTCACATTTAGGAAGACCAAATGGTCAGGTTGATCCTAAATTGTCGCTCCGTCCTGTATTAGCCAGGTTGTCAAAGCTTTTAGATAAACCTGTATCTTTTGCAGAAGATATTTTAGATAAGTCTACAGGCGAATTGATAGATAAGATGCACGACGGGGATGTGCTGATGCTAGAAAACATCAGATTCTATAAAGAAGAAGATAAAAACGACGAAAATTTTGCAAAATATCTCGCAAGTCTAGCAGATATATATGTGTTAGAAGCGTTTGCTACTGCGCACAGGAAACACGCATCCACTTATGGAGTGGCAAGATTGCTTCCATCAGCTGTTGGATTTTTGGTGGAGCAGGAGCTCTTGATTTTCGACAAAGTGTTGAACAATCCCGACCATCCATTTGTTGCAATTTTGGGCGGTGCGAAAGTGGCAGATAAATTGCCTGTAATAGAAAATTTGCTTGACAAAGTGGATACAATATTGATCGGTGGCGGAATGGCATACACATTTATCAAAGCTATTGGTGGAAATGTGGGAATGTCAATTGTGGACAATACCAAAATTGATTTGGCAAATGAAATATTGGACAGGGCAAAAGAAAAAGGCGTGAAAATTATCCTTCCAATAGATAATGTGGGCGCAAAAGAATTTAGCGAAGATGCAGAATCAAAGTTGTTTAGCAGTGGGTTCATCGTGGACGGATATCAGGGTATGGATATTGGTCCAAAGACGATCAAAGAATTTAAGAAAGTGATCAAAAAAGCAAAGACAATTGTTTGGAACGGACCTTTGGGCGTATATGAATATGAGAAATTCAAAAAGGGTACGAA
This sequence comes from uncultured Clostridia bacterium, assembly GCA_944381155.1. Classification (GTDB taxonomy): domain Bacteria; phylum Bacillota; class Clostridia; order Christensenellales; family UBA1242; genus Onthoplasma. The sequence goes on from CALWKA010000014.1 coordinate 6,777, forward strand.
CAAGATTGCTAAATATGTGGCAAAGAGCAAGGCTATATCTGTAATAGGTGGGGGAGATAGTGTCGCTGCCATTCAGTCGCTGGGAGTGGCAAAGAAGGTAACTCATCTGTCCACTGGTGGCGGAGCGTCACTGATGTTGTTGCAGGGGAAGAAATTGCCTTGTGTAGAAGTGATTGATGACATTTAGGAGAAATATGCGAAGATTAATAGTCGCAAACTATAAAATGAATGGCGACAAGAAATTGTTCGCTAGTATTATAAAAAAGATTAATAAATTGAAAGTTATGGACACAAAAATTGTTTTGTGTCCGCCTTTCGTTTATCTTGATGAATTTAAGATAAAAAATAAGTTTGTGTCGCTAGGATGCCAGGATATTACGATTCAGGACAATTCAAAATCAACTGGGCAGATAAGTCCAAAGATGTTGGCAGAATTTCAAGTAAAATATGTGATTGTCGGGCATAGTGAGCGAAGAAAATTGGGCGAAACGGACGCGCAAATCAATGAAAAAGTGAAGATATGTTTGAATAATGATTTATTGCCAATAATTTGTGTGGGAGAAGAAAAAAAATCGGACAAACTAGATTTAGTTTTGTGCCAAGTTGAGCGTGCGCTTGAAAATACATCGAAAGACAATACTCCAATCATTGCCTACGAACCTGTTTGGGCGATCGGTACAGGTAAGATTCCAGAACCATCACGAATTGACCGAATGAGCGAAAAAATACGCGCTAAAATCAAAGATTTAGGCTATCAGAATTGTATTGTGCTGTATGGTGGTAGCGTCAATAAAGATAATTTCAGCGAGATTGCGCGCTCAAAAATTGACGGACTGCTTTTGGGTGGCGTTTCGCTTAAAATCGATGAATTTATAGCAATAGTTAAGGGGATAGATAATGAGTAGAAAAGGTATACTTATGATTTTGGATGGATATGGCGAAGGAGAACCTAATCCATACAATGCGGTAATAAATGCAGTTACGCCCACCCTGCACGCTTTGAGAAAGAATAGTTATGCGCTTTTGAAAACGGATAGCGAAGCGGTTGGGCTTTTTTCAGGTGAATTAGGCGGAAGTGAAGTGGGGCACACCACGATAGGAGCGGGCAGAATCGTGCCGTCCACAGCAAAGAAAATTCACGATGACATTTTGTCTGGAGAATTTAAAAAAAATGCTAAATTGCAAAAGAAAATCCAAAATCTTGAAAAAAACAATGGAAATTTGCATCTAATAGGACTTATGAGTGACAAAAACATTCACAGCGATATAAATCACGCTTTTGAGATTATGCGTCTGTTTGACAAAAGGGCAAAAAATATATTTATCCATTTTATTTCAGACGGTAGAGATTCGGGCGGGGAGGATAGTCTAAAATATCTAAAATCTCTGAATGAAGCTATAAAAAAGACACATAATGCGGAAATTGCTAGTGTTTGTGGACGATTTTATGCTATGGATAGAGAAAATAATATGGATAGGACCATCCTTTCAGTGCGCACAATGTTCAAATTGGATAATGAAAAATTTAACTTTAAGAGTGGTGATATTGAAAATTATCTGAAAAGTGAACATAGTTTGGGCATTAGTGATGAATATATTCATCCGATTTCAATTGATACAAAAGCAGATTCTAGGCTAAAAAAAGATGATTTAATTTTCTTTTTCAATTTTAGAGAAGATCGACTCAGGCAGATTGTTGCCGAAACTTACAAACTGAATCACAATATCATCACGATGTCTAGCGTGGGCGGGACTCGAACGACTGTATTATATCAACCAAAAATTGTGAAAAACACATTGAGTGAATATTTGTCAAAACAGGGGAAAAGGCAGATAAAAATTAGTGAAACCACAAAATATGCACATGTCACATACTTTTTGAATGGTGGCAGGGAAGAAGCTTTTCCGCTTGAAGATAGAGTGCATATTCCTACAATCAAGGTGGACAATTTTAGCAAGACACCGAAGATGCGTGCGGGGGAGATTACGAAAGAAGTCATAAACGCAATAGACAAAGATTACGATGCCATAATAGTAAACTATTCAAATCCTGATATGTTGGGACACACGGGCAATTATGAAGCGACGGTGGAGGCTTTGAAGTATTTGGATAAATGCGTAAAAAAAGTGATTAATTATGCGAAAAAATTTGGATATTTTGTTTTGATCACCGCGGATCACGGGAACTCTGAAATGATGCGCACACAATCAGGTGAGCCACACACTGCGCACACTTTCAACAAAGTCTTTTGCTTGGCAGTGGAAAAAGATAGAGAATATAAGTTCAAAAAAGAGGGCGGACTAAAAGATGTGGCGCCAACATTTTTAGATTTGCTAGATTTGTCACCAAATAAATATTTTACAGGCAGTAGTTTGATAGTCAAATCTTGACAAACAATTTAGTTTTTGCTAAAATCATACCAACGAAAAGGGAAATTATATGTTTAAAAGTTATTATTATCAGATTGTGAATTTCATTCAAGAGATGAATCCGACTTGGTTCATTATGATATGGTTAGGGCTTGTGGTGGTAATTCTATTGTCCGTGATGACATTTTTCAAAGAAAACAGCAAAGAAAATAAAAAGTTTGTAAAAGCTAGTATGCTAATTTTAGCCATTTTGTTGTTTGCTCTGCTGGTGTGGTTGACTTATGTCAGAAAATAATGAAAAAGACTTGTAAATAATAATTAATTATGCTATACTATTTAAGCATTTGGAGGAAATATGAATTTTTTATTGGCGACTGTTCCTGCGTGGATGAGTAAAACTTTTCCTATATTCGAACGCATTTGTCTTGTGCTATTAGCAATTTTAGCACTCGTTTTGATCGTGCTAGTGTTTATGCAAATCACAGGCGGAAGCAACACAAACAATGTTATTACAGGCAATCAAGATAGTTATTATGCGCAGAATAAATCGGGTTCGCGCGAAGGCAGAATTACACGACTTATATATATCACAGTGGGCTTGATAGCATTATTCAGTATTCTATACTTTGTGTTTATGAAGATTCCAGATTTGTATTAATTGATAAATATAAATTAATTTAAGCGGAATGATTTTATTATTTATAAAATTTATCCGCTTTTTTCATATTTTTATATTATTTAGTTTGTTATTTATTTAATTAATTGTTAAAATAAATATATGGACTTGATAAAGATTATTAGAGAAAACAAATTAATTTATCTAAATGTTGATCGCCTTTCAAAAGAATTGGCAAAAATCACAGGGGAAGCTGAAATTGATATAAGAAATCAAATCAATGATTTAATAAATGACGGCACACTCTATGTAGATGATCAAAATAAAATTTCAATCTCTGCGGACAAAGGATTTTTCAAAGCAAAGATGACACTTAATCGAAAGGGTTACGGCTTTGCTAATGTGGAAGGATATCCTGATTTTTTTATTCCCGCCTTTGCGATTAATGGCGCGTATGACGGGGATGATTGTTTGGTTGAAATCATATCCAGAAAGAGCGACGACGAGATAGAAGGCAAGGTTGTGAAAGTTTTGCGCCACAATACCACGCACATTGTAGGGACATATATTGTGGGAAAAAGCAAAAATGTTGTGTTCCCAGATGACGACAGATTGCCTCAAATTAGGATATTGAAAAACGATAGCAAGAATGCTAAAAACAACGAGAAAGTTTGGGTGGAATTGGACGCAGAAACGATAGATTCAAAAGAAGTCTGCGGAAAGATCGTTGAGATTTTAGGTCAGGCAAATACGCCGAAAGCAGAACAACTTTCAATTATCCGTTCATTCAAATTGATTGACCAATTTGATCTCGACACACTCAAAGAAGCGCGCGCTATATCACAGATTGTGGATAAGGCGAATTTTTCGCAACGCATAGATTTTACATCGCAACGCGTGATCACAATAGACGGAGAAGATGCTAGAGATTTTGATGATGCAATCGCGGTGGAGAAAATAGAAAGTGGATATAAATTGTTCGTGCATATAGCAGATGTGTCCGAATATGTGAAGGAAAATTCTCATCTTGACAAAGAAGCGTTTAGGCGGGGTACAAGCGTATATTTTTCAAACCAAGTGATACCAATGCTACCAAAGGAATTGTCAAACGGGGTGTGCTCGTTGAGTGAAGGAACGGATAGATTAGTGTTATCCGTAGTGATAGATTTGAACAACGATTGCGATGTGTTAAATAGCAAGATTGTTGAAGGGGTGATACATAGTCATCACAGGATGACATACACTGAAATAAAAAATATTTTGGAAGGGGATAACTTCTTGATTGAAAAATATCAAGATGTATACAATGATATTCTGCTTTATCAGGATATATCTAATAAATTGCAAAAAAAGCGTCACGCGCGTGGCGAAATAAGAATGAATATTCCCGAACCTTATATTTTGGAAAACGAATCAGGCGAGATAGTCAGCATTGAAAAGCGCGTTCAGGATGAAGCTCATCAAATTATAGAAAGTTTGATGATTTTGACCAATGAATGTGTGGCAAAAACATTCTTTGATTTGAAGCTTCCATTCGTATACCGTGTGCACGAAAAATCGGATAGCGAAAAGGTGTTGAGATTGTCCGAATTGTTAAAAAATATGGGCGTTGCCAATCAATTGCAGATTGACGGGGATAAACCGATGAGTTATCAAAAGATAATTGAGTCCATCAAAGGAAATCCTAGTGAAACCACTTTGACTAAACTCATTTTGCGCTCAATGATGAAGGCGCGTTATACGCCTAGTTGCCTAGGGCATTTTGGATTAGCGAGCGAATATTATTGTCATTTTACGAGCCCTATCAGAAGATATCCAGATTTAATGATTCATAGGATTATAAAAAATTATTTGCGCGGAGTCCCAATTCAAGATTTGAAATTAAAATATACTTCAATTGTGGCACGCGCCAGCATTCAGTCTAGCGAAACTGAAAAGGTTGCAGACGAAGCAGAACGCGAAGTGGACGATTACAAAAAAGCACTTTATATGACCAAATTTATAGGAGAACAATTTGTTGGCACAATTTCTGGAGTGCAAGAATTTGGCATTTTCGTAGAGTTAGATAATGGGGTGGAAGGATTAGTTCGTCTAGAAGATTTGCCAAGCGATGAGTATGTGTATGACGAAAGTGTAATGACCTTAAAGGGAGAAAAAAATCATTATACAATTGGCGATAGCGTGCGAGTGATTGTTGCAAATTCAAACATTAGATTGCGTCAAATTGATTTTGATCTTGTTGGAGTAGAGAAAAACACTTTAGGAAATTTTGTGGTTAAAAAGAAGGATAAAAAATCAAAAAAATCAACTAGAAAATCAGTTAAAATTTCTAAAACTAAAAATACTAAACGCAAAAAGAAAAGATAATATTTTAAATATATATTAATAAAAAACATAAAAATTAATAAAAAATTCAAAAAAATTAATAAAATAATTAAATATTCTAATTAATTTTAGAATATTTTTATTTTTTTGAAAATAAAAAATAAATAATAAATATATAAATAAAAATATGAATAATATATATTTATAAAAATAAAATAAATTACTATAATGTAAATTAAAAAATATAAAATAAACAATTTATTTATAAAATATTAAAATATTAATGAATTTTAACATATTAAAATTAATTAAATAATTTAATGATATCTATAAAAATAGAGAATGCGAATATTAAAAATATTAATATAATTTTATTATAATGTAAATAAAAATTTAGATATTATTAATTAAAATAAAATTTTAAAAAACAATAAAAATTATAAATATAAAAAATACTAATAAAATTAAAAAATATAGATTTTTTACAATCAAAGATTGAAATAAAATCGGAATAATCAAAACAAAAAGATAGATTTATTTTTTAATTTATTCAATTTGCTTTTGTTACAATTTTATGATATAATAAATTTATGAAAATTGTTGCGGAAAATAGAAGAGCTAAATTTGAATATGAACTTCTAGATAGATATGAGGCGGGCATCGTGCTGACGGGTGACGAGATTAAGTCTATTAGGCTTGGTCATTTTTCAATCAACGATTGCTATGGTTTTATTAAAAATGATGAATGTTTTTTAAGAAATAGTTATGTCAAGGAATATGCTAACTCGTTTGATTCCACACGCAATAATGAAACGACCAAAAGAGATAGAAAACTTTTGTTGCACAAACAAGAGATAGAAAAGATCAAAAAAAAGATTGAAACTGAACATCTTACCCTTGTGCCTACGAAAGCATATTTTGTGGGAAGCAATTTGAAAGTTGAAATTGCTGTGGCGCGCGGTAAAAAGCTATACGACAAACGCGAGGCAATCAAAAAACGAGACATTGATAGGCGAGATAGAAATATTGATAAAATGTAATGGAGATATTATGGATAAAGAGTTGGAAAAGAGATATCGCAATGATTTGAAATCATCAATTAGACTAGTGAGAAAAGCAAAAGAGTTAGACGCACGGGAAATTCAAAATTCTGATCTATCTTTGATTGATATGAAAAAAAGTTTTGAAATATTTTCAAAATCAGTAGAAAAATTTCATTGCATCACAGAAGACGAAAAAATATTGTTTTATGGAGTATATCAATTTTTAAAAAAACATCCAGATTTTACAGATGACGATTTCAAAAAGGTGATAGGCTCAAAATTGTTTAGCTACGCATTTATCCGCGAACTTTATAAGTATGAGCCAAACTTGGTATATGCAATTTTGCAATCTGCACACGCATCCATTTTGGCAAGAGCGAACGCGGATAGGGCATTGAAAGAAAATGAAATTAAAAGATGACCGATTTGAAAAGAAATTGAATTAAAATAATTAAACGACAAAAATTTCACATAATTAAAAGTCATATAATTCAATGTAAGATTTTGATTGCAAACATTGATATATTTATTTTGATTAGTTTGGCAATAGGGAAATTTAGACAATTAAAAATACGGATATCAGATGAAAATCAGTTTTGATAAAAAAATTTTTCAATATAATAAATAAAAGGGAGTTTTTCACTCAATCTAATTGTAGTTTTATAAAAAATAAAAAGGAACTAAACACCAAACTAAAACTAAAAGTTCAAATAACTTTATTAGTTTTAAAATCAATAAGTTCCTTTTTGCATTTTTAATGTATTATCGCACTATTATTAGAACGGGAGTTAGCGCTGTGGCGAATTTTTTGGTGGAGATGACGAGAGTTGCACTCGTGTCCTAACATAAATATAAATCATACACTACACGCTTAGTCAATGACTACATTCGCCAATATTTACTAGCATTGACACTAAATATTGGCTATCCTATAGTTCATCAGTATGCGCTAGGAAACGCATAAAGACATTCACCGATAACCGACGCCAAATTTTAATGTATCGGTACCATTAAATTGACGGCCACGCTATGCAGCGTAAGCTAATTTATTTTGTTTTGCGTTTATTTTAATTCGTGTTAACGAACTGTGTTTTTTGCGTGCCACCGCACGGCGTGCGTATAAATTAGCTTCATATCAGTCGAAACTAATTCATCCCCATACAAATATTATACTATAAAATTTTAAAATATGCAATACCTTAATCTATTTCTTTGACTAATATAAAAAATTTTGTTGATGTGTAGAAATTTTTTATTTATTTTGCAAGTTAAAAAACGCTTTTAGATTATGATCATTTATAATTTTCAATTTATTTAAGACAAAAAACTTTAAAAATTTTCATAAAAGTATTAAAAAATACTGATTTTTTATCAATTTTTTAAATTTTTATTGTATATAGAAGATTATTTTATTGGAAAACTATAATTTATCGCGCGAAATAATGAAAATTTGAATTGTTTAAAACAAAAAAAGAACGAACAAATATTGTTCGCTCTTACTATTCAAAGAGAAATGAAATTTTATGCTTTAAAAATACAAAACAAATAATTCAATGATTTTACAATTTTATAGTTTATACCGTATATATATTTTATTTTTTTAATGTCATAACTTAAAAATATTTTTGTTTTAATTTTTATCTTGCAGATTGCTGGCCAAGAGCTGAAGATAAGTTTTCCAATTCTTCCTCTTTTGAATAGATGAGAGATTGAAGTTTTTTTATTTCTTTACTCATATCCTCAATTCGTTTTTTCAATCTTAATCCATGACTACTATTGATTTTGTCTGGATTTTTATATATGCTATTAAATTCTTTTTCTTTTTTCTCTAATAGTTGATCTTTCTCTAATAATTTTGATTTCAATTCATCTATTTCATTTTTAAGTATATCAATTCTTTCTTCAGTAAATTCATTTTTGTTTGAACTTTCGACTTTTTTTGGAGATATTTTCAATTTGCTAATCTGTTCTTCCGCATAACTCATTGAATCAACAAATTCAGTGAGCAAATCTTTTGATCTTGCAAATTTTTGATAATCTGATAATGCAGTGAAATATATTTCTTGTTTGATTTCTCTGCGAGTTGTATTTTCTGGATTATTTTTCAGTTCTAGTGAGCGAAGTTTGCGTAAGTTTTTCAATCCAGATTCGCTTTTTTCCAGAACAGATTCTAACAATCTTTTTTCATCTTCAGTAATTGATTTCTTTTTCTTTGCTAGTAGCTTTTTTATAATGAAATTCGTTTCGCTAATAGTTTGATCATAGTCTGTTTCAGAATTGCTCAATTTAGCAGTATTGAGATGTTCACTCACAAGTTCTCTCAATTCATCCATATTTGATGAGATGCTGTCAATTTGTGTTGACAGAGTAGACCTTGCTTGCCCAACTTTTTCCAAAAGACTTTTGACCATTAATTTTAACTCTTCATCTTTTTTAGAGTCTGCCAATAGGATATCAATATTTTTTCTAAATTTTTTGATTCTGCTCAACATATTCGCATACGCTTGTTCGCTAGTGTTTTCAGCATTGACATATTGAATTAAGTCGTCAATTATAGACTGATAATTGTCGGTATCTTGGGATGGTGCGGATAAATTTTCGGAGGAATGTATAATGTCAATAATTTCTTGGGTAACATCTGAATATTTGTCATAAGTTTCGTTTTTCGAATCTGTTTTGACAATTTTTATGTCTTCATCGTCTTTTTCAACTTCTTCATTGTCTAAATCTAAATCATCATCGTCATCCAAATTAGAATTTTGTTCAATGAATTTTTCTAGGCGAGTCAATTCTTCACTATTGATGTTTGGAGTGGAAATTTCGACATTATTTTGTTTTTCTTTTTTCGCTCTAGCACTAACTGTTTGAATATCTTTTTCGATTTTGAAGCCTAAATTTTTCAATTCTTCCAAATCTAAATTTAGTTCGTCAATTTCAATTTTTGCTTTATTCAATTTTGTACGCGTTGTTTTTGGTTTTTGAACTTTAGATTCAGCAGTGGCAGTTTTTTGTCTTATGACTGAATTTACGAATTCATTTATTTGCGCTTTTAATTCGGCATAATTTTTTGCTTTTTTGAATATAGCTTGCAATTTGGACTCAATGTTAGCTTCATTTTGTATTAAAAAGTTAAAATTATGCGTCATTATTTTTTGGATATCTTTGCCGGATAATATTTTGGACAATAGCGAAATGTTTTGAGTGAAATTAGATTTGTCGGCATTTGCTATATTGCTAGGAACGACAAAGGATGAAGGAAAAATATCAAATATATTGTCTTTGTGATATAGTTTTTCGAAGTTAAATCCTAGATTTTCAAGGGCTTGCTTTTTGTCTAATAAGGATGCATCTATATCTGTATTTAGCCCAAATCCGTTATACAAACAATCCATAATCGAAAATGTAGCATCAAAAATATTGTTTGTATTAAAAGATACGAATATAGAACTTCTATTTTGAAGTATGTATTCATGCATATTTTGATCTATTCCATGAATTTGCATATTAGGGAATATTTTTTGCAAATATTCTAGTTTGCCACGCGAAGCACTATTTGAGCTTGAGTTAATTTTAAGATTTGAAATTTTATCTGCGAGGAGCAGGTTAACAGAATTTCGCAATTTATCTGGAGAAACTGCAAGAATTGATCCAGCACGCAAGAAAATATTTTTGGTTGAGAAGTTTTTCAAACTTGGTTTATCATCTGAAAGTTCGAGCACTCTATCAATGTATAGACCGAGAGCAGATCTAGCAGATTGCAATTTTTCTTTTGAAGCAAAGGCAACTAATGAAGATGTGTGATTCAAAAGTTTTATGATATCGCCACTGGTGAAAACATCACGATCGGCAACTCCATCATTCTTGTTTGCCAATTCGTCTAGGAATTCTCCAAACAATTCGGCTTGAGTTTTATATCCCTGATTTGGATAACTAATGGATAACCTATTTAGTATTTGCGCAGAAAGTTTGTTGATTTTTTTCATCATAATTAAATCAGCAACACGAATGAATGATTTACCATATTGATCATTGATCACCGCCATTTTCCCTGCGGTGTGCGAACTAATTGCATAGTAGATGCACGCGAGCGCATACAGGGTTTCTACACTTTCATCAGTAAAGTTGTTTATGTCGGCGGTTACATCTCCAGAAGTTTTAACTGCCGATTCCCAACTATTTTTGATTAAAATATCAATTTTTGACCAATCATCATGATGCTCTATATAAAATTGTTTGAATTTCTGATCAATATCATTGATTCTTTTCAACAATTCAATGTCGATTTTTTCATTGCAGTCAAGTATAATTTTCTTCACATCCATAAATTTGATATAGCGATCACTTGTTAAAATTGCTTGCTTTTTAGCGCCATTAATAATAGCTTTCACCGTCTGATCCGAAAATCTGTGTTCAACAAAATAGTCGAATAGTTCTGTCTTTGCAGATTCGTTTAGATATCTGTCAAATCCATGCATTCTCAAAATATTATTAAATTGAATTTTCGTAATGATATCCATAATTCACCTCTGGGGTGATTATAATACTAAAACTAGCGATTGTCAATAATGTCATTGAATTTATATAAATTAAAACGAATAAATTTGACATCTCTTATTAAAGCAATTGATAATAAAAATTTATATATGAGAAGAAAAAAATTTCTATTTAGGCAGGCAAAACAAGATTGTTTTATTGGTATAATTAAAAGAAAAAAATATTTAGATGAATTTATTTATCTCTATTAAAGTAATTAAATATAGTTTAATTATTATTAATAAACACAATCAAATTGATCATAAAAAATTAAAAATTATGAATAAATGCGGGAAAAAGCGTGAAATTTTATATAATTTTTAATGAATTTTTGAAATTTTTAGTGAAATTATTTAGAAATCTATCATTTTAATAAATTTTGTTTATTATTTTATTTTTTTCAGATATTATGATATAATGAAATTATCAAGGAGAAAATTGAGTTATGAGAAAAACAAAAATTATTGGCACAATCGGACCCGCGAGCAATTCGTATGAGGTTATGAAAAAGTTGGTGATGGCGGGGTTGAATATTGTCAGAATCAATCTTTCACACGCAAAATTGGAAGATATGGAAAAGATATTGGCAAATGTGAAGCGTATTAGAAAAGAACTCAAATTGCCACTGCCTATAATGGTGGATACGCGTGGTCCAGAAGTTAGGGTAAAAACTTTTGAAAAAGACAGTGTGCAAATCAAAAAGGGGCAACAATTTATTTTCACAGGCAGAGATATCATAGGGGACGAAAATGGCGTCAGTTTCAATGTGCCCGAGATCGTAAAATGTATCAAGGTGGGAAACAAGATATTGGCGGTCAATGGACTGCTAACATTCAAAGTGACAGATGTGCGCGGGCAAGATGTCATCACGAAAGCGATGAATTCGGGCGTTTTGTCAAATAGAAAAAGTTTAAGCATTCCTAATGTAAAATATAGCACGCCTTATTTGAACGATCAAGACAAACAAGACATTTTGTGGGGAATCAAAAATGATGTTGAACTCATAGCAGCAAGTTTTGTGAACGGGAAAGAAGATGTTGGAGCCATTCGATCTTTTATAAAGAAAAATGGCGGAGATATGAAAATCATATCAAAGATAGAATCTAGTTGCGGGGTGAAAAATTTAGACGAGATCATAGATGCATCAGACGGTATAATGGTGGCACGCGGAGATTTGGGAGTGGAAGTTCCTGTTGAAAAATTGCCCGAACTTCAAAAGACGATCATCAAGCGAAGCAAAGAGAAAGGAAGGGCGGTGATCACGGCTACCGAAATGTTGGAGAGTATGATTTATAACAATCGTGCCACACGAGCAGAAGTCAGTGATGTTGCGAACGCAGTGTATGACGGCACAAGCGCGGTGATGCTATCTGGCGAAACCGCTATGGGGAAATATCCTGTTCAGGCGGTGGAAACAATGGCAAAGATAGCGCTAGAAACTGAAAAACATATCAATTATGCAAAAAGATTCTTATCTAGCAACTACAAAATAACAAACACCACAGATGTTGTGTCGCACAGCGCAGTGAATGCGAGTCTAATTCAGAACACAAAAGCAATAGTGGTATTTTCGCAATCGGGTATGAGCGCGCAGATGATCAGCAGATATCGTCCGCAAGTGCCAATAATTGGAGCGACTCCGAATGAAAAAGTGTATAGGCAATTAGAGTTATCTTGGGGAGTGATACCAGTGCTTACCAGCGAATACAACTCTACAGACGAGATGTTTGAGATAGCAAACGAGATAGTGAAGAAGAAAAAGTTTGCCAAAGCTAACGACATAATTGTGATAACTTGCGGTATCCCAAAACAAAATGGTTGTACGAACTTAATTAAAGTTGATACAGTAAAATAAAGCATATAATTTGATTAAAACATAAAATTTGATTATAAGATTAAAGATAGTGATAATTTCATTCACTATCTTTTTTATAAATTCATAAACGAAATAAAATCTTAAAATATGCAAATGGTAAAAATCAATTTACTAATTTAAACTCATTTATATAAAAATTTATATTGTTGGACTAATATAACACATATAAAAATTTATATTATTGAACTAATACAATATAGGTGTCAAAATTGATTAAAATATAAATAATAAAACAAATACTGATATAATGAACTCGTTTTTTCTTCACATCATTTGACATGAATAGATTAATTTTTTATAATGACAATGGAGAAAGATATGGATTCAAAAGAAAAAAATTTTAATTCGAAAGATATGAAGAGAATATTTTATCTTGTCACAATTGTATTAGTCATTGCTTTGACAATACTCAGTTTTCTTATTCCGATAAAATATATACAATGGAATTTCTTTGAAAAATTTGATATGGTCCTTTATGCTATAATCGTTTTGATACCTTTGGTCATCATTGCTATTTTTGGCACTAAATCAATTTTGAGAAATTTCACAAAGAAAAAGGTGGCATTAACCTATTTTTATTTAGCATTGGTATGCATATATGTTTTTGCTTTGATTTATGTTACATGGGAAACGGGTGATTATACAAGATTTTTGAGCAAGTGGTATGCTTATTATGAAAATAATTCATTAAAGGATAGTCTTTATGAAATTGTGGATGTGAGCAACTATACTCCTGCATACAATTATCTTTTAATAATTATGGCGAAAATTGGTTTCACAGATCTATATGGCATAAAGTTGATAACTTATGCATTTAGTTTTCTTTTGGCATACGCTGTCGCAAAAATTGTATCTTCAATAAAGAAAACAAATTTTAATTATTTAGTATTTATCACCACAATGATTTTGCCTATGGTTTTGATTGAATATACCGCGTGGGGTCAGTGCGACGCTATATACACATCATTTGCTATGCTTGCTTTCTATTTTGCACTGAATAAAAAATCAAAATTGTCATTTTTGTTTTTAGGAATCAGTTTTGCATTCAAACTTCAATTTTTATTTATCGTTCCTATATTGTTTGTGATGCTCATCATAAAAGACGAAAATGGGGAACATTATTTGAAATGGAAAGACATTTGGATCGTTCCTTTGATGTATGCAATCAATTTAGTCCCTGCATTCGCTGGAAGGTCGGTATTGGACTTAATTTTAGTTTATTTTTCACAATCTGCTCAAGATAATAGACTGGCGGGAGATTGTGCTAATATTTGTGAAATTTATATGCTGTTTGATGTGGACGGGATAGCCAAAACAATATTGATGATATTGCATATTCTATTGACCGCTGTGGTATTGACGCTCCTTTTGATATTTACATTCAAAAGATACAAGGCAAAAGGTTTGACTAAAAATGATTTAGTTTATATTGCAATGTTATTTGCTTTTTCTATGGTGTTCTTTATGCCTAAAATGTTGGATAGATTCTATTTCATCGCTTTGATGTTGAGTGTGATAAACGCGTTTGTCAATCCAACTAGATTGAATACATTAATCGCGGGTTGTATGAACACTGCGGTTTGGGTAGGAGTGTGCCATTCGTATATTAAAATTTTACACACTGGAATTAGTTTCAAAATTTGTATGACAATTGCTATCATTATAAATTTCGTCACTTTTGCACTATTGATTTACAATACAATAAAAAATTATAAGATAGACAAACAGCACACAAAAAACGAAAATAAAATTTCATATGACAATATACAAGAGTTAAATTAAGGATAAATGATGTTTAATAAAAAAGTGTTAACAATTTCAATATTAGCAGTAGCAATGTTGCTCATCACTATTGTCACATACATTGTTTATGGTAGCGTGTTTTCTTTGGTCACGAACTTACTTGTTTTATCTTTGCTATTGGTTGGACTAATTTATTATAGGAAAAATAATTTATCAAAAGTAGACGAAGTTTTGAACAACAAAAAATGGTTTCACATCATATTTTGGTCGATTATAGCATTGGCAGTGTTGGTTCGAACTATTATGTTTGTATCCGTTCCCGCCGGGCTAAATGTTGACGAAGCGTCAATGCTATATGACGCATATTCAATATTAAACTATGGGATAGATAGGAATGGCAATTCATATCCCGTTTATCTAGAAGCTTGGGGAAGCGGTCAAAGTGCGTTGTTAGCATATTTGACGATTCCGTTTATTGCAATATTTGGAATGAATATTTTTTCTGCACGAATTGTCCTTTTGCTATTTTCAATTGGCGGAGTGTTTGCATTTTATTATCTGATGAAGTTGATTACAAAAAGCAGATTTGCTTCACTGATTGGAATGCTTGTTTTTGCAATTGTTCCGTACACAATTATGATTTCAAGATGGGGATTAGATTGCAACTTGTTCCCATATATGTTTTTGTTTTCATCAATTTTTTTAATCAAAGCAAACGACAATCAAAAATTTTTAATTCCCGCTTGCATATTATTGGGGATAACATTATACACATACGCCATTTCATACATTTTCATTCCCCTGTTTTTGATAGCAATATATATTTATTGGATCGTGAAGAAAAAAGTGAATTGGAAATATTTTATCATATCAAATATAATTTTATTTCTTTTTGCGATTCCTTTGATTTTGTTTTTGATGATAAACTATGGCTGGATAGATGAAATTCATATTGGGCTCATAACGATTCCTAAATTGGCAGTTTATAGGGCGGGTGAACTTGGATTTTCTGATTTCTTTACAAATTTAATCAAATTGCCAATTTTGTTGTTGTCTCAAAATGACGGTCTTACGCACAATTCTATTTATTCGCTGGGCGTGATGTATCTTGTATTGTTTCCATTGATGATATATGGAATTGTGATTGCAATTAAAACTATCAAAAAAGAATTCAACTTTTCACTATTTGCGTATCTTATTGCAATGTTGATAGGCATTTTAATTATATTGTTGTTGTACAATCCAAATATTAATAAAATCAATTTTATTTGGATACCGTATATGGTGTTCTTATCCATTGCCTTGTATAATTTTGTGTGCAATTCGAAGCAAACTTTAATATTGACGGGGTCAAGTTTGATGCTATTATTCATAACCTTTTGTTCGCTCTATTTTTCCGTTTGGAATAAAGAAATTTCACCACAATTTAATGATGGATTAATGGAAAGTATCAGTTACGCGAAAGGATTGGCAAATGATGATTTGATATATTTTAGTACAGACATTCACGAGGCTTATATATATTGTTTAATAGTGGACGAAGAAAGCCCAGAACATTATCTCAATACTAGACAGACAAATGACGATTATTATAGAAAAACTTTAAAGTATGGCAATTATATTTTTGAAGTGGAAATTGAATCGGTAGACAACGAAAATATTTACATTCTTCTGCTTGAAGAATTTAATACCGAATTTAATCAAAATCTGACGCGAGAATTTAAAATTTTCAAAAATTTTGTAGTCATATATTAAAATAATTTATATTCAGTTTACAAAAATGACGGAATTTCATATAATTATCTTTAATATACCAAATTATTTATAATTGGATAGAATATAATAATTAAAGATGAAAGATAAGATAAAAAAATTATTTGATACCAAGACCACGCACGGCAAAATTATGCGTGCTAGTTTGTTCGTGCTTATCCTTGTGATAATTTTTGTCGTGGCATACTTCATTTTGAAAGCTACGGGTGCGTGGGAAAAGGTCAATTCAATAGATAAAATCAGAGATATTGTGCAAAGTGGCGGAATGTTCAGCTTTTTGATATTTATCATATTCCAAATTTTGCAGACAACGATTTTGCAAATTCCTGCCATTTTTGTCACCGTCGCAGGAGCGGTCATTTTTGGCAGATGGCCTGCGTTTATAATGAGCTACATCGCTGTGATGATCGGTAGTTTAATTATGTTTTGGGTGGGAAGAAAGGCTGGTAGGAAATTTTTGAATTGGATGATAGGCAAGGACAGCAGTGAAAAATGGATAGACAGAATGAGCAAAGGAAAATATCTTTTTTTCCTTATGATGTTGTTTCCAATGTTCCCAGACGACATATTGTGCGTGGTGGCGGGGCTCACCAATATGAGTTTTTCGTTCTTCTTTTGGACAAATGTTTTGGCTAGAGGTATAGGCATTGCGTGCACTGTATTTTTTGGTAGCGGAGCAATCATTCCTTTCCACGGTTGGGGATTGATCGTGTGGGGGATAATCATTATACTGATTGCAGTTTTGTTCTATTTGAGCGTAAAATACAAAAACAAAATTGATGATATAATAAATTATCTGTTTAGGCACAAAAAAAGAACGGATACAGCGGATGAAAAATTATTGTTAACCAATGGAAAAGAAAAACTTTTGATAGAAAACAAAAGTCAAGAATCGCGTCACAATACGCCCGATCAAGCGAATGAAAATGGTGATGACTTAAAGAAAGATCAAACTAAAAAATTAGACAAGATAAACAATCAGCAAGTCAATGAAAATGTAGAATTAATCAGCAATGAAGATTTCTCGTTTCGAGATAAAAAAACTGATAAAAATAAAGAAAATTTTTCTATAGACAAGCACGCAAACGACGCTAATTTAATTAAGAGTGCAAAGATGGAAGGAAAGCCAACGAGCGAAATTGAAGTTAAAGATATTATATCATCTAGAAAAGAGATTCAAAATAAAAAAAATCCATTCAGTGAGAACGAAGATAAAGGATAATTCAATATCAAGACATCAAACGGGAGAATTGCAAAAAATTTATAAAAATAACACAAAATATTGCAAATAATTTCATTATATGATAAAATATTAATGTATTTTAAAAAATAAAGGAAATTATGGAAGAAAAAGAGATAAAAAATAAGGGAAAATGCGCTAGTTGTGGAGCGAGCATCAGGCAGAATGAAAAGGTGTGTTCGTATTGTGGTTCGCCAAATGTGGAATATGTTGAACCAAAAGTAGAAGAAATCAAACCGCCAAAAGATGATAATGATGACGATTTCAACTTTGGCGGTATGCTGGGCGGAGTGTTGGGTTCGATGATGCTGGGCGGAATAATGCGCGGATTTGGTGGCGGTCCACGCAGGCGCAGATAGGTTGATTTGCTTGACGAAATTTTAAGAATGTGGAATAATATAATTAAGGAGAGAATATGGGATTTTTTAAAAAACAATTTTTGTCAGTGATTGAATGGAAGGATAGTAGCAATGATATTATAGTATATCGCTATCCGCTGACAGATCGCGATGAGATTATGAATAGTTCGACTTTGGTCGTGCGCGAGAGCCAAGTTGCGATGTTTATACATAAAGGCGAAATTGCAGATGTGTTCGGTCCGGGCACATACAAACTTTCTACCGAGAATATTCCTTTTTTGACCAAATTGTTAAGTTTGAGCACATTGGGCAATTCTAGGATAAAAGCGGAAGTTTATTTCGTCAATACCAAGCGCTTTATGGGGCTGAAATGGGGCACGCAAAATCCTATTATGATGCGTGATGTGGATTTTGGTAATATTCGTTTGCGTGGATATGGCACATTCGCTTTCAAGGTGGAAGATGCTTCAAAATTTATGAAAGAAGTGTTTGGTACGAATGCAATTTATAGAGTGAATGATATTGCCACTCAATATAAATCTACGCTTATTCAATTGTTGACAGATGCGATTGGTGAGAGCAAATTGTCGGCATTAGATTTGGCAGCGCATTATAGTGATCTTGCAGATATTGTGGAAAAGCATAGTGTAGAAGAGTTCGCGCCTATCGGCTTGAAGTTGTCAAATTTTGTGATAGAAAATTTGTCGTTGCCTGAAGATGTGGAGAAAATGTTGGATGAGCGCACCAAAATGGGCGTTATCTCTGATAAAATGGGCACATATACTCAATATAAGGCAGCAAACGCTATGGGAGATATTGCAAAGAATCCAAGCGGTGGCGGTTTGGCAGGTCTGGGAGTAGGACTTGGCGCAGGATATAATATGGGCAATTTATTTACAGAATCAATTTCTGGGGCAAAGGATAGCAAGCGTCAGCAAGTCATACAATGCGTCAAGTGCGGAGCAACCATACCTGGAAAATCAAAGTTTTGTCCAGAATGTGGAGCCACTCAAGCGCTGTCTTGTCCAAAATGCGGTGAACCAATCTCAAAAGGAAGTAAATTTTGTGTAAATTGTGGTGAGAAACTCGATGTCAAGAAAAAAGTATGTCCAAAATGCGGGAAAGAGCTTGGCGCAAAAGCAAAATTCTGCCCAGATTGCGGTGAAAAAATAAAATAGGGTAGGTGAATTATGGGATTGTTTGGTTATAGAGAGAAAAGATACGGAAAGTTTACATTCGTTTTGATCGCTTTGATTATTATTGCGCTGGCTGGCGGGGCAATATACGGCGGTATTTATGCCGTTATGCATATGGCGCATTGGTCGAAATATGTGATCATCACAGTGGCGTGCATAGTTGGGCTGTTGTTAGCAATTTTAGGAATATTTTTGATATTATTTTCCTTTAGCCTTATCGGTTCATCAAAGAGCGTGCGCGATGGCAACAAGGCAAAAGGAATTGCCAACACTCGTTTGTGTGACAAATGTGGCAGAGTGATCACGAAAAAGGCAGAATATTGTGAACACTGCGGAGCAAAACAGCAAACAGGACTAGGACTTAAAGAATGCCCAAATTGCAAAACGAAAAATAGCGGTGCAGCAGCGTTTTGTGAAAAGTGCGGTTATGAATTTAAAGAATAAAGTGTACAATTTGTGCACTTTTTTTAGTGCCGATTTTTAGATTTGCAATTTATCTCAAGAAGATAAATTTATATTTAAAACTAGACAAAAATTGACATTTTCTTTCATTCAAAAGATTTTGTTTTATTCTCACTATTTAGTATATTTATCAGTGGGGGAAAAGAAAATGAGAAAAAAAATTAAAGGGAAATTATATTTTATGGCACGAGATGCCAAGTCGCGTATGCGAAATTATAATAGAGAAAAATCAATTTTCAATCAGATACCTTATTCAAAAGTTAGTTTTAATGTGTACGATCAGGAATTGTACGAGCGAGTGTGCAAAATTTTGTCACGAGATGAAATCGTGATCAATCCTATAAAGGAGTTGATAGACAACAAATATTATAATACATTGTCTTTGGAAGGGAAGCAAAGATACATATTCGATCTCAGCGAAAAGTACAAAGAAATGAAGTCAAGATACGAGCAAGAACACAATATTTTGTCTAAAATGTCCATTATTTAGTTAAAAAGAAATATTTTTGTACAAAAATGTTTGACTTATGTACAAAAATATTTTATATTGAAAAAGTATGGATAATGTGATTTATAAATCGGATGGAAAGAATGTTCAATCAGTGGGTGAGATTATAGATAAACTTTGTCAGTTTATGAACATAGAAAAACCTATTTTGTTTAGCAATACTATCGAAGAAATGATCAAAGAAATATGCGTAGCGAAGCTATGCAAAGTTTTGGGAATAAAATGTACATATAATTATAGAAATGAATTTTTCAGTTTTTTTTCGATTCTGACGGGCGAGGCGGTTGCTAGAATTTTGAACATCAAAATCAACATCGCCCCCTATTATTTGAGTTGTGTGAAATTTGATGGAATCAATTTTATAGAGCGAATGATAGCCATTTTAAATTCGCCAAACAAAGAAAAGGCGATATTTGACGCTTACAATTTTGTGAACAAATATAAACATCTAATTCCTAATTATAGAAAAGATTAGACGCTATATTTTAATTGATTATTAATTACAAATTGAAATTTGTGAATAATTATTTAACTATATTTTAAAACTTCAAAACGATTAAAATTAACTGAATATTTTTGAAATGAAAAAAAGGAACTAAAATGAAGTGTCATACAAGATTTGCTTCATAATTTTGTTCCTTTTTTTGTAAATGAAAACCCCCAGATAGTCTGGGGGTTCGGTTGAGGTTTACCGATGGACAGTTTTCTCCTTTTATG
>CALWKA010000015.1 GCA_944381155.1 uncultured Clostridia bacterium
TTCCTGGTACTACTCTTACCCGCGTTCTTCTTGATCTTCTCTTCTTGACTCGCTAGGGTGAGCTCGTCTTTTGTTTTCGTGTCTTGCTCAACTTTCGCTTGCGTATCTAGCACCTTTTCTTCTGGCTTTGGCTCCTTAACAGGTTCTTTTACCGATGCCGGCTTCTTTGCCTTTGCGCTAGTTTGCTCACTCTTTGCTTTGCCACTAGACTTGCTGTTTGCTTTCGTGCTCTTTTGTGTTGCCACTCCATTCGCACTTTTCTTCGCCTTTAAATTGATTGACGAATTTTTCTTTTCTTCTTTCTCTTCCATTATTTCTCCTTTTGTATTATTTTTCGATTTTGTATAAAATTTATACTATTGCGACCACTCCGCTCAAGCGCCATTATACCACTCACATTTGTCGGACATTAGTTTTTGACAGCACAACATCTTTGGCAATGCGTATATTATTTTTATACTCTGACCTTATTATACCCTTTAAGGCAAACAAAAGTCAACTAATTCTATAATTAGATTGTGCAATTAAAAATTAAAAAAACTTATATAAAACTCATAAATTCAGCATAGAAAATATAGAATAAAAATTATAAAAATTTTAAAATAAACATATTAAAAATTATGAAAATTTCATTGTAAATACAAAAAAAGGTTAAGATTGTTTTATAGTATATATGAAATAAAATTTATTTGTATTTGATAATAAATACAAAATATAAATTTAGCAATAAAATTTATAGACATTTTTATAGTAAAAACAAAATAAAACTACAAATGCAAATACAAAATAAAGTGAAATTTTAAACATAAAAAACAAAAAAAGTTGCATAAAAAATGAAGCGAATAATATCTTCGCTTCATTCAAATATTTTAGTCTAAAATATTTTACTTTATACCTTTTAACAATCTTTAAAATTCAGTGTAAATATTAATCTTTCGTCATTAAAATTTAGTCTAATAGACTAATATGAATTTTTAAAATTTAGTAATTAAAATGCTAATATATTATATATCAATCTATATTGTATATCTATCTTTAACAAATGATTAAAAAGACTATAAAACTCAACTTTATTTTTCGGTTGATTCGTCATTGTTTTCGTCGTGTATGGCTGGATCAGATTTTTGTGTTGCATCAGATATAGTATTTTTATTTTTGTTCTTATCCTTTTTCTTTTTGCTATGTAGTTTGTCTTTGAAAATATGGAAAACATCTTTTTCTTTTTTCTCTGCCCGAACCTTTTCCACTCGTTTAGGCAATGAATTTCCTATGACAGGAACTTTTGTGTGATCTTTCCTTTCCCGCACTTCAAGTTGATTGAATGGTACAGAAATGTTGTTTCGTTTGAATTCGTTGTACACCCATTCTACTACATAATAATAGACATCCCAATAATCGTCATTGTCACACCAACAATTTGCAAAAAAATCTAGACTCGAAGAATTCATAGTTTTTAATCTACAAAATGGTTCTGGATCTAAATAGACGCGACCATCACTTTTCATAACATCAATCACGATTTTTTTCACAAGTTCTACATCACTTTCATACGCCACTGAAAAAGTAATATCAACTCGTCTTTTTTCATTTGCACCAAGATTCACCACAGAATTATTGACTATTGTAGAATTGGGAATCGTAATTTTTTTGTTATCACTAGTGAGAAGCGTTGTGAATAGGAAATTGATATCTGTGATATTGCCTTCCACTCCATCTACTACAATATAATCACCTTTCTTAAACATATGATTGGACACTACCACAATTCCATTTGCAAGGTTCGCCATATTGTTTTCTAGTGCCATACCAACTGCAAGAATTAAGGCACTGATTGCTGTCAATATACCAGAAATTTCTATGCCAATCCTATCCAATAATAACAGTATCAACAATAGCCATAAACCGAATTTCACTGCTGTGCAAATAAATTGTTGAGCAATCTTTTCCATCCTAGTTTTTGACAACATTTTCCTTAACACACGCAAAACAATTTTGATGATAATTATGCCTAAAAATAGGATAACGAAAAAGAAAATAATGTTCCAAATATTTGTTTCAAAATAATTTACTATACTATTCCACATATTTGACCAATTCATTTTTTCTCCTTTGTATTTTTATAAAAATATAATAATACAGATTAATTTTTTAGTCAACCAAATAGAATATAGTTTATCAAATTTTCAATCACTACCAATGAAAAAATTTGAAAAATATAATGAAAAAAATAATATAAATTTCAAATCAAAAATAAGTATATATTATGAGAAACTATAAAATATGAAATTATATAAAAATATACATTTAAAATATACATTTAATAAAATAACACATTAAAAATTAATCTAAATTAATTTTAATATTAAACTTTAATTCAGTAAAAAATTAATAATCAAAAAATGTTATTGATTTTATATTTAATTTTAATAAAAATAAAAATTATTATAAATATTGAAAATTTAAAATAAAATATATAAAATTATATATTTTACTATGAAAAAATTAAAATTTTTATTTTTTTTGAAAAATAAATTATTAGCCATTTCCCTTAATAATCAAAATAGATCTATAAAAAAACAATATTAAAATCTAATATTATTTATCTTTTTATATAAAAATATTTTCATAATTTATTAATTGATATTAAAAATAATTTAATATTTTTTTATTAATTTGCAATTTTTATCTATTATATAAAATAAAAAATTTGAAATAAAAAAGGACATTTTAAAATGTCTTTAAAACATCAAAATGCCCTTAATCTTATATTGACATTCACTAGCAAAAGGGGGTTTTATCACCAGCAAATTTCAATCAATATATATTATTCTTTTTCTTGCGATTTTGACATAAACACAAGATTATCATTTTTGCAATCAATCAATATGCTATCACCAGATTTTACTTCACCTTTAAGCATTTTATCTGCCAATTCGTCTTCAATCTTTGTGGTGATTAATCTTCTCAAAGGTCGTGCACCAAATTCGTCGTTCGTACCATTCTTTACTAGGTAATTTAAAGTAGCGGTTGTGAACTTCAACTCTACTCCACTTTGCATCAATGTCTTGTTCAAATCTGAAAGCATCTTCTTTGCTATATCTTTCATAACTTGCGGAGTCAATTTATTGAATATGACAATGTTGTCGATACGATTAATAAGTTCTGGTTTGAAGTACTTTTTCAATTCGCTCAACATTATTGTCGTCTTGTCTTCTTTGTTGCCGTCATTGAAGCCTAAATCAACATTTGTTTTGCTCAATTTGTCACTACCAATATTTGAAGTCAAAATTATGATAGTGTTTTTGAAGCTTACGACCTTTCCGTGACTATCTGTCAATCTTCCATCATCAAGTATTTGAAGCAACATATTGAAAACTTCTGGATGCGCTTTTTCAATCTCATCAAACAATACCACACTATATGGTTTTCTTCGCACTTGTTCTGTGAGTTGACCGCCGTCATCGAACCCTACATATCCTGGAGGACTACCAATGAGTTTTGACACGCTGTGCGCTTCCATAAATTCACTCATATCAAGCCTGATGATTTTATTTTCATCATCAAATAGTGCTTCAGCGAGCGCCTTGCTCAACTCTGTTTTTCCCACACCTGTAGGACCAAGGAACAAGAAACTTCCTATTGGGCGTTTTGGATCGCGTATGCCTATACGACTACGCCTGATAGCTTTCGCCACTTTTTCTACCGCTTCGTCCTGACCTTTCACGCGTTCAGACAAAACTTTTTCTAGATTGATCAATTTTTCTGCTTCGCCTTCTGTCAGTTTTGTGAGTGGAATGTTTGTCCACTTGCTAACAACTTCTGCAACATCGTGTTCAGTGATAGTTGCATCTGTCTGCTCGCTGGTGGCAGGGACTGATTTCAATCTCTCTATCTCATCTTTCAATTTTGTGACTTTATCACGAAGTTTGCTTGCCTTTTCAAAATCTTCTTGGTTAACCGCGTCTTCCTTTTCTGCTTCAACCTTTTTAAGTTTTTCTTTGAGCGCTTTTATTTCGTCTGAATCATAATTGCTCTTAACTTTCGCCCTACTAGATGCTTCATCAATCAAATCGATCGCTTTGTCTGGAAGGCTCCTATCTTGAATGTATCTATCTGACAAAGTGACGGCTGCCTTGATCGCTTCATCCGTAATTTTAACCTTGTGGAAAACTTCGTAACTATCCCTTAATCCACGCAAAATTTCAATAGTCTGCTCTACTGTAGGTGGATCTACAATGATTGGCTGGAATCGTCTTTCCAAAGCTTTGTCTTTTTCAATATATTTTCTATATTCGTCTGTGGTCGTGGCACCAATCGTCTGCATTTCACCACGAGCAAGATATGGCTTCAACATATCGGCAGGGTTGGTTTCACCCTTGTCTGTGCCAACTTGCGCTAATGTATGGATTTCATCTATGAAAACTATAATATTTTTGTTCGCAGTGATAAGTTCAATAGCATTCTTCAATTTTTCTTCCATTGAACCACGGTATTTTGTGCCCGCCATAAGTCCGCCAATATCTAGACTATATATGATTTTATTTTTCAAAAATTGTGGCACATCTCCCGCTACAATTCTTCTTGCAAGTCCTTCTACTATCGCAGTTTTGCCCACGCCCGCTTCGCCGATCAAAACTGGATTGTTTTTCGTCTTCCTACAAAGAATTTCAATCATACGCTCTATTTCATTATCTCGCCCAATGATTGGATCAATTTTTCCGTTTTTTGCACGCAATGTGAGATCGCTTCCCATCTCCAAAAGTTCAGCAGGAAGTTCGCTCGTATATGCCTCTTGCCTAGACTGGTTATCCGAATTCATACTGCCCACTTGAACAAAGCCATTCGTATCAAACTCATTAGCATTGCCTGATTGAACATTATTCGAATTTGTGATAAGCCCTATTGCTCTGTTTCGCATTTCGTACACATTCAATTTCAAAGCACCCGCCAAAATATTGATTGCGAAGCTGTCTTCCTGGCTCAACAACGCCACAAGCAAATGTTCGGTAGAAATATACGAACTACGCGTACGCTTTGCAATACTATTTGCAATCATCAGTAGTTCTTTTGTCCTGGGGGTAAGCTCCACAACATTAGAAGGTATTCCGCCCACCACGCCGTCCAAAATTTCTTTCACGATATCGCTATCAACTCTGTACGCTTTCAATAATTTTTTTGATTTGCTTTCTACTTTTGTCAACGCATACAAAATGTGCTCCGTTCCCACTTCATTTCCATAATTGGAAGCAAATTGGGAAGCGGTTTGTATACATTTATTTGCTAAATCTGTTAAATTATACATAAATCACTCCTTTTATTTTTTCAAAATTTCTTTTATTCGTTTTGCAAGATTCAACATTTCGCTCTTTGATATAAATTCACTATCTTTGTTGACACAAAGTTGCTGTAAACTATTGATTCTATCTAGCGCAATATTTGTTAATCCCAAATTCAAGCCTAAACGAAGATTTTTGATATGCTCTTTTAGTTCGTTATAATTCATCAAATTCGCAGAGTTCAATATTGCCACACTCCTTGCACACGCGTCAACCAACTCATCGTGACTGCTGACATCGTACATCTTCGCGCTCTCTGTTTCCAAATCTTGAAGTTTTGATACCATTTTATCAAATTCTTTGCAAATTTCATTTTCAGTAAATCCTAAATTGCAAATAGTGGATAATGAAAATGTATCTACCGAATTTTCTACATCATTCAATTGGTATCCCAACTGGCGAACATTGCGCTTGATTTGATCAATTTTCCCTATCTTCGCCAATGCGGGTAAGGTAATTAAACATTCTAGTTTGATTCCTGTGCCTATGTTGTTCAAATTGCTCATCAAATAACCATATTGGTCATTGTATGAAAAGCTAACTTTGTTTGCCAAAAAGTTTGCCAATTCTATCACTTTTTTACTAGTATTTTTGTCATAACCAATGCTTGTGGACACTATGCTCAAATGTTCTTCATTGAATAGTGATATGCTCACATTGTCCTTTTCACTCACGAATATTGTCTGATAATTTGAGTTGAAAAGTCCATTATTTTTAAGAGATTGAATCACTTTTTCATTCGCAGTGGATAGGTTCAGTGCGCTCAATTTGCCTTTCAGTGCAGAGGACAATTTGTCCACTATCTCACCTTTCTTTTCTTCTTCTAGTTTAGGAACAAATTTATAATCTTTCAAATTCCTAAATACTGTTGCTTTTGTAAAAATTATATTATTCATTTTCACTCTCCAATTTCTTAATTTGTTTCTTTATCTTGGCAGCATCTTCATACCTTTCTTCTTTTACCGCTAGTGCCATATCCTGACGCAAACTTGCAATTTTTTCTGCTTTTGTCTGCTTTGCATCTGTCTTGATATCAAAATCTTTCAATTTTATACTATCTTGCTTGTGCGTTTCGAAAGGTGCAATCTTTTTGATTATCGCACTGATTTCATTCCTGAACGCATCGTAGCAATTTGGACAGCCCAATCGTTGAGTGTTCTTATACTCTCTTAAACTGGTCTTGCATACTGGGCAAACGACATTTTCCACCTTTTCAAATGGCAAAAAGTCTGCAAATGCCGAGAACATATCATCAAACAAACTGGCTGGCTCGGAATTGAACACACCTTCTTTGATCGCACAATCTCTACATAAATTTCTGGTTTGGCTGACACCATTCACTATCAAAGTAGAATGATACACGCTAGGTTTTCCACATTTGTCACATTTCATAAAATTTTCTCCTTTCAATTTTTATTATTATTTATAAATAAATGTTGTCATAATTTCATCTAAAAATGTTTAATTAAGATTTTGATTTGATTTTGAATTTTTCTTGTCTATTTAACATTTTTAGATAACTCTATTATAACTTGTCGCATAATATTTGAACGAATTGTATTATCAATGTTTATGGGATTATTTAGGGCTTTTGCACTAATTATAGATTTTAGCAAATTAGTTTCGCGCTCATTGATCAATTTTTTTTCAAACATATTTTGCAATAATTGATTCGCTTCCAACACTGTCATTGGTTTTGAGCAATACGCAAGGCTGTTCTTTAAAAAATTCGAATCATTGTCGTGCATTCTGGTCAATTTGATATATCCGCTACCGCCACGCTGACTTTCAATCACAAAGCCTCGATTGATCGTGAAACGCGTGTTCAACACATAGTTTATTTGACTGGGCACACACGAAAAGAATTTTGCTAGATCGTTTCTGGACAATTCAATGAAATCATTATCATCCAAACTAGACATTATGAATTGCTCTATCACATCGCTAATACTTCTGTTCACCTTTTACCCTCCTTTTTCAGTCAAGAAATTCAATCTTTATGCTAAATACTACGACAAAATCGCAATTCCTTAAAATTTTACAAACTTTTTGACTTTCTTTGACTTTCAATGAAAGAATACTACTTTTTTATGCCAAAGTCAACTAAATTTGCAAGATTTTTCAAAAAAATTAGCAATCTTTTTGCCTGATTGCTAAAATTTTGCCATTTTATCACAAATTTTCCCGCTTGTGCTACATAAATAAACTGATTTTAATGAAAATTACAAATGCTTGTTTTTATATGATTATATTTGATTTATTATGCCCGTTGTCTCTAATGTAGTATCAATAATATTGAATACATATTAATTATTATAACCTATAATTGTTTATAATCTATATTGATATAAATATATACATTATATATATCTATTATATAATTTTTTACTTATATTATATATAGTTTATATTATATACAATCAATTTCCTACTAATATTTGTTTTATTTCATTATTGTCGATTTATTATAATCTATTGTTGAATTGTTTTATTTTGAAAGTTTTTCACATTTTAATAATTTTATTTTGAATTAATTTTATCATTGTGTGCTATTTGTTTTTGTTGAAATGGTCAAAAATGTTCTTCGCTGTTTTTTTGCTGATTCCCTTCACATTTTCAATTTCGCTCAATGGTGCGTTTTTTATATTCTCTATAGTCCTAAATTTTGAAAGCAAAGCGCGTCTTGTCACTGGTCCTACCCCTTCAATTGACTCTAATCCACCGCGAAACATTCCTTTTGCGCGCAATTGCCGATTGAATGTTATCGCAAATCTATGTGCTTCATCTCGCACTAACTGTATCAATCGCAGTGAATAACTGCCTTTTTTCAAAATATATGGTCTACTCTCGTGCGGTTTGAACACTTCTTCCTCTCGCTTGGCTAAACTTATCAAATCGTTGGGATAATTATATTTTTCCATAACTTCGCTGGCTATTCCAAGTTGCCCTTTTCCGCCATCTATCACGATCAAATCTGGCATACTAGAAAAACTGATATCATCGCTATTTAATTTTTCCATTCTTCGCGTAAGGACTTCGCGCATTGAAGCAAAGTCGTCGATAAATTCAACCGTCTCAATTTTGAACTTCCTATACATTGACGGCGCTTTCTCCCCATTGATCAATACTGACATACTTGCTACCGTGTATGTCCCATATGTGTGAGATATATCATAGCATTCTATACGCTTTGGCTCACGCGATAGAGATAGGTCATTTTTCAACTGCTTTACCGCTCCTATGCTAGCATTGATTGTTTTAATCGTTTTATCCAAATTCTTTTCAATATGCATTCGCGCATTCTTTTCTGCAATGTTTAAAAGCTGATATTTTACGCTATCAATTAAAGGTTTTGTGACCGCCACCTTCTTTTGCGCCTTGTCCAAAATGTATAATTCAATTTCGCTAGTGTCAATATTTGGGAGTATTATTTCATCCACAATCAGCGGGTGCGAGTTGTAATATTGCATTATAAATTGAGTGTATGCCTCGCTCTCGTCTAAATAATTGAGAATATCAAATGTGCGCACGCCTTGCAACTTCCCGCCTCGAATATTGAGCACGCACATAGCAGAAAATTCTCCACTAGTAACTAAATTAAACACATCATAGTCTACCAAACTTCCTAAACTTGTGATCACTCTCGATTTTAGCTTGTCCAACATCTTCAATCTGTCACGCAGAATCAAAGCGGTTTCAAAATTTTCATTTTTTGATGCTAGTTCCATTTTTGATCGCAAAATTTCTTCCACGCGCTTTGTGTCACCTTTCAAAAATCGGATTGCCTCATTCACTATCTCCTGATAGTCTTGCTTGCTAATCAACTTCGCGCACGGTGCGCTACACAAGTGCATTTCATAAAATAAACAAGGTTTGATCGGCTTTTTATTTTCGGCAAGCGGTAATTTACATTTTCGCAACATAAAGGCATAATCAATAATTGAGATTATATCTTTTGCCGTCACTCCCGCCATAAACGGACCAAAATATTTGAATTGCTTGTTTAATTTCCGTGATATCTCAAAACGCGGATAATCTTCTTTAAGATTTATTTTGATGTACGCATAAGTTTTGCTATCTTTCAACAGAATGTTGTAATAAGGTTTATGTTTCTTGATCAAATTGTTTTCAAGCGCCAGCGCCTCTATCTCATCGTTCACAATGAAAAAATCAAAGTCCGCCACCTTGCTGACCATATTCCTTACTTTGATGTGCTCTTGCTTGCGCAAAAAGTATTGACTCACGCGCTTTTTCAAGTCTTTCGCTTTGCCTACATATATCACATTTTCATCCGCGTCCTTCATTATATACACGCCCGGAGCGTGCGGAAGTCGCTTGATTTTGTCTTTTATTATATCCATACGATTATTATATCATATTATTTCAATTATTTAAAGTTATTTAAAATAATTTCACATTTCGCTTCATACAATTATATATGAAATGGTTGAAAAAAAATTGGGTGAAAATATTGAATTTACTATTGATTGCAACGCTTTCTGTATATGTGCTTGCAGTGGCAATCAAAAAAGTCAAAGACTATCAAATATATCGCGAACCTGAAATTGATACAAAAATTTATACCATTTGGCACATTGAAACTTTTGAAGGCGGAGGTGTGGCTAGAATAAACTTTTTGAAAAAAGTGGCGCGAAAAATTGAAAGTGAAAACGATGGCATACTCTTTATGATTAAAGAAATTAAGGCGGATGAATTGGATATCAAATTGCAAAATTCTACACCTGATATTATCTCATTTGGCTTTGGAGTGGGAAAAATTGTTTTGCCATATTTAAAGGCTAGCGAATATTGTTATGATATACGCGATGAACTGTTGATTAGTGGCAGTTTCAACAATCAATTTTATGCTATACCTTATATCGCTAGCGGGTACGCTATCATCACTCACGGAATATTGACAGAGAACTTTCATTGCGGTAGCACAGGATATACTAAACCAGAAAATTTATACTCCGCTCTAAATATAAATGTTCCTATTGTTGAAACACAATACGAAGCATATAAATCATTTGTTTATGACGAAAGCGCTACGCTATTAGGTACGGCTAGGGATGTGTTTAGAGTGGATAATTTGAATAGAATTGGCAGAGCAAATGCGAGCATCACCCCTATAGATAGTTACACCGATTTAATTCAATATGTAGGGGTTGTCAATCGAGATAATTATACTGAAAAATTTGTGGAATATTTAGTCAGTGATGAATATCAATATGAACTCAACAAATATTCTCTTTTCAGTGTGAAATATGACAAAATCTATTCACAAGGAATATATAGTGATATGGAAAATGCAATATTCAATTGCACTATTGCCAATGTGTTTAGTTAGTATGAAAAACTTTTTGGATACAACTTATATCAAAAATGCAGATTTGAAAAATTTTTGCACTTTTAAAATTGGCGGAAAAGCAAAACATCTATTCATTGTCCAATCAAATGATGCACTACTTAATGTGTGTTATTATTGTAATTCACACAATATAAGGTATAAAATAATTGGAATAGGTGCAAATCTATTGTTCGATGATAAAGGCTATAATGGAGCAATAATAATAAATCAAAGCAAAAATTTTATGTTCAAAAAAAATTATCTTTATTGTGATGCAGGCGTAAATATCAGCACTTTGATTAGTGAAAGTATAAAAAGAAATCTTTCGGGATTGGAATATTTTTCTTTGATTCCGTCTACCATTGGCGGAGCGGTGGTAAACTCATTGGGCGCTTTTGATCATCGATTTTTTGATCTGATAGAGCGCGTGATTTGCTATAAAAAATCTGATCCAAAAAAACGAGTGATTTTGTCAAAAAATGATTGCAAATTTGGGTATCGAACTAGCATATTCAAAGCGGATGAATTTATCATAACGCGTGTAAAATTAAAACTAAAATTTGATGATAAATCGGAAATCTTAAAACGGATGAAACATTGCTTGAACAAAAAATCATCCACACAGCCTATCAAAGATTTTAGCGCTGGAAGTGTGTTCAAACGCTCTACCCTTATACCTGCGAAAGTCATCGATGAACTCGGTCTAAAAGGTAAACAAATTGGCGGTGCGGAAATTTCAAAAAAGCATTCTGGATTCATTATAAATAGAGAAAACGCAAGTGCAATGGATGTTTTGAATTTGATAAAATATATAAATGACATTGTGTATAAAAAGTTTAATCAAAAATTTGAATTGGAAATAGAATTCGTGCCTTTTAATTAATATATAATATCATTTTCCATTATTCCCAATTTATTTTCCACCATAGTTTTCTATTTTAATTAAAATTCAAATTCTTGACTTATTTTTTCGCTAGTTATATAATAAGAGCAGGAGGCATTATGGCACTACTAGCTGATTATCATACTCATACAAAATATTCGCGCAATCATCACGGCAAAGGAACTATTGACGAAAATGTGCGTTCCGCTTATGAAAAAGGTCTTCGTCAAATAGCGATCACTGATCACGGTTTTAATCAAAAAATGTATGGTGTGCGCAGAAAAGATATCCCACAAGTCAAGCAAGATATTGAAGAAGCCAAAGAGCACTACCCTATTGATGTTTTGCTGGGTGTGGAAGCGAATCTTATATCAAGCAAAGGAGATATTGATATTATAGATTCTGATTATGATGATTTGGATATATTATTATGTGGATTTCATAGATTAGTGAAGTCTACCAGTGTTCGCGAACAATTTGGGTTCGTGTTGAAAAACATTTTTTGCGAACTATTTCACCACACTAGCAAAAAACAACGCGAAAAAAATACAAACGCATACATCAACGCTATGCGCAAATATAGAATTGACATTATCACTCATCTCAATCACGCCTGCAAGGTGGATGTGGAAAAAGTGGCAAGAGTGGCAAAAGAAACTGACACTCTGATCGAATTGAACGGAAAGCGATTGGGTATGAGCGATGAAGAAATTTTGACTTGTTATAAACTTGGATGCAAGTTTGTGCTAGACTCGGACGCGCACACGCCAGATCGCGTGGGTGATTGTCATCTCGGTTTGCAAGCCGTTTTGCGATTGCGCTTGCCTGATAGCGTGATCGTGAATTACAACGATTTACCTACTTTCAAAAAACAAAAATTGCAAAAGAAAAGGAGCTAATAATAT
This sequence comes from uncultured Clostridia bacterium, assembly GCA_944381155.1. Classification (GTDB taxonomy): domain Bacteria; phylum Bacillota; class Clostridia; order Christensenellales; family UBA1242; genus Onthoplasma. Next base: position 12,475 of record CALWKA010000015.1, read on the forward strand.
GTATGACTGCAAAACTAAAATTCTTGACAGCATCCCTGACAACTCGTGTTGCAGTCTAGCTTTCATTAATATAATTTTGTTTTCATCTGCGCATATTGATACAAAAAATTCTACCATTTTGATCAACTCTACTCAATCAATCTTGGACAAAGTTAAAAATATAATATCTAACTTCTACCCTAATGTTGATATAAATATTTGGGACAATTTTTTGTTATTGAAGGGAAATATTTTTAATCTGCTAATTGATTGCAATATCAATGAATACGCGCAATCTGAACCGATTATGTTTTCAAATAGTTGTTGCCGATTGACTATCTTGAAAACAACCTTTTTGACAAACGGAAATTTCTATTACAATCAGGACAACAACAAAAATTCAAAGGGTTACAATTTTGAAATAGTTGTGAAAGATGAAAAATTTGCCGATTTCATCCTAGATTTGTTTTCAGAATTTGAACTAAAACTAAAAAAGACGAAGCGAAACAATTATTTTGTGATTTACACTAAAAATAGCAACACAATCTGCGATATCTTCGTAAAATTTTCGGATGTGAAAACTGCTCTGGATATCCAAAGCAATCTCGCAATGCGCGAAATTCGAAATAGCACGAACAGGCAAAATAATTGTTTTGAATCCAATCTCGACAAAACTATTGATGCTAGCACGAGTCAGTTGACCGCTATCAACTATATAATAGACAACTTCTCTCTTGATATTTTGGATGAAAATTTGAAAGAAGTTGCGCTGGCGCGCATCGCCAATCCAGATGTTTCTCTGAATGATTTGAAAACATTATTGGGTGGCAAAATTAGTCGCGCAGGCATCAAATACCGACTAGATAAAATCATATCAATCTACAAAAAATTAAAGGGAGAAGAAAAATGAAGCCATTTGTCCATTTGCATGTGCATACCGAATATTCTTTGCTTGATGGCGCTGCCAGAATCAAAAAATTGGTGGAACTTGCAAAAAAATACGATATGCCCGCTGTAGCTATGACTGATCACGGCAATATGTATGGCGCGATTCATTTTTTCAACGCTTGCAAAAAGGCGGGTATCAAGCCTATTTTTGGCACTGAATTTTATGTGGCTGAAGATTTGACTGTAAAGACGGGAAAATCAAAACTCTCCCACCTTATAATACTTGCAAAAGATGAACAAGGTTATAAAAATTTGTGTTTGCTAAACTCAATCGCTTTTAGAGATGGTTACTATTACAAGCCTCGAATCGACTACCCCACTTTGAAAGAACATAGTGCGGGTTTGGTTTGTCTTTCTGCCTGTCTTGCTGGCGATATACCAAAATTGATTTTGCAGGAGCAATATGCCAAGGCGGAAGAATTGATTTTGTGGTTTAAATCTGTGTTTGGGGATGATTTCTATCTCGAAATGCAACACAACGGAATCGCAGAGCAAGAGATAGTAAATAATCATCTTCGTGAATATTCAAAAAAATTGGGCGTAAAATTGGTCGCCACAAATGATGTACACTATCTTTTCAAAGAAGATGCGGAGATGCAAGATGTTTTGATGTGCGTGGCAATGCAAAAATTTGTGGATGATCCAGACAGATTGAAATTCCCTACAGACGAATTGTATTTCAAAACATACGATCAGATGCTAGAAGGTTTCCCTAACGATGAAGAAGCCTTACAAAACACGCTCGAAATTGCAGATAAATGCAACTATAGTTTTAACGAATATGACAAAGGTATTTACCACTTCCCTAGTTATGAGCCAGAAGGCGGTTATAATGATGTGGATGGGAAAAATCCGAAAGAATATTTGTTAAATCTTGTAGATAAAGGCATCAAGAAAAAATATGGCGAATACACCGATCAAATTCGTGAGCGTCTTGATAGAGAAGTGTCCGTCATCGAAAAACAAGGTTTCATAGAATATTTCTTGATTGTTTGGGACTATATAAACGCCGCTAGAAAAATGGGAATCTCGGTCGGCCCTGGGCGTGGCTCGGGTGCGGGTTCACTGGTGGCGTATGCTATGGGTATCACTAATATTGATCCGCTAAAATATGATTTGTATTTTGAGCGTTTTTTGAACACCGAACGCGTGTCCGCTCCCGATTTTGATATTGACTTTGAAGATGTTCGTAGAGATGAAGTGATTGAATATGTCACGAAAAAATATGGGAAAGACAGAGTCATCCGCATCATAACTTTTGGCACTATGAAAGCAAAAAATGCTATAAAAGATGTGGGCAGAGTGTTGCGTGTGCCTTACTCTGTTTGTGATAAAATCACTAAAAATATTCCTATGTACAAGTCACCAATTTTACCAAAATGTTTTGGTTTTCACATACCTAAAGAAGGTGACAAAGATTTCGGCACAGTGTATGCCGTGCCCGAACTCGTTGAAATGTACAATTCAGATCCGCAAATCAAAAAAATGGTGGATATTGCCCTGAAAGTTGAAGATTTCCCGCGTCAAAGTTCCATTCACCCTTGCGGTGTCATCATCGGTGCGGATGTCTTGGATAAATATGTGCCACTCAGCCGAAATGCTGACATAATCTCCACTCAATATGAAGGCGCGGATATGGAAAAATTGGGTCATTTGAAAATGGACTTTTTGGGACTTACCAACTTGACTGATATTAAGGGCGCCATAAAACTTATCAAAAAGAATTATGGCGTCGAAATAGACTTTGATAAATGCACATACGACGATCCAAATGTATTCAAATTGATCTCAACAGGAAACACGGATGGAATTTTCCAAATCGAATCTGCAGGATTTAAAAAATTCTTGAAAGATTTGCAACCTACCTGCATAGAAGATATCGTGGCAGCCGTGTCGCTCTACCGCCCTGGCCCAATGGCTTACATCCCTGTTTATGTCCACAACAAACATCATCCCGAAGATACCAAATACGATCATCCGCTTTTGGAACCAATATTGAATGTGACCTATGGCGTAATCGTCTATCAAGAGCAAGTGATGAGAATATGTCAAAATCTTGCGGGATTTAGTCTTGGTCAGGCAGATATGATCAGACGCGCGATGGGCAAAAAGAAAATGGAAGAAATGTTGAAGTGGAAAGAAGCTTTTTTGCACGGGCGTGAAGCTTACACTGACAATCACGGAAAATATAATCCACCTATTAAAGGTGCAATAAACAATGGCGTCAGCGAAGAAATAGCAAACAAAATTTGGAGTGATATGGAATCGTTTGCTTCATACGCGTTCAACAAATCGCACGCCGCCGCCTACTCGCTGATAACATATCAAACTGCTTATTTAAAGACTTATTACAAATTAGAATTTATTACGGCGATTTTAAACAACAAATTTGCAAAACCTGATAAATTAAAATATTATATCGCATACGCAAAACAAGAAAAAATTGCCATACTTCCGCCAGACATCAATTTGAGCAACACATACTTCGACACGGACGGAAAAACTATTAGATACGGCTTGGCAGCACTAAAAAATGTGGGCGTAGGAGTCGTGGAAGAAATTATCAATGAAAGGAACGAAAACGGACCATACAAAGATTTGTCCGACTTTATCTGGAGATCAAGCACTCAAGCGTTGAACAAACGCTGTATTGAATCTTTAATCAAAGCGGGCGCTTTCGACTGCTTTAATCGCCCTAGAAGTCATTTAATGGCTGTGTATAGTCTTATGGTGGATCGTGCACTTGAACGAAAGAAAAAATCTTTGAATGGGCAAATGGATTTGTTTGGCGATATCATTGAAGATACAAACTTGATTGAAGAAAACGAATACCCTAATATCAACGAATATGTCAATCAGATAAAACTCCAATATGAAAAAGAAATTGCCGGCACATATCTATCTGGTCATCCGCTCGAAGAATATATGAATATAATAAAAGACTTTACCTTCAATTCATCTATGATACCAAGTGAAAATATTGAAGACGAAGATCTTGACAACGAGATGATCAATAATTACCCTGAAGACGAAGAATTGTACAATGGTTTGAAGAACGGCGATACTGTTACTTGTGGCGGTGTCATCACCGAATTAAAAGTCATCACCACAAAATCTGGATCGCGTATGGCATTTGCAACCATCGAAGATTTGACAGGAAGTTTTGAAGTGGTCATATTTAACAAAACTTATGAAAAATTCAAAGATATTTTAGCAAACGATGCACTAGTCGCAATCAAAGGAAAATTTTCACTTCGTGACGGAAAACGCCCTTCTATCTCCGCTGACAATATTGAAATTTTGACTCATCAAGATGAAAACAAGGAAAGCGAAAACACAAATGAAAGCGAAAAAGAAGTTGAAGTCGTAAAACCTAAAAAATTGTGGCTAAAATACAATCTTAATGATGGTATAATACACGACGCTGTGAAAAAAATATTATCTGAATACAACGGCATTGATGAAGTTTATGTCATAGACAAAGCTTGTCAAAAAGCATATAAAACAAACTTCCTTGTAACCATACGCGAAAGTTTGATTTTCGAATTAGAAACGATCATAGACAAAGAAGACATCTTGATTCAAGAATAAAAATTCCAAATTTATTTTGGAATTTTTTTTGTGTAATAGTAAATTTAAAATTCTTATTCCATTTTAATTTCATAAATTTATTTTCTATAAACTATTTATAAAAATTAGTCTAACTATTTTTTTATCTTTTCGTTTAATCTCTATTTAATTATAATTAATTCATTTGATTTATTGATTGATTTTTATTTTTACATTATTTTATTTATTTTTTATTTTGATAATTTTTATTTTATTAATTTATTGCAATTTTATTATTTTATCAATGTAAAAATTAAAAATAAATTAAGATTAATATTTTTTTTATTAATTATTGATTTTTTCAAAAAAAATTTGAAAATTTAATGTTTTCGACATATTTTTTATACAATTTATATGATTTTTTTCTTAATTTTGAAAATTTTTTTAAAATTCTTCTATCTCATCTTTTTTCTTTTCTTTCTTCTTTTTATATCCAAATAGTTTCAATCTTCCCTTTGAAAAGATAGTTACCACTAAAATATATATGCTAGCAATGCCTATAATAAAATATATTATTCTACTAAACACATTCGCTTGTGTACCAAATATGCCTGCTACAAAATCATATTGCAGTGCACCAATCATCAACCAATTTAACCCACCTAAACAAGTCAATATAAAAGCAATTAATCTAAACATATTTTTTCTCCTACAAGTTTAGTTTGTAATTATAAAAAATTTTTATTCGCAATAAAAAACAACGATAAAATTAATCGTTGCTTTTAACTAAATAAATATAAGATTAAAAGAAAAATATTTCAATTTTAATTCATAATAATTTATATTATTTATCCTTTTTAGTTTATATTTTTATATCATAATTCCAAACTTTTTATTTTTAAAGAAAATAGGCTTTATCATTAATTTATAATTATTGAATTAATTTTATAGACATCTATCTATTTTGACTCTGTATTTTCTTTATTGAATCGATTGATATCTTTATGTAATTTTTTATATGCTAGCGGAGTCTTCATCTTAACTACTTCATACGGACATTCTAGATAACATTTTTTGCAAAATATACATTTTTTATAATCAATCTCCGCATACAATTCACCATTCTTATCATACTTCATCATTATGGCATTAGTTGGGCAAATTTTACTGCATACCGCACATCCTTTGCATTTATTTGGCTTGATGGTTGGTCGCTCTTGATGCGAGTAAAAATATGATTTTTGTGCCCTTTTATTTTTATGAATTTGTGTGTTTAAGTCATAGTCATACAATGCAAAATCGTCCAATCTAAACTTGTCTAGATCCTCGCCTATTGTTTCAAACGGATTTTCAATATCTATAAAACCGCGTTCGCTAGCTAATTTAATTATAGTATTTTCATAGTTTAGTCCTAAAATTTTGATTATTGCTGAATCTAGACTGAATGCGTCTTCACTCATTGCCAAACAGGAAAGCATCCTTTGACTATTGCCCGCTTCTATCGCCACCACTCCGTCTATTATGTTAAAGATTAATTTATCTTTCAGCGCGTCTACAATATCTATTATATAATTGTTGAAATCTTCAATTGTATTCATTCTATTCAAAACTAGCGTCTTCATCTCGCCTGGCAAAAGTCCAAAAAGATTTGCGCTTGAACCCAAATATCCTAAATTCTCATCTAGTTTAATTTTCCCTAAATTTATGATAACATCTACATCATTTAGTGCGTCTAACAATGTCAAACTTTTTGTCTGTACCCCATTTGGTGTATCGATTGAAAATGTCTTGAGATTATGATTCAATTCGCAATCAGATGAATTAGCCACTTCTAACATACCCGTTTTGAAATACACAGAATCTAAATATGATTGAGTATAATTTTTGTACGGACTATCGGCAATGATGCACTTTGCACCCATATCAGACAACACTTCCACCACGCCTTGAACTATGGCTGGATGCGAAGTTTCTGCACTGTCCGGCAACACGCTATATGGCAAGCACACTTTCAATAAAACTTTCATATCTGGCTTGATGATTTTATCCAAGTTGAATTTGCAAAAAGATGATTCAACTGCCAATTTTACATTTGAATCTTCATAACTATCTAGATTGTACAATGATACCAAATTTTTCATATCCATATCGTACTAAAAATTATTATAAAAGTCAAATAATTTATAAATTGTTTGATTTTTTTTGCGTTTTATAATAAAATATCTTTATGATAAAAATTTGGGGTAAAATATTGTCCGGAGATAAGATAATCAAAAGCACAACAATTTTGGTAGATGAAAAAACTACCACTTTCTTTGATATGCTGAAAAATCTTTGTCATTCGATGAATATTCCTACTCCCGTTTTGTTGGATAAACATGTGTATGATTTCAATCTTTTCAATGTGTGCTCTTTTAAGCCGGATGATTTTGTTGAATCTGTGATTTTTGATAGATTTGTTTTGGAACACATTAATAATGACAATTAATGCACTACAAAATATTATTGTTTCAAAATTTTAATACTAATTTTATTATGAGGTGATTATGACTATGAAAAACATTGCAATCTTAACTAGCGGTGGCGATTCCCCCGGTATGAATTCCACCATTTTTGGCGCTTTTATCGCCTGTCAAAATAATAATATCCGCCTGTTTGGTGTGCTGAATGGATATGATGGACTTATTGATAATAAATTCATTGAAATTGATTATCAATTGCTATCTGGGCGCATAAATCGCGGTGGTAGTATATTAAAAAGTGGCAGAAGCAAACGCTTTTTGAAATCAAATTATTTCAAAATGGCACTTTCAAACTTGAAAGAAAACAAGATTGAAGCGCTCATCATTGTCGGTGGAGATGGAAGCCTTAAAGGTGCTATGAAATTACGAGATAATGGTGTCAAAGTGATTTCTTTGCCTGGCACTATAGACAACGACCTGCTCTTTACTTACACTATTGGTTTTGATACAGCAACAAATAATATTGTCAATGCCATTGATAATATCACGGACTCGTTATCATCCTTTGGTTATGGTGCGGTGATAAAAATAATGGGAAATCAATGCACTGACCTTATAGACACAGTGGCTGATGCCATTCATACAGATTTGTTGGTAAAATCAAAAAATTTTGACTTGAATATGCTCGTCAAAGCAGTTAAATCGAAAAACGATGGAAATCATCTTCCCCCTATCGTTTTGGTCTTGGAAGATTCTGCCGATGTTGAAGAATTATCCGCTTTGCTACAAGAAAAATGCAAAATTCAATTTCGCCCGCATATACTAGGTTATATCCAGCGCGGAGGCACTCCGTCTGCCTTCGACAGACGCTATGGTTTTACCGCAGGCAAGGCTTCTATTGAATCTATTTTGCACAAAAAATACAACTGTGCTATTGGTCTTGTAGGCGACAAACTTTCAGCTAAAGAGCTTGAAAACTGCTTTAAATATTAACAAAATCTCTTGACACTGAATATTATAAAATGATATAATACAAAATATTAGTTGCGGTAGCTTGCTATTGCAGCTATTATTTAATCGAATGGAGTGACTATATGGATAAAAATTTTATGACAAAAGAGGGCTTTGAGCGCACAAAAGAAAGACTTGATTACTTGAAAACTGTTAGACGCCAAGAAGTTGCACAAAAATTGGCAGAAGCTAGAAGTTATGGCGATTTGAGCGAAAACAGCGAATATGATATCGCGCGTGATGAACAGGCAAATGTGGAAGCTGAAATTTTTGAATTGGAAAACAAGCTTAAATCAGTGGAAATAATTAATAGCAAAAAAGTGAACACAAATAAAGTGAGTGTCGGTTGCAAAGTGTCTATTCAAAATCTTCAAACTAAACAGAATTTTGAATATAAAATTGTCGGTGATATTGACGCTGATCCGCTAAATGGTTTAATAAGCAACGCATCCCCTATCGGCGCTGGATTGATAGATAAAAAAGTTGGAGATATCGCAAAAATCAAAACTCCTATGGGTATAGTTGAGTACAAAATTATTAGTATAAAATAATTTATATTTTTTATTGCAAACTTTAATATTTTCAACTATTGCCAACAACCTAAACAGCAAAATTACAAGAAAATAAGTGCTCATATTTTGGACTTCACTTCATCTTTATACTTTAATTAAGCCTATAAATTTTGCAGACTTTGGAATAGTTTTAAAATATTAATATTTTAGGAACAAGCTTTAATTATTAAAATTAGAACATTGCAATATAATATTTTCTGCAGAGGGAACTATTGTTAATGCGTATTGTATATGTTTAATAAAAAGGAGTTAATATAACCCATAGAGTTAAAGTATGATGTTTTTATTAACATAATAAATAGGATAAGGATAGACTCAAAATTATGTTTTTGGTCGCTAAAGAGCATACAAATAAAGGCTTTTAGTTGACCCACCCCAATCGCGACCAAGTTTCACTTTTGAGTCATTTCCATTTTATTACCAAGTGGAACACCCACTTGTCTTTTTTTGTTTAAAATATATCGAAATAATATCTAATATGTCATACTAAATGAGAACTGAAAGGTCCATGTTGATAGTATATTGCTCTTGCATTAAAAGTAAATTTAATGTTTAAAATTAAAAAATTTATCAAACTTGAGGTGCGCTTCATAAAAACCCGCTTTTGTATTAAAATTTAATGAAAAATGAAGTGCACCGCACAAACATCTAACTTTTGGGATGCACTTCAAAATCGTGTTTTTTATTTTAATATTTTTTTGCCCATTGCTTCAAACTTGCAACATCTTGATCTGGATTTAACACCGCGCCAGATATGACCTTTGTGCTAGCATCACAACTTTTTGATATATCATCAATTGTCTTTCCTAAACTGCTACCGCCACTAGTTGCAAATAATACAATTGTTTTGTTTGCACTATCAATGCTCTCCAAAAATGTGTTTACAATCTTTGGCGCAGTATACCACCAAATAGGAAAACCTAAATAAATTTTGTCATACTCGTTTATGTTTTTTAATTTGTTTGCAATTTCAGGACGCATAGATTTATCTCTTGCTTCTATACTTGTACGCGAGTTTTTATCCATCCAATTCAAATCGCGCGCGGTATATGGCTTGCTGGGAACAATTTCAAAAATATCTGCTCCAATAGCCTGTGCCAATTTTTTGGCAACAAGTGCGGTCGTGCCTGTGGCTGAAAAATAAACTACCAAATCTTTCATTATTATTCTCCCTTTTGAATTAAAATTTTATTTTATATTTATTTTATATTTATTTTATTAGTTTTTGAATGCTTTTTTAAAGAATTTTTCAAATTTATCAAATGGAATCCTATCTACTCTATCATACAAATCAATGTGTTCCGCATCTTCCACAACATACAACTCTTTTGGTTGCAAAGCCTCTTTATATGCCTCTTCGCTGAAAAATTTTGAATGCGCCCTATCTCCCACAACAAATAATATTGGTCGTGGAGAAATCTCTTTGATATAATCAAGCAACCTAAAATTCATCATCGCAAGCGTACTAGTCGTAGTAAACCCACCGCGTGCATTAGGATGATGACCGCGTTTAAGTGCATAAAATCTAAACCATTCAGCATCTGGCTCACCCAAATTTTTGGGAACAGAATCAATAGGATTTTCTGGAAAAGTAGGAATATATTCTGGCTTTTTATTTTCAAAATCTGCCCACCTTTGCGCTGATAATTTTTCTTTTGTCTTACGAAGCGAATCTTCATCCAAACCCAATCGAACCGCTTTCGTCATATCATACATACTTGCTGTTGCCACCGCTTTTATTCGAGTGTCAACTTGCGTAGCAGAAAGCGCAAATCCGCCCGAACCACATATTCCAATCACTCCTATTTTCTCTCTATCCACAAATTCTAATGAACCCAAAAAATCTACGCCCGCACTAAAATTTTCTGTAAAAATATCAGGAGAAGACACATTCCTTGGTTCTCCGCTTGATTCTCCCATAAACGATTGATCAAATGTAAGTACCACAAATCCGCGCGTTGCCAACTCGTTTGCATACACGCAAGGACCTTGCTCTTTCACTCCACCATAAGGCGCGCCCACAATCAATGCTGGGTATTTTTTCTTCCTTAATGACTTTGCTGTGTATAAATCTCCAGCGATCATCATTCCATATCTATTTGGATATCTCACAGCTTGCCTTTTCACATTTGCATTTAGCTCTTGAATATAATTCATCCCCATAATTTTCTCCTTTCTATAATTATTTTATTATTTTTTAAAATTTTTATAAAGTTTTGAATTTTTTTAATTTTTTATTATTTTTTTAAATTTTTAACTATAAACTATTTTTTGATAGTTATGATTTTTTACTTTTGATTATTTTTTAATTTTTTTATTTTAACTTTTTATACTCTTTATCCGAAACTTCTTCACACCATTCATTTGAGGCGTCTTTTGCTGGAACCTCAATTGCAATATGCGAAAACCATCCGTTTGCAGCTGCTCCGTGCCAATGCTTAATTTCTGGTGCAATATATACCACATCTCCGGCTTTTAATTTTTGGGCAGGCTTTCCCCATTCTTGATACCAACCCACACCATCGGTGCACAACAAAATTTGACCGCCTTTGTGATGTATATGCCAATTGTTCCTACACTTTGGTTCAAATGTCACATTTGCAACATTTACTCCTTTCACATTCAATGGATTCAAATAACTTTTTCCTATAAAATATTGCGAATATTTGCTGTTGAATTCTCCTAACCCAAACATTGGATGAATGTTGTCATCATCTTTATAAACTTCTCGAATCATAGAAAATACTGCCCACGCGTTTGGCCAACCTGCATAAAACGCCAAATGTGTCAGAATCTCTATCATTTCATTTTTAGATATGCCGTTTGCCTTTCCATTTATAAGATGAGATTTCAAAGAATTGTCAAAAATACCTTTAGTAATCAATGCTACAATTGTGACAATGCTCCTATCTCGCAAGGATAACTTGTCCTCTCTGGACCACACTTCACCAAACAAGACATCATCATTTAGTTCGGCAAATTTTGGAGCTAAATCTCCTAGCATATTTCTTCCAGCAGTTTGTTTTTTCATATTTTCCCCCTTTGACACCATTTTCATTATGTGTTATAATTATTTTAATATCTAAACTTAAGTTTAGGTCAAGCATTTTTAAGATATTTTTAGGAGAAATTTAAAATGCACACTATTGGTGAGATTTCAAACAAATTTAATTTGAGTATTTCAACTATCCGCTATTATGACAAAGAAGGACTTTTCCCTAATGTCGAAAGAAAAAATGGCATTCGTCAATTTAGTGATAGCGATGTTGAATCAATTTTGGTCATTGAATGTTTAAAAAAATCAGGTATGCAAATAAAAGAAATTAAACGCTTCCTTGATTGGTGCAATCAGGGTGATGGCACACTGCAAAAAAGATATGAAATGTTCATTGATCAAAAAGAAAAAGTCTTGTCGCAAATTGCCGAACTAGAAAAAGCGCTAAATCTGATCAACTTCAAATGTTGGTACTATCAAGAAGCCTGCAAATAGGGCACTGATAAAAATATGAAAAATTTAGATATTAAGGATATGCCTGTCCAAATTCAAAATTTATACAGACAGATTCACAACACTTAAATTTCAAAAATTTAATTTTTTTGAAAATATTATATTTTCAATCTAAAAATTGGAAGAATTTTGATTTTCTTTAGAATAGTTGATTAATGAGTGGATAAAAGAGTTGCTCAATCGTCTTGATGCTAATTCTTCAAAAATTTTGCTAGTAGATAACTTTTTTTGTATAATATTTCCAAACTCTTGTAAATATAGTGCATATACAAATTTAATAACTTGATTATTTGGGAATTGTTTATATGTTTCTTTCAATCTATTTCCTACTTCTCGGCAAATTTCTATATTAAATTTAAATTCAAAAAAAGATTTATATGCTTTTGCAATTCTGTGCGTATAAATTAAATGTTTCACTTCAAATATCAAATTATCGTTATTTTTATCAATTATTTTTTCGCCATTCCAAAATAGATCATTAAAATCTTTTACAAGTTGAGTCTCTCTCAATTTCTTCGCAAAATACTCTTTCTGATTCTCCATTTCCTGCAATCGTTTTATTAAAATATTTTTATCTTTTATGCTATAATTTGGAGTATCTAAAATCTTTTTTTTTATCAAATATATTGATTCGATCAAATCGTTATATGTTTTAATCAATTCAGTTATTTCTTGATTTTTGCCTAAACTTAAATCGCATTCGGATTTCATTAATTTCGCATATGCGAGATTGTATGAATTCATATCTACTATTGAAATCTCTTTATTCAACAAAGAATCCAAATGTTCATTGTCCTCGTCTTCTTCTTTCTTCATCTCGTAATGCAATGCCAAAGCATCATATTGTCCTAAAGTTGCTAAAAAATTCATGTCTTTTTTCACTTCTTCAAACGGATATGTGCTAAATAATCTAGAATATAGTGTTATAAAATCATCATCCAATTCATTAAAATCTTTTTCTAACATATTTAACTCTTGATTTAATTCTAACATGCGACCTTTTATTTGTCAATAAGTTAGTGAATATTGAATTATATTTCATTTCATTATCTTTCTATCATTAAAAGATATCCATCTGTGCCATTTAAATAATATATACAAAGATTACTAGACTCTATGAAAATTTGTTTAATCCATTAAAAATTGTTATTGTTATAAATGTTCTAAAATCAACACTTTTATAGATTAATATGAAAAAGAGATAAGGTTATGGCCTTATCTCTTTTGTCATTGTGTATTCTAGTCGCAGACTGATGTCTCCTTCTGTGG
>CALWKA010000016.1 GCA_944381155.1 uncultured Clostridia bacterium
AACCAAGTAAATAATATAATATTAAGATAATGTGTCCCGGGAACCCGGGATTTCCTGTCGGAACCGGACCGCAATCACAGATTGCTCCCGTTCGTTTGCTAAAAACAATTGATAATTGTTTTCTTAACGCACTCACCCATGATTAAAAGTCATGTGCTCTACCAACTGAGCTAATGAACCAAGTAAATAATATAATATTAAGATAATGTGTCCCGGGAACCCGGGATTTCCTGTCGGAACCGGACCGCAATCATAGATTGCTCCCGTTCGTTTGCTAAAAACAATTGATAATTGTTTTCTTAACGCACTCACCCATGATTAAAAGTCATATGTTCTACCAATTGAAATTGTCATATAAAATTATAAGATAATTATAAAATTTTAATATCAATAGAGTAGTAGAAAATCGACTGGTGATGCATTAAAATTCACTAACGACTTTTGTATTATACACCATATAGAGAAAAAAAACAAGTGAATTTATCAAAAAAGTTAAAAAATTTTTTAAAATTATTTAAAATTTTAAGAAATAAACTTGACAAAGAATTTGAATTTATGTTATTATACACTCGTTCTACGCGGGTGTAGCTCAATGGTAGAGCGCTAGCCTTCCAAGCTAGCTACGAGGGTTCGATTCCCTTCACCCGCTCCATCGCAGTGCAAGTTATAAACAATTGTAATTTGCATTGCATAACTCCTTTTGTTTTAAAATAAAATGATCGTCTTTATAATTATAGGCGATTTTTTTATTGAAAAATGAAAATTTTTATTAGTATGTAAGGTATAAGATTATCGACGAGATAAAATATAAAAATTATCGACAAGATAAGGGTGTGAAATTAAAATATTATAACAAAGTTTTATAATTAAACAAATTATCGCTATAATTTATTGACAAAACAATCAACTAGTGTTAAAATAAAAAAGTATGCGTCAATAGCTCAGCTGGATAGAGCATCGCCCTTCTAAGGCGGGGGTCGGGGGTTCGAACCCCTCTTGACGCACCAATATTATTAGTTTTACAATACGATTATAATGTATTATTTTTAAAAGAGCATAATTGATAGGATATAATATGGCATATAAAAAATTTATAATGTCAAATTAATATCTAAAATTAAATGTTGTGTTTAGTTATGAAAACACTGTCTATTGTATTAATTATCTTTTAAACAACTTATATTTATATATTGATTATTATTTATTCAGCGCTTTAGTTTTGTAAAAATATGAATTTTGAAATAATTTTGTATAACTAATCATTATAATTTCTTATTATAATTTTAATTTATTTGCTTTAACAAAATAATGATTGTTTTTGGATAATGTAAGGGTAGGATAATTTTTAAAATAGGAATGCAAAAATATATAATTATTTTATTATTATAGATATTAAACTAAATTTATTATAGATATAGATATCCAAATAAAAAAATTGGAAGCGGGGGACTAATTTTATGAAAAAATCACTAACGGACGAACAATTTGGAAGATCATTGAAGATATTAACGCTATGTGCCAAGAAAAAGTGGCAGCCTACTATAGATAGAAAAATAGCAAATATAATAGGACAATCACAGAACAAAGAAGAGACAATTCAGGAAATAGAAAAAATCGTGCAAACAGACGACGAGAAGAAAGTTCTAAAGATGTTAGATACTCTTAAAAAATCAATTGCCAGTGGTTAAAATTATTAGACAAAAATATCAATTTTAATGGATTTTCGTATATTATATTTATTTAATATCCGCAATGCTTGAGTAATTAAAAAATTATAAAATAGGGTGCACTTCAAATTTGTTATTTCTTTTTTTATTGAAATATTTTATAAAGTTTGTTTACTCATAACATTTATGCTATAACAAATATATTAATATATTAAATCAAAACAAAAAATTATTTTTGTCAATTTTGAATTGAGGAGAATCTATGAGAAATTTGACCATAGTTGAAACAAATAAATATTTAAATAATGGAATATTAACGACCCCATTTTTAGATAAGAGATATTTATTAAATAGGGTGGAGACCGATTTTAATAAAAAAATTAAAAATGACTCAAATTATACGAAAATTCAAAGTCTATATAATTGGATACATAAGAACATAAAAACTACAACTAATAAACAATATAAAATGAAGTATAAATTTCAACGAACAGCAAAAGAGATTTGGGAGAGTGGGTTTGCAACAGGTTGCACTGATTATGCTATATTGTTTGTGACTTTTGCTAGACAAATTGGTATTCCTTCAACATTTTTACATACGGCAGAGTATGGTTGGTTGCAAGAATTGAAAAACGGGGAAGAAATTAGTAAAATCCACAGGGGACATTCATTTTGTGAATGTTATTATAATGGGAAATGGATTTTGGTTGATCCCACATATAGAAAAATTGTATTCTCGTATAATGCTGAAAAAATTTATTTATCATATCTAGTCGGCAATTCTAATATATTTATACCATATTATAGAGATTTAGATTTGGGCAAAAAACAATCTATTGAAGAACATAATGAGGAAGAAGAAAGGGTCTGCTCAAATTTAAAGATATAATATTTTTGCATTCTATGTACAAATACTATATAATTGTCTAAAAAATTGTTGCGAAAATTGGTTGACAATTTCATTTTTTATGTTAAAATAGATAAGTACTGTAATTTTAATGGGGTATCGCCAAGCGGTAAGGCACAAGACTTTGACTCTTGCACGCGGTAGTTCGAATCTACCTACCCCAGCCAGATGACATTGTCATCATTAGGAGATAAATGTATAAAACTATTATAATTCCATATACTGCCAGTGCTAAAAAAAGAGCAAAACGAATTGAAGATAAAATAAATGAAATGACTAGCGTAGGATATGAATTTATAAGCATTTGTGCGACTCCAAATTGCGGAGCTATCCTTGTGTTTAAAAAATTGGATAAATAATTTAATTATATTGATTAAAAATATAATTATTTAGACAAAAAGCACAATGGCAAAGCTATCAGTTGGCATATAAAAATGAAGAAAATTTCCAAGTGGTGAAAAATTATAAGTATGGTGGCTATAGTTCAGTTGGTAGAGCGCCAGATTGTGGATCTGGTTGTCGTGGGTTCGAGTCCCTCTAGCCACCCCATAAAATACTACATATTGTGGTATAAATTAATGACTTAAGATATATCTTGTATGATATAATTAAGTCATTTTTTTTAATTTATTATAATTGAGTAGAATATAAGTAGAATTTAGCTGATAAATCAGTTTTTAATTTGATAAATGATATTAAAGTGTTAATAATAGGCGTACATCAATAAAAAAGCCTAGCAAGAATTAGGTCTTATTAGGCTTTATTGACTGAATTTCAAATCTTGGATAAAGGGATCTTTTTCAATATATGGGGCAATGCAGAATGTGTTTCTTGATTTCAATAGTGAAAATAGCGATTGAGCACTTACGATAGATTTTCTAACGATATTCTTTGAAAATTCATTAAAAGAATCTATTAATTGATCATCAACGAGATCTGAAACTTGATAATTTATATTAAAATTTCTATCAAATGGTAAATTATTTTCTAAACAATATTGTTTATACTTAAGGGTAAATAGTGCATCGACATATGTAGAATAAGGAATAGGTTCGGAACGGATTGCATTTTTATCCACTACGCGTTCAAATTTTCTCTTTATAGTTTGAGCCAGTAAATCCATACTTTCATTTTTGTGTTCATTAATAAATTTGATGACATCTAGATCATTAATACTATCTTTTTGATTAGGAGAAATAATTTCTTCATATCTGTTGTTGAATTTTATTATTCGAGTGGTAAAATTTCTAAAATTATTGATATCTTCAAGCGGAAAAAGGCAAGCACTAATATCTGGAATATTGTCAGCATAACTATTGAAACAAATATCGTCGCCATACATACCTGAAATATTATATTTGTTATCATTTAAAATAAAAACCAATTGTTCGTGTGATTCAATGTGCAAATTTTCATTATCCAATAATTGTATTGGAGAGAAATCACAAACTAAATCAGGGTCATTATACTTATCAATTATTGCCTTGCCGTAGCTAGAATGCCCAGAACAAACTATAAATTTTTGACTAATAGCCATACCAAGAATCACGCGTGAGATTTCTTGATACCATTTTGAAGACTTGCCACTATCGTTATACTGAAAACTGCCCACATACATATGAGCATAGAGAACTGCTTCAAAAGGCGTCAACTTCAATTTGTGCATATAGTCAACGATTTTATCAATATCTCTGTTTGCACGAAAAACGCTTTCAAACGGCCAAGCAGAATTGAAGTCTTGAACATTTTTAATATCGTTTATTTCAGAAAATTTCAAAGCATAAGAATAACCATTTTGGTGCAAAAAGACATTCAATTCAGAGAGTTTTTTCATCTGTTCTTTTGAATAAAGGTAATTGCTAGACGGATCAGCGTTTGAGTCTGATGAGCGACAAACGCAAACGAAAGTAGGATAGTTGTTATTAAAATTTGTTCGAACAATATTCATAATATTATTAAAACTAGAATCGATTTCAGATTTATCCACCAATAATATTAATTCGCCATATTTGCTTCGTTCGCTTAAATAGTACATAATTTATTCTCCGAATCTAGGATAACACATTTTTTAAAAAATAACAATAGTTATTAAAAGATTTGAATTTGTTTTTTTTAAAAATTCAATCTATGATACAAACGCATAAGTTTTAGATAAAGATTGTGTAAATTATGATAACAAGAAAAGGTTATGAAAAAGCAAAAGCAAAATAAATATATGTTAAATATATAGAAGAAACTAGTTGACTTCTCAACTTAATTGTGCTATATTTTTGATATGGAAAAGATGACATTTTTCAATTATGATTTAGGTAAATTGATACAATGTTTTGACAAACGGATGAGAAAAGTGCAAGATATTATGCTTTCAAAGTATCAACTCACTCATTTTCACGCGTGGTATTTGGCGAATTTGCATAGATATGGCGAGATGAATATGACAGATTTGACGAACAAAATTGGCGTAGACAAAGCCAATACGACGCGTGCGGTAAAAGATCTTATGAATAAAGGGTATATAGAAAAAGTGGGCAACAGTGAGCGTAAATACAATATCAAATTGACAGAAAAGGGGAGAATTGTTGCACAAACCTTCAAAGATTATATTGATAAAAAAATGAAAAATAGTTTTAAGTATTTCACCGAAGCGGAGAAAAAAATGTTCTTTGAATTATTGGATAAATTATTTAAGGGGGTCAACGATGTTGGAGATATCTGAAATTAAAAAAGATTATGTCTTGAAAGATCAATCGGTAAACGCACTAAAGGGCATTAACATTTGCTTTAGAAGGAGCGAGTTTGTAGCAATTTTAGGGCCTAGCGGTTGCGGAAAGACCACGCTACTAAACATAATAGGCGGATTGGATAGATACACGAGCGGTGATTTGATAATTGACGGCAAATCAACTAAAGAATTTAAAGATAAAGATTGGGATAATTATAGGAATCATAGAGTTGGATTTGTTTTCCAAAATTACAATTTGATTCAACATCAAACAGTATTAGAAAATGTTGAGCTTGCCCTGACTTTGAGCGGAGTGAAGAAAGCGGAAAGAAAGAAACGCGCCATTCAAGTGCTTAAACAGGTGGGCTTGGGTGACAAATTGAAATCAAAGCCGAACCAATTGAGCGGTGGACAGATGCAAAGAGTGGCAATAGCGCGCGCATTGGTAAACGATCCAGACATCATTTTAGCAGACGAGCCAACAGGTGCGCTTGATAGCAAAACGAGCGTGCAAATAATGGATATATTGAAAGAAGTCAGCAAAAATAAATTGGTAATAATGGTGACGCACAATCCAGATCTTGCGAATAAATATTCAAACAGAATCATCCGCTTGCTAGACGGCGAATTGATAGAAGATAGCAGACCATATAGCGAAGAAGAGTCTAAAAAAGAGATCAAAAAATATTTAGAGAATAAAGAAAAACAAGAGAATGTAGGATTCAAGAAGACCGAAAAGAAAAAATCAATGACATTATTCACCGCATTGGCGTTAAGTTTCAAAAACCTAATGACGAAAAAGGGTAGGACAATTATGGTGTCAATTGCGGGCAGTATTGGTATCATAGGTATAGCATTAATATTGGCGGTGAGCGCGGGTATGACGGGGTATATAGACAATATGCAGAGTCAATCACTATCTTCGTATCCAGTCAGCGTGTCGGCAATAGGTATTGATTATGACTCAATGATGAATACATTGCAAGACGGTGTTCAGATAGGGGACAACGAAGAAGATTCTATCAATGTATACGATCCAAGCAGTTCACTAATAAATCTCGGGAAATTCAATTATTTAAGTAGTGAATTTATAGACTATGTAAACGACTATTATTCGGATGCAAGCAAGCGCAATCTTTTGAATGATTATTTGGTGAGTTATGCAAGTGATATGCGCCTGATTACGCATAATGACTTGTCTGGATACAACGCAATTAATAGCGAAGTTACCACTAGCGCGCTATCTGGCACTACATCATCATTATTGTTTGAAGAAGTGGATCAAGAATATGTTTTGTCTTTGTATGAAATAAAAGGTACGAATGCGCACTATCCGACAAACGCGAATGAGATAGCGTTGGTGGTAGGTGAGGACGGATTGTCCACCACCGAACTTGCTAGTTTAGGGATAGATGTTGAATATGAAACGGATCAAAATGGCGAAATAGTTTTGGATGAACAAAGCCAACCAATTATTAAAAATATTCAATACGATGATGTGATTGGCAAGACTTATAAATTGATAAAAAATGACGCATATTACGATACAGAAACTATGCTTCCTCACTATGATTTTTCTGCACAATCTGTGATTGATCAAGAGATTTTGGAGCAATTGTATAATGATTCTAACACAATTGAATTGACTATTAGTTGTGTATTAGTACATAGAGAAGACACCACAGGTAGTATATTTTCAAATGGACTGATGTACACGCACGAGTTGGCGCAAGAGTATAGAGAAGATTCAAAAAATTCAGCGGTCGTGCAAAAGATTAAATCAAATTATCTTGATGAGAAAGGCAATTTCATTCCAGGTTCAGCAGTGAAAACTTTTGCGATTCATTATGTCGTGAATATTAGCGAAGTATCGCAATATTTGGGCAAAGAATATGCTAGTTTGTTTAGCTACGATTCGCCAATTAGAATGCAGGCTACTTTGAAAGATGCACTAGGGTTGACCTTGACTGATAGCGAAATTATAGATTTATATTTGCAAGTTTATGGCGCCAGCGATGTGCCGAACAACATATATTTTTATGCAAAAGATTTTGACGCAAAAGACGATATAATAAGTATGCTTGACGATTGGAATTCCGCTCATCCAGAAAATGAAATTATCTTGACAGATAGTTCAGCAATGATCACAGATTTATTAGGAACATTAGTGGATATTGTGTCCTATGTGTTGGTGGCATTTGCGGCAATATCTTTGGTCGTTTCTAGCGTGATGATTGGAATTATCACATACACTTCAGTCATTGAACGAACGAAAGAAATTGGTGTATTGCGCAGTATTGGTGCATCAAAGCGCGACATTATGAATGTGTTTAATGCGGAAACTATAATCATTGGATTAATGGCGGGCATATTCGGAATTTTAATCGCAGGAATTTTGACAATTCCTATATCATTGATTTTGAAATCGCTTACAGGCATTGCAAATTTAGCAATTATGGAGCCATTGAGCAGTATTGTATTGGTAATTATCAGCGTAGTGCTGACCTTTGTGGCGGGCTTGATACCAGCGCGAATTGCGTCCAAAAAAGATCCTGTAATAGCGCTTCGCACCGAATAGGCGCGCTTAAAGGCAACGCGAATTGTCAATCGAATTTTATTTATAGTTATATTGTAATTTCAGGACACAAAATTGAAACTATCGTTTGAGATTAAAAATTTTAGATGTTTCAATTCAAATTCGAACTTTAGATAGGGGATAAACGAGTCTAATTTCGTTTATTCTCTTGTTTTTTGGATATAATAAAATCAAATTATTGACAATTTTTTTTGATTAGATTAGACTATTAATAGTTATTAGGAGCAATATGAAATATAAACAATTTAATTTGCCGTACGGCGCGCGATTAATGTATGCAAAAAACGACATTAATCAATCTACTATTGTAGATATATCTTTTTTGGGCGGAGCGTCTGAAGAAAAAATTCCAGGATTAGCTCATTTCACTGAACATATATTTTTTTCAGGTACAGATAAACTTTCTGCGGAAGAAGTAAAGAAAAAATTCTTTTATTTTTCTCAAGCAAATGCATACACAACTTATCGAGATATCGTTTTTACAGGTGGAATATTTACGGATGAATTGGCACAGTTTTTGTCAACCGTGGCAATGGTGATTAAGGACACCACTTTTTCAAATGAAGCGATTGAAAATGAAAAGAAAATAGTGATTCAAGAGATCAATGCTTTCAAAGACAACAATAGGAGCAATTTTTATAATATCAATTATTCAAATATGTATGATCGAGATTTGTTGAACAAAGGCGTGATAGGAAACGAAAAATCGGTGAAGAGTATAAAGCAAAAAGATATTTTAGAATTTGTAAACAAATATTTTGTTGCGAATAATGCAGATATTTTTATATGTACTCCATTGTCTGTTAGAGAAGTAAAAAAACTTGTGATTGAAAACTTGTTGAACAAAATTAAAATATTAGATGATTACAAAAAACCAAATATGTTTTATTTGAACGCCGTAGATTTCAATTTCTATAAATCGGTATACAAAGATATTGGCAAAATTTATATTGGAATAGACTTCAGAGTTAAGCACACAATTTTTGATATTGATTTTTTCATAAAAGAAAAGTTGATTTCGCGTATGATCAATGATATCAGTTATGGGTTGACAAAACTATTAAGGCAGGACAAAAGTTTAGTTTACTATGCAGACTATACGCTGTTGTATGAAAATACGGGTTCAATCGTTCAGATTATTACCGAATCGGATAAAAACAACGCAAATCAAATCATTGAAGCGGTGGCGGAATATATCAAAGGATTGAAAGAAAAAGGATTTTCATCAGAGCAATTAGAAAAGGCAAAAAGAATGATTAAGTTTGCGCGCGAATCAAGAATACACAGTCCAAATAAATATTTGGACAAGTTGTATAATTTCAGAATTTATGGCAAAGTTTTAGATAGCGAATATATTCATAAAAAAATAATGGACACCACTTTGGAAGAGTGCAACGCGTTGATAAATGAAATTTTTGATGTGTCTAATATTGGATGCACGCTGTATGGTGATGTGAAGAAAAAAGATATAATGAGTGAGAAAAAGTTTTTCAAACTATTCAGATCGTAAAAATATAATTATTTTCAAACTATTTTGATATAAGATTGTAGATGTTTTTAATCAATTGATTTAATCAATAATTTTTTGATGCAAATTGCAAAAACTATTTAGTAGATAGTCAAATTTTTTTGCTGATAGCAAAAATTATATGTATTGATTTATTTTATTATTCTTTGTTTTATTTGAAAAAAAGAAATAAAATTTGCTTGACAAACACTATATTTATGGTATACTAATTATAAGAATTTGTAAGTGCAAGTGCTAGTCACTTTGATATATAATTTTAATACAAACTATTTATATATTATTTTTTTGTGCGCTATTGCACTAATTTTGTAATTTAATAAGGAGATTTTATGATAGATAATTTAATGACGAGCGAAGAATTTGATTCTTCAATCAAAACGAACAAAGATTTGAATCCTAGCGCTAATTTTCATAGGAAAAACGAGTTCAAACCACACAGGAAAAATCAGTCTAAACCTGAAAAGAGCGAACAATCAAAAGAAAATTTGGAATCAAAACTTGACGAAAATTTTGATCCAATTTTTGACAACGAAGAAGATATTGAGCAATATGGCATCAAACAAGGAAAAACTCGAGCAAACAATTTGAAAGTTATGTTTTTGGGTGGAATTGGCGAGATCGGAAAAAATATGACCGTGCTTGAATATAGCAAGGACATCATTGTGATAGATTGCGGAGTGGAGTTCCCTACTAGCGATTTGCTAGGCATAGATCTAGTTGTGCCAGATATAACTTATCTAGTTCAAAACAAGGAAAAGATTAGAGGATTTTTGATCACTCACGGTCACGAAGATCACATTGGGAGCATTCCTTATGTGGTGAACGAAATCAACGCGCCAATATACGCGAGCAAAATGACTTGCGGTTTGATTAAAAAGAAAATGGAAGAGCATAAACGCGTGGAATACAAAACTATAGCAGTGAAAGCAAAGCAAAAGATAACTTTGGGTTGCTTTGAGATTGAATTCATCCATGTCAATCACGCAATACCGGGCGCGTTTGCTCTGGCTATCAAAACGCCGGTTGGTATGGTGGTGCACACTGGGGACTACAAGATTGATTTAACTCCAATTTATGATGAAAAGTTTGATTTGCATACTTTTGCAGAATTGGGCAAGCAGGGTGTTTTGCTGTATATGTCCGATTCCACGAATGCCGAGCGTGAAGGTTATTCGCTTTCTGAAAGAGTGGTGGGCGACACGCTAGAAAAATTGTTTATAGAGAACAAAGATAGAAGGATGATCGTGGCAGCATTTGCGTCGAATGTGGACAGGATGCAAGAAGTGATCAACCTTGCCGAGAGATACAAGCGAAAAGTGATTTTGACAGGTAGGAGTATGGTCAATGTCACAGATGTGGCTACTCAAATTGGCGAAATGAAAATAAACAAAGACAACATTATCGATGTAGACAAAATGAAGAATTTTAAAGATAGTGAAATATTGATTTTGTCTACCGGCAGTCAGGGCGAGCCAAATAGCGCGTTATCGCGTATGGCAGCGGGCGAATTTAAAGGAATAGAAATAGGCGACAATGATATAGTGATATTTTCTAGTAGTCCAATACCGGGCAATGAAAAATCGGTGAACAATATTATCAACAAACTGATTATGCGTGGCGCGAAAGTAATATATAGTCAGTTAGAGCAGGTGCACGCCTCTGGTCACGCTTGCAAAGAAGAGATGAAATTGATGTTGAATCTTGTCAGACCAAAGTTCTTCATACCTGTGCACGGAGAGCAAAAACATTTGCTTGCGCAACGCGAAACAGCTATAACCGTGGGAATGGATAGACATAACATTTTGCTTCCAATGTTGGGAATGAGAGTGGAAATAAACAAGAATTTTATGAAATGTACGGGTTCAGTTCCTTTTGGGAGCAGATTGATTGATGGTGCTGGAATTGGCGAGATGGACAGCAATGTATTGCGCGAAAGGAAGCAACTCAGCGAAGACGGGTTGTGCATAGTCATACTTAATGTCAATGCAAAACGCGGTGAACTAAATTCGCGTCCAGAGATAGTTTCGCGTGGGTTCACATATATGGGAGAGGCGCAAACTTGGCTAGAAGATGCTAGGAGCACAATAGTTAACAGCATAGATCAGGATAGTTTGCGTTCGCGCGACTATGTAAATATCAAAATTTCGTTAAGGAAAGCACTCACAAATTATCTTAACAAGAAATTAAAAAGAAAACCTATGATAATACCGATTATTATTGAAAGTAATGATTAATATAGATGGAGAGTTGAAAAAATATGGAAAAAGTCACAAGGTGCCAATATCATTAGATGACACCTTGGATTTTTTAATCAAAACGATAAATAATTCAAATTCAAAACAGATTTTAGAGATAGGCACGGCGATAGGATATAGTGCAATAACAATAGCGGAAAATACTGATTGTGCCAATATTGATTCACTAGAAATAGATAGCGAAAGGTATAATTTAGCGAAAGAGAATGTGGCAAAACACAATTTGACAGAAAAAATCACGCTTTACAATTTAGACGCACTTGAATATATTAAAAATACGGACAAAATTTATGACTTTATTTATTTAGACGGACCTAAAGGTCAATATATAAATTATCTTCCGTATTTAATAAAAATATTAAAAATCGGCGGTATAATATTTGCCGACAACTTGTATTTTCACGGTATGGTTACGGGCAAGATTCCTGTATCAAAAGGATGTAGGGCTATGATAAAAGGCTTGCATAAGTACATAGATGAAATCAATTCAAATCCAAGTTTGGATACAAAGATATATGATATTGGAGATGGCATAGGAGTGAGCAAAAGGATCAAGTAAACGCTGTAAAATAATAAGATTAAACTAATCAAAAAAAAATGACTTTACCACAAAGTCATTTTTTTCTAAATAATTAAGCATTTGAATTAAAAATAATATTGTTGGCAGTTTAAATTTTTGGAGCATTTGGATTTGGAGTTGAATTTGAAGATAAATAATTCAAAAGATTTGCGCGTTTATTTGAAATATATTCGCCTAGATAGTAACCCCTGTGAGATACATCTTTTTCCAAATCTTCAGATGAGTGTGATACCACCCAATCGTTGTCTTGACAGGTGACGCGCATAGTCAATCTGCCGTCGTAGATAATTTTTGAATTTTTTGTATCATAAGATTGTATCTTTTTAAACTCAACTTTCAGTCCAATAAATTTACCATTTTCACCTCGAAAAGAGATGACAAATTTTGTAGATGGTGAAATACTTTTTGGCAATTCAATCAATCGAAAAGTGGTATCTTTGAAATTGATATTAGACTTGTCTATCGTGGTTAAACATCCATTTGATCTGCTTAATTTATTTTTGTTTCTATATGTTGTAGAAGGGAACTCAAAATCTCCGAATCGAAAAATTTGAGTGACTTCTTCTCCTTTTTTCACATGTTTTGAAGAATCATATACATAAGCATTTGCTATATTTTCATCGTTACTATAAATAATATAATTCATAAATTCTCCTAATTTAGTCGTTACGACTTGATATTTTATCATATACATTAATAATTTTCAAGTAGTTTTTGAAAAATCGGTTGAAAATTTTTCAAATTTGTTTTATAATACCGATATGGAACTATTGGCACCCGCGGGGGATAAAGATAAATTAATTATGGCTATAGAATATGGCGCAGACGCAGTATATTTGGCATCCACAAGATATGGTCTGCGTACTTTTGCTGGCAATTTTGATCTAGATGGTTTGAAGTGGGCGGTAGAATATGCACACGAACGCAAAGTGAAGGTGTATGTGACAGTAAATATTATTCCGCACGAATCAGATTTAGAAGATTTGCCACAATATATATCATTTTTAGACAGCATTCAGGTTGACGCCTTGATATGTGCAGATCTAGGAGTGATCAGTATGGTGAGAAAAATTGCTCCTAATATGCCTATTCATGTCAGCACGCAAGCAAATATCACGAATAGCGAATCGGCGAAAGTGTTTATATCTATGGGAGTCAAGCGTTTGATCCTGGCACGCGAAATGACATTATCCGAAATAAAGAAGTTGAGAGCAAGTATTCCGAACGATATTGAATTGGAAGCGTTTGTGCACGGAGCGATGTGTATCAGTTATTCGGGCAGATGTTTGTTGTCGAATTTTTTCACCAATCGAGATGCAAATCGCGGTGCGTGCGTGCAGGCTTGTAGATGGGAATATGCTATTCGCGAGATTAGCAAAGATCAAGAATATCCTATTGAAGAAGATTCGCACGGAACTTATATTCTGAACAGCAAAGATCTATGTATGATAGAGCATTTGGACAAATTGAGAGATGCAGGGGTAGATTCAGTCAAAATCGAAGGTAGGATGAAGACGGAATATTATGTGGCAAATATTGTCAACGCGTATAGAAAGGCTATTGATTATATGAACACTCACAAAGTTTATGATTTGCCAGATGAAATAAAAAATGAAGTATACAAATCTAGTCATAGAGATTATTCGTATGGTTTCTATTTTGGAGATCCGAAACAGACATTGGATACGAGTTTGCCTGTGAGCGATTATGATTTTGTGGCAGTGGTGTTGGAAGATAGTTTAAACGGCTGGGCAAAAGTAGAAATGCGAAATAGATTTGGGATAAATTCTAGTTTAGAATTGTTGTCTAAAACGAAAAATAATGCTATAATTAACATTGAGAAAATAAAAGATTTGGATGGTTGCGAACTCGTTGAATGCAAGATTCCTAAACAGCAAGTTTATATCAAGTGCGACCAAGATTTGAAAAAATATGAAATTTTGAGAAGGAAAAAATAAAAAGTGAAAGAATATTCCACAGTTTTGATATTATACAATCCAAATGCTATGCGTGGTAGGATAGACGAATTTTTGCCTGCCATAAAAAAGCGATTGATGACGAGATATTCAAAAGTAGATTTTATTGCTAGTCCAAACGAGTTGGGCGTGGAAGAGCTGGCAAAGAAAAATGCAGAATATTATGATATTATTATCGCTTGTGGCGGAGATGGCACAGTCCACCAGACGATAAACGGAGTGATGAAAAGTGGTTTCAAGCCGTTGGTTGGAATTTTGCCTTATGGCACCTGCAACGATGTGGCGTTCACTTTGGGCATCCCTAATGATATGAATAAAGCGCTTGATTGCATTTTGCGATTAAATACAACTAAATACGACTTAATGTATGACGGCACAGATTATATTGTGTACGCTTTGGCTACGGGGTATATTACTGACGCATCATATTCTGCGGGGAAAAAGATTAAGAAAAAATTGGGAAGATTTGCCTATGTGCTTGCAGGGATAAAATCGTTTTTCAAAATTCCAGCGCTTCCTATGACGGTCGAATTTGAAGATAAAAGAATTCATTCAAAATTTGCTTATTTTATGCTTATGAACGGCTTTAGAGTGGGCGGTTTTAAAATTAATAAAAACGAATTGCTAGACAATGCCAAAGTCAAACTCGTAATGATTCAGCGCACCAATGCTATAGCGACTTTCTTTAGATTTATAAAATTATTTTTGAGAGGGGTCAAGGCGTTTAAAGACAACAAGTATGTCATAATAAAAGATATAGATAATGTCAAGATTGAAAATCATTCAAACACTCCGTTTACATTAGATGGAGAGAAAATCAATTTTTTGAAAAAGTCAATCAAAGTGAATTCATCAATTGAGTTGATAAAAAAATAATCGGTTGGATCAATGAAGAAATTCGTTGATCTTTTTTTTGATTAAAATTATACAAATATTTTTAATATTTTAGTTAAAATTATAAAATATAAAAATTATTAGAATTATAAATAAAAAATTTAGAAAATTTTTATTATTTAATTTTATATTAGTTATAAAATTTGACAAATAGTCATTTTCATTTTTGATATTTAATAATATAGAATATGAGTCTGTCCGAAATAAAATTGAACGCACCTGCGGTGGTGAAAGAAATAAATATAATTGATAAAAAAATTAAGTTTCGTCTAATGGAATTGGGATTGAATGTGGGAACAAAAATATTGGTGAAAAATCGAAGTATTATGAAACGAACTTTGCTGGTCGTCTTTAATTCGTCGTGCTTCACATTGAAAGAAAATTTGGCACGGGATATAGTGGTAAACTATGCATAAGATTTTAATAATTGGTAATCCAAATGTGGGGAAATCTACATTATTCAATAGCCTTACTAAATCTAGCGAACACACTGGAAATTTTCACGGCGTAACGGTAGAAGAAAAACATAAAATCGTAAACTTTCAAAATGAAGAATATGATTTTTATGATCTGCCCGGAATGTATTCGCTAAATAGTTTTTCATTTGAAGAAGAAGTGGCGCGAAAATTTGCGCTAGATATGAAGGCGGATCGAATAGTTTTGATTGACGCAAATAGCATTAGAAAAAATCTATATTTGTGTTTGCAGTTTTTGGAAATGAATATTGATTTTAAAATTTTAATTAATAATTATGATTATTTTAAAAAATATAAAAACAATTTAGATATTGAGAAATTGTCAAATAAATTAAATGTTTGTTGTGAAATAATCAATGCAAAAAAAATAAAAATTAAAGATTTTGCCCTAAAAAATAGTGAAAAATCATATCATTTTGTTAATTTTCAAAAAAATTCTTTGATTTTTGATAGTTATTTGTCAAAATATATTAAAATAATAAAAAATAAATATAATCTTGACGAAAAGACAATTATTTATGCACTGAATGGAATTTTTGACAATTTGAGTGAAGAACAAATCAATTATATTCAATCATTTTATCCCGAGTTGATTTTGGATAGATATAATTATATTGACAATATTTTAAAAGATTCAGTCAGCATTCAGAAGAATTTTGTCTACGGACTTAACAGAGCGGATAGAATAATATTAAAACCTATAGTTGCAACATTGGGATTTTTATTTTGTTTTTTTGCTAGCGTTTATTTGATTTTTTTCCTAATAGGACCTAAAATTAGCGAAGGATTGAATCTCATAATCTATTTTATATTTATCAATCCTTTTATGAATTTTTTGTATTCAGTCACTAGCAATGTGTGGCTCATTGAATTTTTTTCAAATGGCGTGTTCAGTTCAATATTGACCGTCATAAGTTTTTTGCCACAAATATTGTTGTTGTTTATATTTTTAACTATATTGGAAGATAGCGGACTAGTTTCGCGTATGGCATATGTGTTTGATGATTTTCTATCAATTTTTGGACTGAATGGGAAGGCCATCTACATTATGCTTTTAGGGTTGGGGTGCAACACTGTTTCATCGCTTGCTACGCGCAATATGAATGAAAAAAATTTGCGGATAAAGACAATTTTATTGAATCCTTACATCAGTTGCATAGCACGACTTCCAATATATGTGATAATAGCGTCCGCGTTTTTTGGAGAGCGCGCATATTTCGTTGTGACGGGGCTGTATCTGTTGGGGCTTTTCGTCGCATTAATTGTGGGCTTTGTGCTAAACAAAACGATTTTAAAATCAAATAGCAATACACTTTTGCTAGAATTTCCACCTTTGCGTGCGATAGATTTTAAACATATGTTAGTAGTTGGTCGCGACAACGCTATTGATACTGCAAAACGAATATTTTTCATTGTTTTAGGGGTGGGGGTGATCGTATGGGTGCTATCACACACCGCGTTTGATTTGAGTTACACAGCGATTATTACCGACAGCATATTATTTTATTTTGCAGACAAAATTTCATTTTTGTTCGCACCAATAGGACTAGATAGTGCAGGCATCGTATCTGGGCTGATTGTTGGGATTATGGCAAAAGAATTGCTTGTCAGCACATTCTCAATTAGCAATAATGTGACAACAATTAGCGGGTTGATTTCTAGCATTTGTGTTGCCACCAATGTAATACATTTCAACACCGCATCGGCAGTTTCATTTTTGGTATTCACACTATTGTATTGTCCGTGTGTTTCAAACTTGGCAGTTATCAAAAAAGAAATCGGCAGATTTTGGATGTGGTTCGCCGTCATTAGTCAATTTTCAATTGCATATCTATTGAGTTTCGTAATATACAACACATTCATTCACAATATTTTCTATTCGCTAATAGTATTGTTTGCAATAGTTTTAATTTTGATTTCTATCATTTATATAATAAAAAAAATACGCACAAAAAAAATCGTCTGTATGTTTTGCAGTAAAAATTGCAACAAAAAAAATAACAAATAAGAAAATTAAAAATTTTATATATACGAATAAAAAATAATATTTATTATAATTCGAATAAAAAATAATATTTATTATAATTCGAATAAAAAATAATATTTATTATAATAAAAATTTTATTTATTTTATATATGTGAATAAAAATTACATTATTTTTATTTTTTTCCGATAAAAAATCTTAAAATAAAAAATTTGTAAGTTGTCACTAGAATTTTTGAGTTTTGATATATTTTTTTAAACACTTGAAAAATTTTAAAAAAATTGCTATACTAACCTTAATTAATATTAGGAGAATTATGAGAAAACCAATAGTGGCAATAGTGGGCAAACCAAATGTTGGGAAATCAACATTTTTCAATAAAGTTGCAGGAAGCAAAATAAGCATTGTAGAAGATATCCCCGGCGTGACTAGGGATAGAATTTTTGCAAACGCGGAATGGTGCGGATACCAATTTCAAATTGTTGACACGGGTGGACTAGATTTCAACAAGGACGACGAGATAAACAGGCGAATAATAGAGCAAGCAAATCTTGCAATAGATATAGCAGATGTCATAGTCCTATTTGTAGACGGAAAAGAGGGCTTGACGGCGAGCGATATTGAAGTGGCGAATCATTTAAGGCGCGCAAAAGCTCCTAAAATCGTTGCGGTGAACAAATTGGATAATTTTGAAAGAGAAAAGACATATGAGTTTTACGAATTAGGATTGGGCGATCCTATTCCTATTTCTGCAGAGCAGAGCAAAGGCATAGGCGATCTTTTAGATGAAATTGTCAAATATTTGAAAAAAATTGAAAGTTCGGAAGCGGATAACGATATCAAAATCGCTTTGGTGGGCAAGCCAAATGCGGGCAAGTCTAGCATCACGAATCGCCTTTTAGGTGAAGATAGAGTGGTGGTTAGTTCGGTGGCGGGGACCACGCGTGACGCCATAGATAGTCCGTTCAGATGGAACAATCAAGACTATTGTCTAATTGACACGGCAGGATTAAGGCGAAAATCAAAGATTGAGGCAGGGAGCATAGAAAGGTATAGTGCAATCAGAAGTTTGAACGCGATCGAAAGATGTGATGTTGCCGTGCTGGTGATAGACGCGAGTCAGGGAATTACGGATCAGGATGTGAAGATTGCAGGGCTCATCCACGAGCAAGGAAAACCGAGCGTTATAGTCATAAACAAATGGGATCTGATTGAAGATTCGCAAGCAAAGCGGAAAGAATTTGAAAAACAACTGAATAATGATCTAGCATTTATGAAATATTTTGTATTGCTATTCGTTTCTTCTCAAACTGGGCAAAGGATAGGCAAGATAATGGAAATGGTAAATTTGGTGTTGACCAACGCAAAAAGAGAGATAAGTATGGCGCTATTCAACAATGTTTTGACCAACGCAATTACAGTCACCGAGCCACCTAGCAAAAACGGAAAAAGGTTGAAAATAATATTTGGCAAGCAGGTAGGAGTGTGTCCACCAACATTCAATATTTACTGCAATGATTCAAGTTTAGTGGAAAATTCATATATCAGATATTTAGAAAATAGTTTGCGTAGAGCATTTGATTTCAAAGGCACACCTATAAAGATACAATTCAAAAATAAGAATGAAAAATAGAAATGAAAATAAAACGGAAGATAGAAAAAACAAAGTGATTTTCACTTCGTATAAAATGATTTTACTAGTTTAGGAAAAACTTTTAGTGCAAAAATTTGATGTCAAAAGCGTTGTTTTTCTCGCCAGATTTCAGATATGAATAGATATCGCTAATATATTTTTCTCCAAAAATTTTTGTCATATAAAACATCCATTTTCTTCGTAAATCTCTATTAGCATTTTCGCTTTGAAAGGAATTATTTATATCAATATATTTGATATCATAGTGTGCAGTTTTGCCTATAATGAGTATATTGATAAGCGCTTTGTTTTTGTCAATGATAGATAACTTAATCGAATTATCAGTTTCGTCTCTTTGAATATGATCAATTTTTGCCCTTAATTTTGTTTTCACAAAATCTGTTAGTTGATCATCGGTCAGATTTTTAATAGATAAAGTTTTAAGATTTTGAGTATCTGTATTTTTCATTTATACTCCTAATCGCTATCAATTTCAAGATCTTTTGCTTGCTTATTATAACTGCATAAATTTTTCAAATATCTTTTGCCTAAATTTTGATATAGCAAAAATGTCCATTTTTGTGATATTTCATTAGCGAGAGTTCTTTCAAATTTGTTAGGGCGATAAGAGTTTTCAAAAGTTGCAGAAGCCTTATAATCTTCCAAATACAAAATGACATTTTTGTCTTCATATTGACAGCCTACTTGAATGTAGTCGTCTGTGCGATTGATATATTTCACAATTAGATCCAATTTTTCAATTACAAATGATCTTATATCTTGGTCGCTAATTGCAGAAATAGGATGCAGATTGGCAACGCCTAATTTTTGCAAAAGGTTGCTTGTTTTTGTTTTGGTTGCGGATATCACATCTTTTGTCTTTTTGACAGCCGACTTGGCTGAATCTGCTAAATTTTTAGCGCCAGCTTTTAGTGAATCACCAGCTTTTTTGATAATTTCCTTTGGTTTTTGCATAATTTCCCCCTAAAAATTAATAATATTTTATCAAAAAATATTAATTTGTCAATATGTTTAAATTCTTATGCTAGTAAATTAAGATTTTTTCTCATTTTGATTGATTTATTTTTCATAAGGTGATATTATGAAAAAGATAAAAAAGAGAGTAAATATGCAATATTTGTATTATATTATTTTAGGCGTAGTTTCATATTTTATTGGCAATTTTAGCGGGGCTAGGATTGTGTCGGCTTTCAAGCATAAAGATGTCACAAAATCGGGTAGCGGAAATCCTGGCACGCTCAATGTGTGGCGCACTTTCGGTTTTTGGCCCGGGGTAATGACTTTCTTGTGGGATATGCTCAAAGGGTTGATTCCTTGCTTGGTCGCATATTTGACTTTTAACTATATTGGGTGCAATTCAGAAATTGCACTTTATGTGGCAGGATTTTCTGTTGTATTGGGGCACTTGTTCCCTGTCCTTTATAAGTTCAAGGGCGGAAAAGGTATTGCCACTTCGATTGGTATATTTTTGGTGGCGAATTGGTGGGTGGCTTTGATTGTATTTGTAGTGATGATTATTGGTATGATTTTCATCAAATATGCATCCATTTTTACAATCGGCTTCGTGATCACTATGTCTGTGGTTGAAATATGTTTAGCAAGCCCTGCAAATTGGGTAAATTATATATTTATCAGTTTGATATTGATTTTGGTGATGTACGCGCATAGGCATAATATTGCTAAATTGCTGACAGGTAATGAGAATAAGACAGAACTTTTGGCGATGCTAAAAAAAATTGCTAGCAAAAAGAAAAGTTCAAGCACTGAAAATCAAGATAATAACGCGGTAGAAGTTGAGAGTCAAAATCAGGTAAATACTGCAGTTGAAAACAAAGAGAATGATGAGATAAAAAATAAAGATAGCGAAAATAAATAATTCGTCTGATTGGTATATTTATTGGTATATTGAAATAAAATTATTGTTATTAAAATTATTATTGAAATAGACTTATATATATCTGATTATTTAGTTCATAAACTTTTGCTAGGTTAAATTTATTGAATATATTTGTCTAAAAATTTAGAATTGGGATAAAAAATATGATTGATACACATTGTCATCTTAATGATAGTCAATTTGATAACGATTTGGATAGAGTTATCAACAATTTTTTCCTTTCTGGTGGTTCAGCTATGATATGCGTGGGGGCAGATTTTCAATCTAGTATGAAAGCGAAGATAATAGCGGAAAGCAACGATAATATTTATTACACGGTGGGCGTCCATCCAGACGATTGTGACAAATTTGATCAGTCCGAATTGGAAGATTTAATTATAACCAAGTCGGATAAACTAGTAGCTATTGGCGAGATAGGGTTAGATTATTTTCACAACAAATCAAACAAAGCAAAACAGATAGAAGTGTTCGTCAGTCAAATAAATTTGGCAATAAAATATAATCTTCCAATAGTGGTGCATTGTAGAGATGCGTATCAAGATGTATATAATATATTGAAAGAATATTCACCGCTTAAAATAGGGGTGGTGATGCATTGTTATAGCGGAAGCCTAGAGTTTGCGAGCCAACTCATAAAATTGGGTGTTAAACTATCATTTACGGGTTCGGTGACTTTCAATAATGCTATCAAGGTGAAAGAAGTGGCAAAAAATATTCCGCTAGATACATTTTTTTTCGAAACAGACGCACCATATTTGACTCCCGAACCAAATAGAGGGAAAAGGAACGAACCTAAAAATGTGTTTGACACAGCGAAATTTGTGGCGAATCTGCGCGCGATTGACGCGCAAAAATTGATTGAAATCACTGACGAAAATGCAAAAAAATTCTTTAATATAAAGGCATTTTAATTTTTTAAATAATAATCTCAATATGTCATAGTTGCAAACTATATAAAGCGGTTATAATCGTCAAGAAGAGCCTAAAATAGCGAAAAATCACAGAAGGAATTAAAATTAGCAAACAATCAAACAAACATTTAGTATAATAGAAATGACGAACTCTTTTTGTTTTTAAAGACAACGAAACAGTTAGAAAATCGTAAAAGACAAACAAAAAGCACAAAATACAGAATATGGTGAATATAACAAAATATATAAAATAAATAACTAATGTAAGAAATAATTTTATATAACTATATAAATTGTATATATAATGTATATAATAAAATAAAAAATATATGTAATAAATAATATTAATTTAAGAATAAACATTATATAATATAATCATAAACTTTTAGTTAGTTTAGCAAATAAAATAAGTTTAAGAGATAAAAGAGTAAAAATATTATATAAAAAATAAAATATATAAGTTTTCTAGCGTGCTCAATATTAAAAGAAGCAAAAATTCAAAAATTTGACAAATTTGTTGAAAATTCGAACTTTCTACCACAAATCGTCATAAAAAAATAGGTAATTTATGCCACAAACTAGGACAACGCAATGATATCAAACAAAAAAATTCAAAAATGGGTATTGACAAATTGCTTTTTGATGATATAATGATATTGTCAGCTTGGTCAGATGGTCGCAAGTTGAGTGTAAGGCTCAATTTGAGGAAAGTCCGAGCTTCATAGAGCAGGGTGCTTGCTAACGGCAAGTCTAGGCAACTAGAAGGAAAGTGCA
>CALWKA010000017.1 GCA_944381155.1 uncultured Clostridia bacterium
GACCGTCAAATACAGAACTCGGCTTATAGACCAAACTGCCACCTAAATGCTTTCATCCTTTTGGATGGTGGAGAATGTTAATCATTCTCCATTTTTTTATGATTTTCTTTGTTTGCGGTTATAAATTTAATATATTGCTATAATCACTAAATTCGTCTTGAAGTATACTGATAGCTTTGCTTTCAATTCTTGATATGTAACTTCTGCTGATGTTCATATTGTTTGCCACTTCCTGTTGCGTGCGCTCGATGCCGTCATCCAATCCATAGCGTTGAGTGATGACCTTATATTCGCGATCGCTTAACTTTTCGCGCATAACATTTTTGATTTCTTGCACCAACACGCGCTTTTCTACTATAATATCTGGATCTTTTTCTTGCTGTTGGGGAATGATGTCTTTTATCGTCAATTCGCTTCCGTCCTTGTCGTAGCCGATGCCTTCTTCAATGCTAACACAAACTTTATGCTTTTTGTTTGCCCGCAATAGCATCAATATTTCATTTTCAATACATCTACTAGCATAAGTGGAGAGCGAAGAACCTTTGTCTAAATTGTATGAATCTATTGCTTTCATTAGTCCGATCGAGCCCACAGAAATCAAGTCATCCGCTTCTGCTGCCGTGCTGTATTTTTTGGCGACATGAGCCACCAGACGCATATTGTGATTGATCAATTTTTCTCGTGCAGTTTTGTCTCCGTTCATCATTTGTTTCAAATATTTTTCTTCATCTTCCTTTTTTAGCGGTCTAGGGAATCCGTTGTATTCGTTGACATAGCCGTGAAAAAACATAATTTTCGACATAAACTGTCCGATAGTTTCATATACCATAAATTCACTCCGTTAGTATATATGTCGAAAAGGGTAGAAATTTGTTTGTACCACTAAATATTGTTTAAATCAGAATAAATTTTCAAAATGATTTTATTTTGTTTGACTTATAAATTCAGAATTGTTATACTCTTAATATGAAAACATTGAGTAAAAATAAATATAAAATAATTTTGTTTGTTGTTTTGATGTTGACAGTCGTGTTGGTATCAGGATGTTTTGGCAAGATTAAAGCGCAAAAATACGAAACGATGAGCGGTTATGCCATCACTTTGGATTCGTCTTTTTATGTGACGAACAATGAAGATCTATATTGCGAATTGAGTGTTGAAAATGGGGATATAGCGCTTAATGTTTATATTGATGAATTTGAATATTCATCTTATCCTAATCCATCTGCTATCAGCGCAGATTTTTATGCAGAAGATTATTATCTTTGCGATGTTTTATACAATGTATATAATATTTACGATGAACCATTTTTCTATGAAGATAACGATGAAAATGTAGAAGCATTTGATTTCTTGTATACAGATGGTGGAGATTCGTATTATTGTTATGTGGTCATTCATAAGGGGACGGACGCGTTTTGGGCAAGCGAATTTTCTTGTCTGCAAGATTATAGAGATGAGATGTTTGACGATCTAGATGGTTGGGTAGATAGCATACAAGTTCCTTAATCAGACACTAAAATAATTTTTATCAATATTGAATTATTAGAGCCTTTTTGCTATTAGCAATTGGGTTCTTTTTTTATTTCGTTTGAGAAAA
This sequence comes from uncultured Clostridia bacterium, assembly GCA_944381155.1. Taxonomy (GTDB): domain Bacteria; phylum Bacillota; class Clostridia; order Christensenellales; family UBA1242; genus Onthoplasma. The sequence continues at coordinate 1,601 of CALWKA010000017.1, forward strand.
AGGAAATTAGAAGGAAAGCAATTTTCACTATGCTAATTTTAATTTTATTTTCGTAAAAGGGAGAAGGTGCAAATTTTATAATAAATGTCGTAATATTTTGTCGTGAGATTTTCATTTTATTTTGTTTCGATGATTATAGATATATTTTTGAATTTATATAAAATTTATTTCGTTTTGAATTTTTATTATATTGAAAAATTTAGTCTGATTATAAAATATTATCTTTGACAATAAATTTGAATTATTGTATAATTTAATTATGAATAGACTTGAAAAGATACGCAATTTTTGTATAGTAGCACATATTGATCACGGGAAAAGCACATTGGCAGATAGATTGATGGAATATACAAATACTGTGGCAAAACGCGATTTGTCCGATCAAATGCTAGACAGTATGGATATTGAGCGCGAACGCGGTATCACTATCAAACTTACTCCCGCTTGTATGAAATATAAATATAATGGTGAAGAGTATACATTAAACTTGATTGATACCCCAGGACATGTAGATTTTTCGTATGAAGTGAGTCGTTCGCTCGCAGCGTGCGAAGGTGCGATTTTGGTGGTGGACGCCACGCAAGGAGTGCAAGCTCAAACTCTAGCGAATGTATATCTTGCGCTCGATGCTAATTTGGAGATCATACCTGTGATCAACAAAATTGATTTGCCCAGCGCGGACATTGCGGGCACGAAGAAAGAGATTGAAGATATAATTGGGATTCCGTGCGATGAAGCGTGTGAGATAAGCGCAAAGACGGGGTTGAATATAGAGTCCGTGCTCGAAGCGGTGATTAAAAATGTGCCAGCACCAAAAGGAAACGAAAACACCCAATTGAAAGCACTGATATTTGATAGTTATTACGATTCATACAAAGGGGCTGTCAGTTTGGTGCGAATTTTTGACGGCACGGTGAAAGCGGGGGATGAAATCTTGTTTATGCAGACCAACAAGTCATTCACTGTGACAGAAGTTGGCATTTTCACACCCAATTCATCTGCTATAGATCAGTTGACTGCGGGCGATGTGGGATACATTGCAGCATCTGTCAAAAATGTTTCGGATACAAAAGTTGGGGATACTATCACGCTAAAAAATAATCCGGTTGAAAAAGCGTTGGACGGATACAAAGAGGCTACGAGTGTGGTATTTTGTGGCATTTTCCCGCTGGATGGTGACAAATATCAAGAGTTGCAGGACGCATTGGAAAAATTGAAATTAAATGACGCGAGCATACATTTTACAAAAGAAACTTCGCTTGCATTGGGGCACGGCTTCCGTTGCGGATTTTTGGGGCTTCTTCATATGGAGATCATAACTGAACGCCTAGAAAGAGAATTTAATCTTGAAATCATCACGACAGCGCCTAGCGTTGAATACAAAGTGTATGACAACAAGGGCAAAGTTTATGATGTGACAAATCCGAGTGAGATGCCACCAATGGCAAACATAACGAAGATGGAAGAACCCATAGTCAAGATGGAAATAATCACACCGAAAGAATATTTGGGCGGGATAATGGATCTTTGCTCGGATAGACGCGGAGTGTATCACGATATGCAGTACATTGATGCGAATAGAACAAAATTGATATACACGATGCCACTCAATGAGATTGTATATGACTTTTTTGATAAAATAAAATCAATCAGCAAAGGATATGCTAGTATGGATTATGAATTGGCAGGATATCAGGATAGTCAATTGGTGAAGTTAGACATTTTACTAAATGGAGAGATATGCGACGCGCTGTCCATCATCGTGCATAAGGATAAAGCATATCAACGCGGTAGGGCGCTTTGCGAGCGGTTAAAAACTGTGATACCGCGTCATCTGTTTGAAATACCAATACAGGCGGTGATAGGCGGAAAAGTTATTGCGCGCGAAACCATCTCTGCTATGCGAAAAGATGTGTTGGCAAAATGCTATGGCGGGGATGTGACTAGGAAACGAAAACTTCTTGAAAAACAAAAAGAAGGCAAAAAAAGGATGCGAAGATTGGGCAGTGTAGATTTGCCTAGCGAAGCATTTGTCAGCATTTTGAAACTAGACGATTAATTATGTCAAAATATTAGGAAAATTTTTTCAATTGAGTTATAATAGATATAAGTATTTAGGGGTGAATTATGTCAGATAATGAAAATCGTCCATTAGGATTGTATATTCATATACCATTTTGCAATAGGAAATGTGATTATTGTGACTTTGTTTCGTATTCTATGGACAGCAAAGCGCAACAGCTTTATCTTGAAGCGCTTTTTGCGGAAATTGATATGCAGAAATCAAAATTTGTAGATCGAGTGTTTGATTCAATATTCATTGGTGGGGGAACGCCTAGCATAGTGTATGAAGGATTTATCGCAAGTCTAGCAAGGAAGATATATAGCAGTTTTCATTTTTTAGAGAAGACTGAATTTACTATTGAAGTGAATCCATCATCTTTTACGCACGAAAAGTTTCTTGAATATGTGCAAGCGGGCGTGAATCGAATCAGCGTTGGGGTGCAATGTTTGGACGAAAAACTTTTGCGCGAACAGGGTCGCATTCAAAGTATGGAAAATATAGAAGAAACATTCAAAATGCTCAACAATAGTTTATTTACAAATGTTAGTAGCGATGTTATGATTGGTTTGCCTGGTCAAACGCTAGATTCAGTGATGAGCACAATCAATTATCTATTGAAACAAAATATCAAACATATCTCTACCTATACCTTACAGATAGAGCGTCACACAATGTTATATAGTAAATTGCGAAAAGGCAAAATTACGCCTATGAAAGATAAGACTATGGAGACAATTTTCAATCAGGTTAATAAAGCACTTGTAAAAGAAGGATTCGTAAGGTATGAAATTTCAAACTATGCAAAACCAGGATTTGAATGTAGGCACAACAAAAAATATTGGGATGACGAAGTTTCATATTTAGGCTTGGGAGTTGCCGCGCATAGTTATATAGACGGATATAGATATTACAATACGAAAAGGCTAGACACATATATTGACGATTTGAACGAGGGTAAAAGCCCAGTTTATAAAAGAGAATATGTGTCCGATGAAGAGAGAAGGACGGAAAGAATTATGCTTTCATTAAGGACGAGCAAAGGGCTTGATCTTGAGAAATTCAAAGCAGATTTCAACGAGGACCTTTTGCGTACGCACGCCGATATCATAAAGAAAATGACGGATAAAAAAATGGTGGAAGTGAAAGACAATTTCCTAAAAATTAAAGATGAATATTTTGCCGTATCAAACTCAATTATTGTCGAATTGTTGTAATGGATATCTTAAATTTTTAGTTTAATTGAATTAAAATATAGATTTTCCAAAATTTAGCAAAAATCATACAAAATTCTAGATATATCCAAAAATGTTTGTCATATCACAATTTATTTTTAAAAAACGCATTGACAATTGTCAATTTGGTGATATAATCGACAAAAGGAGAAAATATGAACAGAAAAAACGATACGATTAAAGCTATGCAAATAGAAATATTGACAACATTTCGCTCAATTTTAAGAGGTAGGAAAGATTATGATGTTATCAAAAAGGAATTGACTAATGACTATTTGAGAACAAAAACATTGGACGATTTCATAATCAATTGTATAGTGAAATACAAAATACATTATTATGATTTACCTGCTTATTATCAAAATAGTGTACCATTTTTGGTGAGAGTTTGCAAAAGCGATATTAGATTTTTGGATGAAATTGCTAGTAGCGATTCAAACAAGAGAATATTTGGTGAAATACTTTATAGATTAGACTTATCTCATTATGATTTAACCTTATTAGGCGGGAAAACGAAGAATTGGATCAGTGGTATGCCACATGTGGACGCATCTGGCGTTTATCCAGCATAGTTTTCGAACGGATTTTTCAAACAAAATTAAATTTATGCACAACAAAAAGGAATTTTATTTAGTAAGATTCCTTTTTTTGTTTGATTGACTAAACTAAATATTTTTATTAAGATGTATTTGTTATGAAGTGTATGGGAAAAAATAAGTACAAAATTGTTTCATTGGGGTACAATTGCGAAGTTTCTTCTAGAATAAGAGAAATTGCGAAAGGAGAATTTGATTCATATCCTTTTTCGTGGGTGTATATTGGCTCGATTCAAAAATTTGTGGATGCGCTCAAAAATATTGATGATATTTTAAAAAATGAGATAGTCTTACTTCCTAGCGGAATGGTAAAGGATATAAAATATGAGATTTCGTTCCATTTGAAAAAGATATATAACAACATTGAAGATGAAAAAGTGCGATTGAATAAACGAATTGCTGAATTAAAATCGCGTTTTGCGCACTTGGTATTAAAATTTAAAAAATTATTAAAATCTAAACAAAAGACATTATTTATTATAAAATATAAGAAAAATGAAAATATTAATACATATTTTGACATAGTGAAATTTTTTATAGAAAATTATACAAGCAAAAATTTTAAAATCTTAATTGTTTTTGAAGGTGAAGTTCCTACCAAATTTTATGAAAATAATATCTACAAAGATTTTGTTTTATCTTCCACGGTTAAAGAATTTGCAAAAGATACGGAAACTGAAACGGGTGGAGATATTGAAGGTTGGCATAGTGCAATTAAAAGCGTGGTTGGAAATTGTGTTTATAAAAACAATAAATTTATTAAATCTTTCAAATTTTTAAAAGAAAATGGATTGATTGCTTTTTTTAATAGAATTTTTAAGCATAAATAAATACTTTGATGAAATCAAAATAAAAAAAGTCCCCTTTTTTACTAATTATACATAAAAACCTATAAAAATTCATAAAAAATTTTAAAAAAGTTGACAAAAACAGTTGACATTTGTTAGCAATGTGCATAAAATAGAGTTAGCAGTCAATAATAAAGAGTGCTAAATATTGGAGGCTGGGTTAATAAATGGGGTAAAAAGTGAAAATTGATGAAAAGAATAAAAGAAAGCACGACATAGTGCTCACAGCGGTTGACGATTTTATCAAAACGGCTCAACCAATCACAAGTGGCGGACTGAATGCTCACTTCAAAGATATCAGTTCTGCGACATTGCGCAACGAATTAAATGCGCTAGAAAGTATGGGATATTTTCGCCAGTTGCACACATCTGGTGGTAGGGTGCCTACATCTCTTGCGTATAAGGAATATGTAAATTCATTGTTGGATAATGACAAACTAGACTATGATTCAATCAAAAATGTGTTGTCCAATTATGAAGATCGATCGGTGAGTTTAATTAGCACCTTATCCACATTGGCAAAGCGCTTGAGCAGGGCTACCAATTGTCCCACAGTGTTGGTTCAGCACGGCTTGCAAAATTTGACTATTGAAAACATTCAGATCATTCCATTGATTCAAAAAGACGCATTGTTATTAGTAGAAACTAATGCGGGCATAATTGACGACAACATTGCGCTTGATCCTAACATTGATAAAAGTTCGTGTCAGGAAGCGAGCGATTATCTGACAAAACATTTCAAAAATCAGACTATCAAATATATGATAGACAACATAAACGATGTTTGTTTGAAAGCGGGTTCGCAGATCATTCAATTCAAAAATTTGATTGACAGCGTGGCAGATGCTTTGATAAGTGTTATTCAAACAAAGTGCGATGTGTCAAATGAAAATCCTACCAAATTATTGGATGGGCTTAACAAAAATGAGATTGACGACGCAAAAAGTGTATTTGAATTTTTGTCGGATGAAAACAGCGTGATAGACGCGGTCAAGGTGGACACAAACGATTTGAATTTCACCATTGGTGAGGACAAAGAGCAATCAAAATTGAAAGGCGGAATGATGATGAGTGCGCCAATAGTGATAAATGGCGTGCCAATTGCTAGTTTAGCATTGGTAGGGCCGAAGCGTATAGATTACGCAAATGTTGCGGCGGCACTGAAATTCATCGTAAATCAAATTGATAACGAGAAAGGAGGTAGTGCGTGAAAAAGCATAAAAAACAAGACGATATACAAGAAGACAAAGATTATGACCAATCTGAAGAAAAATTTGACCAAGATTTAGATTCGCAGAATTTAGACAATTCGTCAGACAAAAATGGCGAAAAAAAAGACAGCAATTGCCATTGCGAAGGGCAGTGCGATTGCGGTGAAAATTGTGATTGCAACGGTAAGGAGAATTTCGAAGACAAGTGCAATTGCTCAAATGGTGAAGATCACGATTGCGAATGTAAATGTCAAAACAAAGATGAAGAAAAGAATTATTTGAACGACCTATTGCGTTTGCAGGCAGAATTTGACAATTATAGGAAGCGTATGCAGTCCGCATTGTCGGATGCAAGGCAAGATGGCTTCATAGATGCGATTGAAGAGTTTATTCCAGCATTGGATAGTTTCAAAATGGCTACGGATATGATCACGGACAAAAATACATTAATGGGCATTAAATTCATAGAAAAAGGCATTTTGGACACTTTGCAAAAAATGGGAGTTGAAGAGATTGACGCCACGGGCAAATTCAACCCAGAATTGCACCAAGCCATAGACACTGATGATAGCGCAGATGTTGAGTCTGGAACTATTACGAAAGTGGCATATCGTGGTTTTACCTATAAAGGCAAAGTCATTCGTTATGCGCAGGTGGTGGTCAAAAAATAATGGAAAGTGGCAAAATCAACATAAAAAGTAAAGAAGGTGAGTTCAATCAAAATAGTTATGTCGTGGAATATAAAGATAGTTGCATACTAATTGATGCGGGAGTAAGGTACGACGAGATAAAAAAGATTACAAACAAGCCTATTTTAGCAGTAATGTTGACGCACGGACATTTTGATCATATAGAGTATATTGAAGAATATGATAGAAAGAAAATTCCGATTTACGCATCAGCATATACAAAAAACGCTATCAATGATCCTAAATTGAATGCTAGTTATATGTTTGGATCAAAAGTCTATAAAGTCAGCAAAATCAACGAGTTAAAAGATGACAAAATTATTAAAATAGGCGAATTTGAAATAAAGAGTTTATCTACACCTGGGCATACGCGAGATAGTGTATGTTATCTAATAGGAGATAAATTGTTTAGCGGAGATACATTGTTTTCAGATTCAATTGGTCGATATGATTTTATTGATTCTAGCAAACAGGATATGCTAAAAAGTTTATTGAAGTTAGATGATTTAGATTATCTTGAACTATATCCAGGGCACGGCAGGGCGTCAAACAAAGAAGAGCAAAATCAAAATATAAAGCGATGGATAACTATTTTAAATAGATTTTAAAACTAAAAAAATTGAAAACATAAAACTAATAAAAACAGAAAATATCAAACTAAACTTTATTCAACAACGAATAAACAATTTGAAAACTTATAAGTTTTGCTCATTTCTTATAATGTTTATGCAAGTTAATTGCAAAGAAAAAATGAGTACAATTCACGATAATTCGTGAAAATTAATAAGGAGAATTAAATTATGGGAAAAATTATTGGTATTGATTTAGGTACAACAAATAGTTGTGTTGCTGTTATGGAAGGCGGTCAGCCAACTGTCATTCCTAATAGAGAGGGCGGAAGAACTACACCCAGCGTGGTAGGCTTCAAAGATGGCGAAAGATTGGTAGGGCAAGTGGCAAAGCGCCAGGCGATTGCCAACCCAGACAGAACAGTCATCTCAATCAAACGCGAAATGGGCACAGATTACAAAGTAAAAATCGACGGAAAATCATATAGCCCAGAAGAAATCAGCGCTATGATTTTGACAAAATTGAAACAAGATGCAGAGGCATATTTGGGCGGACCAGTGACGCAAGCAGTCATCACAGTGCCAGCATATTTCAATGATTCACAGCGTCAGGCCACTAAGAATGCAGGAAAGATTGCAGGACTTGAAGTTTTGCGTATTATCAACGAACCTACTGCGGCAGCTTTGGCATACGGACTTGATAAACAAGACAGAAAAAATCAAAAGATTTTGGTATACGATCTTGGTGGCGGTACATTTGATGTGTCAATTCTAGAGATAGGAGATGGCGTGTTTGAAGTGCTTTCAACCAATGGTAACACTCGTCTGGGCGGGGACGATTTTGATAATAGAATAATGAATTTATTGATAGACGAATTCAAAAAAGAAAACGGAATCGACTTGTCCACAGATAAACTTGCAATGCAAAGGTTGAAAGAAGCAGCTGAAAAAGCGAAGATTGAATTGAGCACATTAGCTCAAACCACAATTAGTTTGCCATTCATCACGGCGGATGCCACAGGTCCTAAACATTTGGAATACAACCTTACTCGTGCAAAATTCGAGAGTATGATTGCCGATCTAGTAGAGCAAACTTTGGTGTGCACTAGAAACGCATTGAAAGACGCAGGATTGAATAAGAGTGAGATTTCAAATGTTGTATTGGTTGGTGGTTCAACTCGTGTACCTTGCGTGGTAGAAGCGTTGTCAAAAGAAATCCCAGTCACACCATTCAAAGGTATCAACCCAGACGAATGTGTGGCTATTGGTGCAGCAATTCAAGCGGGAGTATTAGGCGGAGAAGTGAAGGATGTGTTGCTTCTTGATGTCACTCCATTGTCGCTTGGTATTGAAACATTGGGCGGAGTATGCACAAAACTTATCCCAAGAAATACCACAATTCCTACCAAGAAAAGTCAAATATTCAGTACAGCACAAGATAATCAACCAGGCGTTGAAATCAATGTGTTGCAAGGTGAGCGTGAATTTGCCGCTCAAAATAAATCATTAGGAAAATTCCAACTTACAGGTATTCCACCAGCTCCACGCGGTGTGCCACAAATAGAAGTTACATTTGATATAGATGCAAATGGTATAGTCAATGTTAGCGCGAAAGATTTGGGCACAAACAAAGAGCAAAAGATCACTATCACAGCGTCAACCAATTTGAGTGAAGAAGAAATCAACAAAGCGGTGAAAGAAGCAGAACAATTTGCAGAAGAAGACAAGAAAAGACGCGAAGTGATTGATTCGCGCAACAATCTTGATGCAATGTGCTTAAATATTGAAAAAGTAATGAAAGAAAGTGCGGATAAACTCAGCGAAGAAGACAAAAAATCGCTCACTGACGCGGTAGAAGAAGCAAAGAAGCATTTGACAAGCGAAAATATTGATGAGATCAAGAAAGCGCAAGAAGATTTGACGAATGTGTCAAATACAGTATTTACAAAAATGTATCAAAATATGAGCAGTCAGGCGCAGGCTGAATCATACAATAATTCGCAATCAAATGATAAAAAAGATGACGGAGATCCAAATGTAGTGGTTGAATAATCAAATAAATAGCAAACTACAATAAAAAAGGTAATTATGGCGAATAAAGATTATTATGCGACCTTAGGAGTAAACAAGTCGGCGACTGATGACGAGATAAAATCGGCGTATAGGCAACTAGCGAAAAAATATCATCCCGACTTGAACAAGACTCCAGAGGCTAGTGAAAAATTCAAAGAGATAAACGAGGCATACTCTGTGCTTGGCGACAAGCAAAAGCGTGCCAATTATGATCAATATGGCAGTGCAGATGGTCCACAAGGCTTCGGCGGTGGGCAAGGATTTTCAGGCTTTGGTTCGAGCGAAGGATTTGGCGGATTTGAAGATATTTTCAATATTTTTTCAAATTTCGGCGGGCGAGGGCGTTCTGCGCAAGCGAGAGAAGAAGGCGATGATATCAACCTAAATCTCGTAATTTCATTTACTGACTCCGCTTTTGGATGCGAAAAAGAAGTGACGGTCACCAGAAAAGAACGATGTGATAGTTGCAAAGGCACGGGTGCAAAATCGGATAGTGATTATGTCACTTGTTCGGAATGTAATGGCACGGGGCGCGTGACATATACTCAACAGACTCTGTTTGGTATCACAAGGACGGTGGGCACTTGTAGGAATTGTGGCGGAAAAGGTAAGGTTGTAAAGAATAAATGTCCAGATTGTCGTGGAACAGGGCTAAAGACGGTTACTGCAAAAATAAAAGTGAAAATTCCAGCGGGCATTGATAATGATCAAACTTTAAGAATTGAAGGACAGGGCAACCAAACTGCTAGTCCGAATGGCATACCGGGCGACCTTCGTATATCCATCACAGTTCAACCACATTCGCTATTGGTAAGGAAAGGATTTGATTTATATGTAGATGTTTACGCGCCTATCACAACGCTAATGCTAGGCGGAAAGGTGGAGATTCCAACCCTGAAAGGAAAGCAGACAATAGATGTAGCGCCATTGACGCAATCAAACACAAAATATACATTAAAAGGAAAAGGAATTAAATATCTGAAAGGATTAGGCTCGGGCGATTTGATCGTGACATTGAAAGGCGAGATGCCAAAAGATATAGATAAAAATACGATAAAATTGATTAAAGAATTGCAAAATTCGATTTCTGAAAAATCATATCCAAAAACCAACAATTTCAAAAAGAAACTAGGTGACTAATCTGTTACTTTCTTCACCAACATATAAAAAAACACCCTAACAAAAATGGACGCAAAAGCAATTGAAAATGTCCATTTCAAACTAAACGCTAGGGCGTTTTTTCATACACAAAAAATTATATAGCAGTTGATTTACAATAATACAATTGAATTATCGTTAGGACTTAAACTCAAATAGTATTAAAGACAAAAAATTTATTTTCTAGCACATCATTTAAAAATCTAAATTTTTACTTACTTTCAAATTAAGTAAATAAAAAATATAGTCTAGTTTAGTAATTTTATGTAAGGCAAAGCAAAAAGCAAATATTAGTTAAAAATTATTTTCCTACATAAAAAATATTTTTTCTAAATATCAATTTTAGAATAGGGCAGAGAATTTTTGGTGCTTTCCAACATATTATTTTCATATTTTATTATATGAAAATTATTTGAAATGTGTATCCTATAGTTTTTTTGCATTCTAAACTGAAAGAAATAAAAGCATATAAATATTTAAAATTTACCATCTCTCAATAAAAAGTTCATTATATTTATTAATTTAATAAATTCAATTCATAGCGGATAATCAATAAAATTTTCATTATATATTTATCATTTGACGACCGCAACAATCTACAATAGATAAATCAACAATATTATAACTAATAAATTTCAATGGAAAATAAAAAAACGATAGCAGTTGCTATCGAAAACGAAATTAAATTATTTATTTTCTTTTTTCATTGTCTTTAGGCAACGAGAACAAACATTTTTCTTGCCTTTCTTTCCATCTATTTCTACATCAACTTTTTGGATGTTGGCTTCAAAAGTTCTCTTTGTATGACGCATACTGTGACTTACATTGTTGCCAGAAGTGCTACCTTTTTTTCCGCATACTTCACAAGCTTTCATTGTTAACCTCCACTTGAATTTATCTAAAACAAATGTATTTTACCATAATTTTAACAAAAAAGCAAGTATTTTTAAAAAAATAAGTAAAAATGTTTGATTAATTCATAATAATATTATATAATATTTTCGGAGAGTGAAATGAAACTAACCACTTTTAACTCATTTGGCAAGATCAGCATTAGCAAGCGAGCAATTAGCAAGGTTGCTGCAGTTTCTGTTATGGAGTGCGTAGGTGTAGTAGGTTTGGTGTCCGAGCGTAGTTTTTTCAAAGGCAATGTCTTGACCACCGCTCACAAAGGTGTGGTAGTGACCACTCTTGAAAATGATAGTATGAATATTGATGTCTATGTTATTATGCGCCATTGTGGTGTTTCAGCATCCGCAGTTTCTGAATCTATTAGGCAGAGTGTCAAGTATTCTGTTGAGCGATTCGCTGGTATGATTGTGAAAAATGTGGTTGTACATATTGTAGACGTTAGAGTATAGGAGAGTTTAATATTATGGGTAAGACTATTAACGGTTCTACGTTAAGAAAGATGTTTCTGAATGCTTTTTCGTTGGTGGAAGAAAATAAGAAAAATATTGATGCTTTGAATGTGTTCCCTGTGCCAGATGGTGACACGGGCACGAATATGAGTTTGACGCTAAAGAGCGCTGTCAGCGAGATGAACGCGTGTGAATCAAACACGATAGAGTCTATTTGCGTTGCTTTCAATCGCGGTGCGTTGAAAGGTGCGCGTGGCAATAGTGGTGTCATAACTTCTCAAATTATTAAAGGTATATGTTCCGCTTTGATGTCTAATGAAACTGAAATCACGCTCAAAGATTTTGCAAAGGCGATGCAGAATGGTTCAGATATGGCATACAAGGCGGTGACCGTTCCGAAAGAAGGGACAATCCTTACAATTATCAAAGCGATGGCAGAAAAAGCAAAACAATCCGCCAAATCTGCGAAAAGTTTTGAAGAATTTTTCAATGAAATCATTGTTCACGGAGAAACTACTTTGCAGATGACGCCTGATATGTTGCCGGTTTTGAAAAAGGCAGGCGTAGTAGATGCAGGTGGTAGGGGATTAGTTTTCATTTTCAGCGGATTCTACAAGGCTTTGACAGGTGAGATGACCGAAGTTCAATTCGTTGACAATGTAGAAAAAGATGTCACCAGTGAAGACATTCATGTGAATTATGAGTCACTTGCGGATATTAAATATGCTTATTGTACCGAATTTTTTGTGATCAATATTTATGAAAAGACAACGGATGCAGACATCAACACTCTGCGCTCACGCCTTATGGAGATTGGCGATTGCGTGCTATGTATTGGAGATTTGCAATTGATCAAAGTGCATGTGCATACGAACGAACCAAATAGGGCATTGGGCTATGCGCTTCAATTGGGCGAATTGAATGGTGTCAAGATTGAAAATATGTTGGAGCAAAATCGTCAATTAAGGAAACAGCAAGAGAAAGTGCCAGACAAAGAATATGGTATGATATCTGTAGCAGCAGGCGAAGGGTTAAGTAATGTATTCAAGGATATTGATGTAGATTATATTATCAGCGGTGGGCAAACTATGAATCCTAGCGCTAATGATATAGCCACTGCGGCAGATAAAGTAAATGCAAAGAATATTTTTGTCTTCCCAAATAATAAAAATATAATTATGTCAGCAGAGCAAGCAAATGACATTACGGACAAAAATTTAATTGTGATTCCTACTAGGAGTATTCCTGAAGGAGTCAACGCAATTTTAGCTTTTGACCCTAATGCTAGCATAGAAGAAAATAAATCAAATATGCTTGACGCTATGGCTAATGTTCGATCTGGTTCAGTTACTTATGCTGTACGCACCACGAATGTTGATGGCATCAATGTAAAAGTTGGAGATATAATGGGCTTGGACGAGCACTCTGTATTGACAACAGGTAAATATGTCATTGATACCACAGTAGATTTAGTGGACAAATTAGTAAAGTCTGATTCTAGCAACATTACATTATTCTATGGAGAAGGTGTCACTGAAGAAGATTCTAGCAACCTTCAAGCAAAACTAGAAGAAAAATATCCAGATATAGACATTTCTGTCGTGTTTGGTGGGCAACCTGTCTACTATTACATTATATCAATTGAATAGCTTATATAGTGTATAATATTATTTTAATACCCATTATATTGGGTATTTTTATTTTTTGTCGAAAATTGTTTTATTATGGTATTAATTATGCAATTTTTGCGCATACTATGGATGTAGGCAACTACTGAAAGGAGTTTAATTATGTTTGGTAAAAAGAAAAATGCGATGAAAAATTCTTCATCTCAAAACAGCGCTAGCACAAGCGCAACCAATGCAGGTTCTACTAGCGCAAAAAATTCTAGTACTAAATCTGCAAGCACAAAATCAGCATCTAGCAAAAATTGTTCAACAAAATCTTGTGGATCATCTAGCACGAAATCTTGCGGTTCGACTAGTACGAAAAATTGCAAAAAATAATTTTTCAAACAAAATTAAATCTTTATAAAAGGGAAATTTTCCCTTTTATTTTTTATAATTTTAATATTTTTATGAAAAATCGTTGACATAATATTTTATTTATGCTATATTAATATTGCAATCGCTAATGTATGGGAGATTAGCGCAGTTGGTAGAGTACCTGCCTTACAAGCAGAGGGTCATAGGTTCGAGTCCTATATCTCCCACCAATTCAAACGATTGTATTTTATTTTAACATTATATCGTCGTTTGAATATATTATTATATCAATTAAATTAAGATTTTGTTTGATTATATGCAAAGTTAATAATATAACAAGTCAAATTTTGATAAAAATTGATTCAATAATATATTAGCTATGCGGGAGTGGCTCAGTGGTAGAGCGTTGCCTTGCCAAGGCAAATGTCGCGAGTTCGAATCTCGTCTTCCGCTCC
>CALWKA010000018.1 GCA_944381155.1 uncultured Clostridia bacterium
AGGATTTGAACCTGCGGATGCTTTCACATCACACGATTTCCAATCGTGCTCATTCGACCGCTCTGACATCTCTGCATATTTTTATTATAATTGAAAATGAAAATTTAATCAATAGTTTTATCAAATTTTCAATATAAAAAAACACAAAAGTGCTTCAAACTAAAAATGAATACAGTTTCACTAGAGATTATACAAAATATTGATTGACAAAAATTCGTTGCTCATATTTTGTTTTCTAATGTTTTTGTTTATCCGTTTTTCTACAGCTGAAGCACTAAAGTGCTTTTCTATTATAGGTACGACTGCTGTTCAAATTATTTGCCGGCAAATTGACTGATTCAAAGCTTCCAAGTATCCTATAGTTTTAATATAAAAACCGCTTGCAATCGCAATTATTTATTATAAAATTGCCAAATTGTTTCATAATAATTTTGTGAAGAAGAACAATTTATCAATATTTGCAAAGAGATTGAAAGAATTAATGCAGTTGCAATCTTTAAGCATATCAAAATTATCTCAAGAAACAGGCATTCCAAAGTCAACTATAAATTGTTGGCTTTTGCAAATACGCTCTCCGCAGATAGATTCTCTCGTTGAAATTGCAGATTACTTCGGAGTGACAATAGATTATCTTCTAGGACGAGAAGATATATAAATTGTTTTATATTAAAACATTTTTATTATAAATACTAACAAACAAAATGTCAATTAAATAATATTCAAACAATTAGATTGTAAATAAAACAATTAATAGAATAGAAAAAAGATTATTTTCCATCACTCTTTTTATGCTAGTAGAAAGAAATTATATATAACAATTACCAATATTCTCACAATATTAATTTTAAAAGTATTTTACAAAAATAAATATTTTATAGCCGTTTCGCTGAAACAAACTTCAATTTTAGATAGAGATTCAAAGGAGATTTTAATGAAAAAAAACACATCAAAGATGCGCAAAGCAAAATTGATGTGTTTAATTTTTATCTTTTAGCGATAGCTATACCCAATCCGGATGTAACAAGACCAGCGATAGCGATAACATATGGTCCAACACTAGGCATCATAGACGAAACCTCTGTTGAAGCCTGACCGCATCCAACAAATAATGCAATGATGAACACCAATGAACATACGATACCTACAATTGCCACAATCTTCATAAGCAAATTCAAAATTCCAAGATTCAAGAAGAATTTCAAAATGCAGATGACAACGACAACAGCAACAGCGATCAAAGCTATCCACATAAAGATTCTAGCAGTCTGCCAAGCTCCTAAATAATCAGGTCGCATTCCTTCAGGTAGTTCAGCCATAAGATCAATTCCGTCAAACCAATCATTCATAGATGCAGTAGAAGAAAGACTCTCTAACTGTTTTGAAGAACTAACGAGGAATTTGAAAGCCATACCAACGAAAGTGAATACACCTGTTACGATAGCAACGATTTTCAAGATAAGACTAGTAGAATCTGTTTTATTCTTTGCCATAAACCCTCCTTTTGTTAATATTATAATAACCAATAAAAAAATATATGTCAAACGAAAAACGCATTTTGATATCACATTTTCGCTATCAAAAGCATAAAAAAGGTTAAAATTTCAATATCCACAGTTGTCTATCAATAAAAATATAAAATTCAGTATTGACGAAATTGAGAATCAGTGATATCATAAATATAACGAAAATCATAAAAAAATCGATTATGTCAATTGAAAATTTGATCGAACACAAATTGATAAAATCTAAAATTTTCATAAAAAACAAAAAATTTGAATATGCATCAAACTTTTTCCAGCCAATATATGCCCATTCAATAAATTTAACAAACGAATTTTTATGCAATACACACCGATGGAAAATATCAATCTCGATTTTAACAATTTTCAATTGATCACGATGAAAAAAGGAGATAAATATGTCGCTCGTAAAAAAATATTTAAATTTAAATAATCAAAAAATATTTGTAGGTCAACTGCTCGGCGACTATCTTGAAGAAATGTCAGATTATATAAAAAATGTTTTGGAAGATAGTGAAATATTTTATACTCTTATATTCAACACTCGACTTGTGGATGATATTATTTATGCCTATACAGACATAACAAACACATTGGATAGGCTGGTCGAAAAGTATAGATCGGATGATTTTGAGCAAAAAAGAGATTGGAGAAAAATGATGTTCAATGATTTATCATATTTATTCAACACGCTTGAAGCAATTGAACAACGATTCAACCCAAGCGACCGTAAACTTTCAAATTCAGATATATACTTTCAACTAACTAAAATTTTTTCATCAATTTTGGACGATTTATCCACTATTATGCAAAGATATTTAAAAATCCAAGATTATCAAGAAGCGGATCAATCAAAATTTTACCCAGAAAGCCAAATATCCATTTCTGTACTACAAGATCGTCCATGGAAAAACATTATGGTGATTTCGCGAAGATCTGGTTTTTGCGATAAAGACGGCAATGTGCTGAAAAAACAAATTGTAAGCATTCATCCTGTTGAAGACGCCCAAAACAATAACATATAATTTAACAAAATAAAAATTTTCATTGAACTAGAATGAATAAAATGATTACATAAAATTTAGTGGTAAAAATCGCGAAAATTTTCGCAAAGTTTCATATAAAGATAAAAAATTTACAATATTAAAAAACTAAAATTTATTTTTTGCTTCAATTTGAAGCAAAATTTTTTTCTTGTCTAACCCGCCCGCATATCCGGTGAGCGCGCCATTTGAACCTATCACACGGTGGCAAGGAATAATTATGCTGATAGGATTGTGCCCCACCGCATTACCCACCGCACGCGCGGATGTTCTTTTACCTGTAAGTAAAAATATCTTTTTTGCTATCTCTTTGTATGTAAGCGTTTTGCCATAACCAATATTCTTCACAATATTCAATACCATTTTACGAAAATCTGTGCAATGCAAACTGATTGGAATCTTTGAACCATCCACAATCTTCCCCGAAAAATAATCGTCTAAAAATTTTTTGCACTGAACGAAAACTTTTAGTTTATCATTTTCTACACAATCATAAATTTTTGATAGATTAAAATATGATTGATCCAAAAAATACAATCCCAAAAGATTTCTTTCATCCGCGATTGCAATCATTTTGCCCAAAGGTGAATAATAGTTGAAATAAAACATTTTTTCTCTCTTAATATTTTGTTATCTAAACTTTATCATAATACAAAAAAACAAAAAGGTCAAATTGAATACCCTTCAACTCGGCCTTTTTCAACTATTTTAGTTTTTTGTTCAAAACTTTATAAACTTCATAAATTTTTTTATCTCACAACAAAAACATTTTTTATTATTACATTGTCTATCTGACCGCTTGCAAGGATGATTTAAACATTTGTGTTTTTTCGTGCGATTTGACTTTTTGCAACTATCGCAACTAATATAACTACATATATTTTTCACCACTCTATCTCTATTCGCTTTATCTTGTTTTAATAAATTTATTCAGATTTATGCTTCGTGTTGATCACCGCTTTGATTCTTCTAACTCCAGCAGACACAGCCTCTTGTTTTATGATTTTAAAATCTACAAGTTCGCTAGTATTGTTTGCGTGCGGACCGCCACAAATTTGAAAATCTACATCGCCAATTTTATAGACAGATATCACATCATTATCTTGCGCTTTCAACACGCCATATGCTCCGTTCTCTTTAACTTTTGAAAAAGTCATCTCCAATCTTTGCACCGGGATTGCTCTTTCAATGGCGCTGTTTACAAAATTTTCTAGCCCTTTGACTTCATCTTCCGTCAACTTTCTGTCAAAATTGAAATCAAAACGCAAGCGTTCGCTCGTTATGTTGCTACCTTTTTGTTCAATCGATGTGCCAAACATTTTCCTTAACCCTGCTAGCAACAAATGGCAAGCTGTATGCAATCTGGTCGTCCAGACGCTGTCATCAGCAAGCCCGCCTTTAAACACGCCCGCATTCGTGGTGCGCGCCAATTCTTGATGCTGACGAAACGCCTCATTAAAGCCCTGCATATCCACAAGATAACCGCGTTCATCCGCCATTTCTTTGGTGAGTTCGATCGGGAAGCCAAAAGTGTCATACAACCTAAACGCGCTCTTTCCGCTAATCATTTTTTCAGGCACATAGTTTGGATCTTTTGCCATAAACTGATTTTTTCGCTCAATTCCCTGAATCACTTTTTCAAATTCGCGATTGCCCAGCTCAATAGTTTTCAAAAACTTCTCTTCTTCTTTGTTCAGTTCGTCTAAAATTTTTTGTGAATTATTTTCAAGTTCTGGATAATCTTGTTTGAAATAATCAATATAAATTTTAGCAATTTCGCCTAAATGCCCACTGCCAATTCCTAATTTTTTAATGTGTCTAATAGCACGGCGAATCAAACGACGCAAAACATATCCTTGCCCCAAATTGCTAGGGCAAACTCCCCTTTCATCTCCAATTATGAAGGTCGCTGCGCGAAGATGATCGGCAATAATTCTAAAGGATGAAGTATATTCTTCATCTTTATAATCTTTTCCGCTTATGTCCTGAAGGTAATTGATGGTAGGCAAAAAGAGTTCGGTTTCGTACATAGATTTATACCCGTTCAACTTGCAAAGCGTACGCTCCAATCCCATACCCGTATCAACATTTGGATGCGCAAGTTTTTCCACCGATTTATCTGGATTCACTTTGTATTCCATAAACACATCGTTCCAGATTTCCAAAAACTTTCCGCAATCACAACTAGGATTGCATTCGGGTGAGCATTTTGGTTTTCCCGTATCAATAAACATTTCGCTATCTGGACCGCACGGACCAATTCCGCTACCCAATATCCACCAATTATCTTTCAAATAATAGATATTTTCTTTTTTTATGCCCTGCTTTTCCCATAGATTTGCAGAAAGTTCGTCACGCGGAGCGATATCGTTGCCCGCAAACACCGTCACAGCGATTTTGTCTTTGTCCAATCCTAGATATTCCGGACTAGTCAAAAACTCATAACTCCACGGAATCATCTCCTTTTTAAAATAATCGCCCAGACTCCAATTGCCCAACATTTCAAAAAAAGTGCAATGGCTGTCATCCCCCACATCGTCAATATCCCCTGTACGAATACATTTTTGAAGATCGCACAAACGCTTTCCCTTTGGATGCGGTTGACCAAGCAAATATGGCACGAGCGGATGCATACCCGCCGTAGTGAATAGCACGCTAGGATCATTTTCCGGCACGATGCTAGCGCTTGGTATCAAGATATGATTTTTGTTTTTATAAAATTTGAACCATTTGTCTATCAATTCTCTTCTAGTAATCTTTTTCATATAATCTCCTTTATCAGCAATTTTATATTAAAATTTTTTATCTGACGCAAATTTTTATTATTTTTATTTAAAACATCAATTTTTATTTGACATTTGAAAATGCAACAACTCGAAATATAAAATTTGAATTGCTAATTATAATAGCATCATAACCCTAGTTTAGTCAAGATTTCTTTGTGTATTTGTTCAATTGATTTCAAACTTTTATCCACGCAATTAATGTGTATCCAATCAAATTTTTTTGCAATATATTTAGCGCGTTCGTACGCAAGACGAATGTGACTATCATCCGATTCCAAAATATCTTTTTCCTTTTTATTTTTTAGTTCGGAGCGCGCCCGCGCCAATTGAATACTATATTTAGGCGGATTGTCCAAAAAAATGATTTTGTCAGGTTTTGGAAGCTTCAATTTCCCATACTCAAAATCTGCCACCCAATCAATGAAACTATCAATTTCTGCATAATTATTCATTTTAGTCGATTGATGTATCATATTGCTAGGCACATATCTGTCAAACAACACGAAATCATAATCATTGATATCAATACCATTGTTCATAGTGATCAACCTGTCCACCGCAAATAGCGCACTATTTTGATATCCGTCCAAGTCCGATTTGATCTCACCTGCCAAATACATTTTCACGGGTTCGCTAGACGGACTATCGTAGTTGGGGAAACTTATCAATCTGCATTTGTATCCTTTATTTACGAGATAGTCAAACAATTTTTTTGTCTGCACTGCCTTACCTGATCCGTCTGTACCTTCTATATCAATCAACATAATAAACTCCGCATCAATTATATCATTAATTGATATTAAAATCAAACTTAAAATGCCTTTTGTTTTTTATTATGGATAGATTTTTTTAAATAAAAATAAATTCGAAATCAAACTAAAATGATGTTTAGAAGAATCGAGTAAAATAGCAAAATATAAATACAACTATAAATAATAATTGCAATGGCGTAAATAAATTATCAGATACAATAAATAACTATATAATAGTAAATCTAATATATATAATAATATTTATATAACAATATTATCTATAATTAATGAATTAAAAATGATAAAAGTATAAATAACAAAATAAATATACAAACTTATAAATAACCTTAATAAATATAACAACTTATACAATAAATTTTTATATAAAAATTTAATAAATACATCAACAAGTATATTAATATTGCTTTTTATCGTCACTTTAAGCGCAAGACATAACAAAATTTTATTAATAATAAACTATCCAATTTTTCTATTGACAAAACTCACTATTTTTTATAAAATATAAATATGAAAGTTTTTGTAAGATATTTTTTGATTGTGATACTGCTTTTAATAGGGCTATTTGCACTAGGAATTTTGTATTTGTTCTTCGTTCCGGGTTCTAGTTTGTTTGGAATCACATACATTAGTTATTCGGACAATTACAATTCTGAAGCATACGATGCTAGCAACATATCCACCATCCGCCTAAATTCACGCGCGTATGATGTGTTTGTTGTGCCGGCTTCCAGCGAAGAAATTTCGGTACGCGTATACGCCAATTCATTAGGATTTGTATTGAATAAAAATAGCAAAGTGGACATTGAAGAAGATGTTGAAAATGGCGAATTGACTTTTGATATATCCGAGCCACACGGCGCAGCCGTTATCAACGATTCATTTATTCAATTGCGTATCCCCACGACAAAAGCCTTTAATATCATATTAAACAATGGTTCCGCACTCACCACTATTTCAAACACGAGTTTACAAATAAACAATTTGATATATGAAACCACGAGCGGAGATTTCTCATTCACGGATGGAACGCTTTTAGGATATATTGATGCCACTATTGGTAGGGCAGATTTTGTGATCGGGGAGTCCGCTGGTGTCAACAATAATGATGTATATCTATCTGCCACAAGTGGATATTTTGAAGCGCAGTCATCCACGCTCGGCAATGTGAAAATTGAATCAAACAAAAATGCAGTCATAATCATTAATTCTTGTTTAAATATAGACGAAGATCAGCCAGAAGCGGGCGGGCGAATTCAAGCAAACACCGTATCTCAAGTGGATATCACCGCTGCCGACACCAATGTATATATAGGTAGCCTAACAGACGGCGGTACGATAAGGATGACCAAGTCAGGTAAGATTGAAATCGCAAATGTGCTAGCCGAAACCGACCTATTCACCAACACGGGAGATATCACCATTAGTGAAAGCAGGGGACCAATTTCATTGAGCACAGAAGATGGTAGTATCCGCGTGAATTCCGCATATCTACGCGTGCAGACCAACACCGATTATGGAGATGTAAACATAAAATTTAATGAAGAAGCGGAAAGTTACAAAGACAACCCAAATGCCCGAATGTTAATGTCCACCACCAATAATGGCAAAATCAGTGCCACAGGTGTAGAAAATGTGTATATCACGATCAATGACAACGGCAGAGCGGAGATTTCAATGCGCGATGTCTTTGGCGAAAATGTTGTGAATGGGAAACGCGGATCTGTTTCACTCATCATCAACCAATATTCAGAGTATAGATTGCACACTTTGACAAATTCTGGCAATGTCAGCGTCAATCTAATGCAAATAGCGGGCACGGGTACGGGCGGATACACAGATAAAGAACGAACAGAATATATAAACTGCACGATCAGTACATTCAGCGCCACTTTAGAAGTGACCACCACGACGGGAAGTCTGTATATCCGTGATGAAGAATTGATTGATTATTAAGCGCAATTGATATTTATCAACAATCAACACATTTAGTGCTACAAATATCCAAAGAATTAAAATTGTAAGTTAAATAAAGGAACTATACGAAAGCGACCAAAATTTTAATTCACTGCGGTCAAATCAAATAAGTTCCTTTTTTTATTCATAAACTCTGATAAATAAAAACTTGATCAAATTTTATTCGCAAATCAATATAAAAAACTCTATTCTAAATTATAAATACAATAACATTTGATTTTATATAATCATTCTTATTTTTTATTGACCTTTAATATTTTTATATTTATTTTTTATTAGCAAAAGTTCTTGTCAATTATTTATTTTCAAAATTAAGATTTTATATATCCTTATAAACAGATAAAAATAATTTTAAATTTTTAATCGCCACCTTTTGAATAAAAAAATGCATCAATTATATTTTCTCATTATAAAAGATTTTAGATTAAATATACACATTTCAAAACCTATCATCAAATTAAATATAATTCTTCGTATTGCCAAAATACAGCAATATCCCCGAATAAACCGCGTCAATAAATTTTTCGCGATATTCCGCTGTATTCAAAAGCCGTTCTTCCTGAGGGTTCGAAATAAAACCGCATTCAATCAAGATTGATGTGTAATAACTGCAATTCAAAATATAATAATCTCCCGCTTTTCCTTCTTTTGTGGGCGCATCGCAATATGTATTCAAACTTGCTTGCACCAAATCTGCGCAACGCTTGCTCGCTTCATCCCCTTTCCTATAATAAGTCAGCGCGCCCTTTGCTCTAGTAGAAGCAAAACTATTCATATGCACGCTGATGACCAAATTAGGATTGGTATTTTGAATAATATGGAATCTCGCCCGCATATCACTTATCTTTTTATTTGATGCAAATTCGGAATAAAGTCCATCATCCGTTTTTCTAGTCAGTTCCACTCTGAATCCCGAACTCACAAGTTTTTCTTTCAACGCCTTTGCATACACAAGATTAATTTCTTTTTCAATCGTGCCATTGACTCCCACGCTCCCACCATCTCGCCCGCCATGCCCCGCATCAATGACTATGGTGTACTCAGGTTTGGGCGATGATACTTGAATGACAAAACAGGCTCCAAT